>JBBRWC010000013.1:0-55956 GCA_038246255.1 Planctomycetota bacterium
CCGCGCGCCGTCTCAGCTCGCGCTCTTCTTGCGCCTGCGGGCGTCCTGGAGGCGGTAGCTCTCGCCCTCCGTCTTCAAGATCGTCGCGTGGTGCACGACGCGGTCGATCACCGCCGCGGCGGCCGTCGCGTCGAGAAAGACCTCGCTCCAGCGCGCAAACGGGAGGTTCGTGGTGATCACTAGGCACTTGTTCGCCCACAGTGTTTCAGCGTGGGGGCGAGAGTCGTTTCCGGCACGGGATCGGAACACTGGCGTTGGACCCTGGGCGGGTTGCCAAAGCACGCTTCTTCGTTCGTGCGGCATCCGCCACGGATGCGGCGTCGGGAGATGCCGAGGTGCGCGCGCTGGGTCGGCTGTCCCTCGGGCCGCGCGGCTGGCACGCAGTCAGGCCGGGCCGCGGCGCGCGGTGTCCAGCGCGTCCGCGATGGCTTCCAACAGTTGGCGCGGGTTGATCGGTTTGGCGGCGTAGCCGTTGCAACCTGCGGCCAAGCATTCATCCCGATGCAGCGGCAACGCGTGTGCGGTGAGCGCCACGATTGGCAGACGCGAGCCACTTGCACGCAAACGACGCGTGAGCGCGAGCCCGTCGAGGCGCGGCATTTGGATGTCCGTCAACAAAAGGTCGAACGGGCGTCCAGCGGCTTCCTCCGTCTGCAGCTTTTCGAGCGCTTCCATGCCGTCGTTGGCGGTTTCGATGACAAGGCCCGTGCGCCCGAGCAGCCGCTTCACGAGGATCTGGTTGTCGCGGCCGTCCTCCGCGAGCAGCACCCGCCCCTCGAGGCGGATCTCGGAATCAGCCCGGCGGTCCGCGGGCAGCGACGGACGCGGCTCAGTGCCGTGTTGCAACAGCGCCACCGGATCGAACAGCCGCGGTTCACCCGTGCAGCCGGCCGCGATCCAAAACGTGAACGTGGAGCCGCCTGCGCCGTCGCTCGCGGCCTCGATGCCGCCGCCCATGGCTTCGGTCAATCGACGACACAACGCGAGGCCGAGTCCCGTTCCGCCGAAACGCCGCGACGTAGAGCCATCCGCTTGTGTGAACGGCTCAAAGATGATCGCCAGGTGGGGCGGCGCGATGCCGATCCCTGTGTCACGGACGGCGATTTTCAGCCGCGGCGCAGGCCGCTGCTCGAATGCGACGCAGACTGTGACGGATCCACTCGGCGTGAACTTGAGCGCATTGCCGACCAAGTTTGTCAGCACTTGGCGCAGCCGCTTGGGATCCCCTTTCAGGCCGGCAGGCAGGGGTGAATCCCACGCGACGCCGAGCTTCAACCCGCGCGCGCTCGCCCGCGCCTGGTACTCGTCGACGGTCTGCTTGATGAGCTGCGCAGGCGAATACTCGACCGAATCGAGCTCCAGGGTCTGCGCTTCGATCCGCGAAAGGTCCAAAAGGTCGTTGATCAAGTCCAGCAACTGGCACGCGTTGCGACGGATCGTCGCGGCGTGCTCGCGGCGCTGGGAATCGTCCTGACCCGGCTCGAGCAACAGATCGCCGAAGCCGATGATCGCAGTCATCGGCGTGCGCAGCTCGTGGCTGACGTTCGCCAGGAACTGGCTCTTCGAATCGCTGGCCGACTGCGCGTCCCGGCGCGCCAGCTCGAGCGCCTCGGTCAACTGCCGGCTCTGCTCGGTCGAGCGGAGGGCGCCGCGTTGTTGGCGCCAAACCAATAATCCGATCACGAGCGCCAGCGTTAGCGCTCCGATGCTGCCGATCGCCGCCGCCCGTTGCACGCCCCCCAAACGCGCTCGATAGGCGTGGAGGTCCATGTCGATCCCGACGACACCCTCGATGCGCCCGGTGGAGTCGTGAAACGGCGCATACGCGCTCATGAATGTGCCCCAAGCGTCCGTGAAGGGCTCGGGGGTGACCACCGTGCGGTCCTCCGCGAGGGCCACGTAGATGTGGCTGTCCGCCTCATCGTAGGGGTCCATCAGGTAGGAGTGGTCGTCGACGCCGTCGTGGTTGCCATCACCGGGTTTGGCGGTGTCGAGCACGAAGTGCGGCAAGCCGTCGATCAACCGCAGGGTGTACACGTACGCGATGTCCGGCGCCGCGACATGTAGTCGGCGCAGGGGGCGGATGGCGCGTTCGTATTCGGGGCTGCCCCACTGGGAACTCGCGAGGAGGGCGCTGTGTGCGTCGCCGTCAATCAGTCCAGCGGCGGCCGTCGCGACGCGCGCGAGGCCGTCGTGGACTTCGCTGACGAGCGCTCGTCGCGCAAGCATCGCCACGCTGATAAGCGCGACGCAGCCGCACAGGAGCGCCCCGCCCGCCACGAACAGGGCGTCGCGCAGGGGGCGGATACGCGCGGTCCTCCGGAGGTCAAGCGGGGCGATATCGGGGGTCATTGAGGGGGGACCCGATTGCGGGATATCCCGTCGTTCGGGCGGCGGATCGCGCCAGCTAGAGCCAAGCTCGGATTCGCGGCCTGGGCCACCCGGCCGCTACGCTCCCGGGGCATGGCGAAACGCGCGCCCTCCCGCCGGACCGCCGGCCAACCCGCCGGGTCGGCCCCCTCGGCGGCGCCCGGGCCCGCGGATGCGCCGGACCCGGCCCCGCGATCCCTTGAGGCCGCCCGGGCGCTGGGCCCGCGCCTGCGGGGCGCGCTCTTGCCCTGGTTTGCGGCGCATGCCCGCGACCTGCCCTGGCGGCGCACGCGCGACCCCTACGCGATCTGGGTGTCCGAAGTGATGCTCCAGCAAACCCAGGTCGCGACCGCGCTCGGTTACTTCGAACGCTTCCTGCGGCGCTTCCCCGATCCGCGCGCGCTTGCGGCGGCATCGGATGAGGATTTGCTCGCGGCTTGGAGCGGACTGGGTTACTACCGCCGTGCGCGGCTCTTGCGCGAGGGCGCGCAGCAGGTGGTCGAGCAGCACGGCGGCGTTTTGCCCACCGCGCCCGCCGAAGTGCGCGCGCTGCGCGGTGTCGGTCCCTACACGGCCGGCGCGCTCCTTTCGATCGCGTTCGACGCCTCCGAGTCGCTCGTCGACGGCAACGTCGCGCGGGTGCTGGCGCGGTGGTTTGAGTTGGACGGCGAGCTGGGCGGGCCCGAACTCACCCGCGCCACATGGTCGATCGCGCGCGCATTGCTGCCACCCGCGGGCCCGCCGCCGGATGGCCCGGGCGCGTGGAACCAGGCGCTGATGGAGCTGGGTGCGACGGTGTGTGTCCCGCGCCAGCCGCGCTGCGATGTCTGTCCGGTCGAGGACCTGTGCGCGGCGCGGGCCGCGGGCCGCGAGTGCGAGTTGCCGCGACCCAAGCGCCGGGCGGCGGTGGTGGACGTGGAGCTCGAACTTGCGATTGTCGAGCGCGACGGGCGCTGGCTCCTCGTGCGGCGCGCGGGGGAGGGGCGGCTCGGCGGGTTGTGGGAGCTGCCCACGCGCGAAGTCGGAACCGGCACCCGTCGCCTCTTCGACCGCGAATGGCCCGTCCCCGGGCTGATCGCGCGCCCGGGCGCGGCTGTTTTCCAGCTCCGCCACGGCATCACCCACCACCGCATCCGCGCCCGCGCATTGGCGGCGGACGCACCTTGCGCGCTCGCCGAAACGCGCGCTGGGGACAACGCCCACCGCTTCGCAAACGCCGCCGAGGCGGCACAACTCGCCCTCGGCGGGATTGCGCGCAAGGCGTTCAAGCGCCTCGACGGCTGACCCCGACCAGCGGCCCGAAAACCCGCGATTTGCCCGCGTCCGGGCCCGCGCCGACGCCAATCCGCGACCGGCGACCGCGCCGGCGGCTATTCTCCGCCCGCCAGCCCCCCTCGCCCCCCCTCGGAGGACGCCATTCCGCCCGCCAGCCCCCCCGCGCTTCCCGACGTTCCGTCCGCCCCCAGCGTTAGCGGCGTCACGATCGTCATCCCCGCGTTCAACGAAGAGCGCGGCATCCGCGGCGTCGTTGAGCGACTCGCGGCCCTCAAGCTTGGGCGCCCGGTCGAGATCCTCGTGGTCGACGACGGGTCGCGGGATGGCACCGCGGACGTACTGGAAGCGCTCGAGCGCGAGTTCCCCGCGCTGCACGTTGTGCGCCACCGGGTCAACCGCGGTTACGGAGCCGCGCTGAAAACCGGTTTTGCGGCCGCGCGCCACGGTGTGGTCGTGATCACGGACGCGGACGGGACGTACCCCGAAAATCGCATTCCCGACCTCCTCGCCGCGATCGATGCGGGCGCGGAGATGGCGGTGGGAGCGCGCCGTGGCGCCGACGTGCACATTCCGCTGGAGCGCCGCCCGGCGAAGTGGGCGCTGCGGCGGCTCGCGGAGTTCCTGTCCGGCGAGCCGATTCCCGACCTCAACTCGGGTCTGCGCGCGTTCCGCCGCGAACTCGTGCTGCGCTACCGCTCGATCTTGCCCGAGGGCTTCAGCTTCACGACGACCATCACGTTGGCCGCGCTGACCAACCGGCACGAGGTCGCCTGGATCGACGTCAGTTACGCCCACCGCGAAGGGCGCTCGAAGATCAAGCCGATCCGCGACACGCTCGGGTTCACCGCGCTGATCGTGCGCACGGTGCTGTACTTCAATCCGCTCAAGGTCTTCTATCCCATCGGCCTCGCGCTGAGCATCGTGTTGATCCTTTCGCTGGTCCACGACGTGTTCATCGACTCGAACCTCGGCGACAAGTCGGTGCTGCTATTTGTCGCCGTCGTGCAGGTGTTGTCCGTGGGTTTGCTCGCGGACCTGATCGAAAAGAAGTCGCGCCCGTGACACAGCTCGATTCAAGCGGCCTCGCGGGGCCGTCACCGTTCCGCGTGCACTGGGGTTTGGATCCCGCAGTCACATTTTTGAACCACGGTTCCTACGGCGCAGCACCACGGGCCGTTCTCGCCGCGCAGGACGAGTTCCGGCGCCGATTGGAGAGCGAACCCGTGCGTTTCATGCAGCGCGAACTCGAGCCCTTGCTCGACCACGCGCGTGGATGTCTCGGGGAACTCGTCCGCGCGGATCCCGACGACATCGCGTTTGTTCCCAACGCCACGACCGGCGTCAACACGGTCCTTGAAAGTCTGGTGCTCGAGCGCGGCGACGAGCTGCTGACGACGGACCACGTCTACAACGCCTGCGCGAACGCTCTGCAGCGTGTTGCGGCGCGTTTTGGTGCGCGTGTGGTCATTGCGCAAGTGCCATTTCCATTGGCTTCCCCCGACGAAGCCTTCGACGCGGTGAAACAAGCCGTGACGCCGCGTACGAAGTTCGCACTGCTCGACCACGTCACGAGCCCAACCGGCCTCATCTTTCCCGTCGAGCGTTTGTGCGCGGTTCTCGAGGGCCGCGGCATTCCGACATTGATCGACGGTGCCCACGCGCTCGGCATGCTGCCCCTTGATCTGACGGCTTTGGGTGCGAGCTATTACACCGCCAACGCGCACAAGTGGCTCTGCACGCCCAAGGGCGCGGCGTTTTTGTATGTGCGGCGCGACCGGCAAGCAGAGTTGCGGCCGCTCGTGGTCAGCCACGGCGCCAACAGTCCGCGCACGGATCGCTCGCGCTTCCGCCTGGAGTTCGATTGGTCCGGTACGCAGGATCCCAGCGCGTGGCTCGTGATCCCCGCCGCGATACAGTTCCTGTCGGGGTTATTGCCCGGCGGCATCACGGCGCTGATGGAGCGCAACCACACACTTGCGCTCGCGGGCCGCGACCGCCTGTGCAAGACGCTCGGTGTGCCAGCGCCTGCTCCCGACGGCATGCTCGGAACGCTTGCTTCCATTCCGTTGCCAACGCCCTTCTCCGGGGCACCGACGAAGGGCGCTTTTGATCCCGTGCACGATGCCCTGTTCCAGCGTGGTTTTGAAGTGCCTGTGATGCCGTGGCCTGAGCCGGGCAAACGGATTCTGCGGATCGCGTGCGCCGCGCACAACGACCTTGGGCAGGTGCAGCGCCTGGCGTCCGCGCTGCTTGAGCTGCGCTGACTGCGCTGGCCGGGCACGCTCACTTCGTGGCGGTTTGACCCTTGGGCCGCAGCTCGATGACTCCGCCACCCAGGGAAACGAAGTCAAAGCGCGTTTCCAGTTCAACGCGCAGCTCCCTCACGCCCGTTAGGCCAGGCCCGTCGCCGAGGATTGCTGGGTCGAGCAACACTCGCGCACCCGCGGCGGCAAAAGCTGCCGCTTCCAGCGCCATGCGCCGCGCCGTTGCCGCGCGCATGCGTTTAGGCACGGGGTCGAGAGCAAACCGTACGTCGACGCCGGGCGGTCCATCGAGGAGCGCGACCTGACGCCAGCGGGAGTTGCGCACGGCCAGCAACCACGGCGCCGCACTCGGTGCCGGGTGGCGCTCGAGTGCCGCTGCAATTTCGAGCGCGAACGCGCGGTCGTCGCCTTCCGCGGTGTAGCGCTGGCGATGATCGAGCGCGAGCGCGACCTGCGCGACGACCAGAACCGCGAGCAACGCGTCCGCTCGACGTCCCAGGCCCGCGCGCATCCACCCGAGCAATGCCGCCGCTGCGGGTGCAAAAATCGCGAGCAAACCGATGGGATAGCCGCCCAACTCGCGCATTCCAATGATCGCGAACGCCATCGCATTCGCGGTCAGAACGGCGATCCAAACCAGCGCGTCTGGATGGCGCCGCACGAGCCCCACGGCGATTCCGATGGCACCCAGCAACGCAAGAACTCCGAACGGCTGCGCGATTTCCTCCCACGCGAAGTCGAAGTAGTCGGCCGCGGCGGGGGCGCCAAACTCCCGCACCCGCGCGGGCAGCGCTTTGCCCAGGTCTCCGATGTTGGTCGTGGTGTCCAGATACGCGACCCACCCAAGGTGCTGGGAAACCGGCGCGAGAAACACCGCCAGTGCGGGACCCAAAAGCAGCAGCAGCCACGTGAGTGCGCTGCGCCATCGGCCGCTTGGCAGCGCGGCAATCCACACGAGCGGCGCCAGCCCGACGAGGACCGGGTGGAAAAGCGGAAGCAGTGCCGAAAATACGACGACGAGCCCGACCCGCGGCCAGGGGCGCAGCCCGCGCGACGCAAACGCCGCGGCGGTGATGGCGACGGCTCCAAATGCGTGCAGGCCGTGGACTTCGGCCGTCGTCCCGAAAAACCACAGGACCGGCGACGTGGCGGCGAGCAGCGCTGTTCGCTGGCCCCACGCTCCCGCAACCACGCCGACTGCGAGCGCCATGCCCAGTGCGGACAGCAGTCGCGCGGCGCTCCCACCATCGAGCCCCAGCGCGCACAAACCGCGCCCAAGCACCGTGAAAAGGGCGTGGTGGGAGCCGGAACCGTCCGCAATGGCCAATCCGAGGTCGAGTCCATCGCCGAAGGTGCGGCCGAGCGGCGTGAGGGCGTAGAAGGCGAGGCTCGCCAGCGTGGCAATCGCCCCCGCGCTCCAATGGAACGCCGGGTATTTGCCCTGGGCCGGGAAAGAACCGTGCACGTGAAGAGTTTAGCCACCTCCCGGTCGGTCGGCGCCCCCCGGGGTGTTCGCGGGGTTCGCCGTCGCGACCCCCGTCGGCTGTTAGGATCCGCGTTCGCTCGCGCGGAATGGGTGCGGGCCAACCCATGAAAACCAACGACAGCCGACCGTCCGCCCCGCCGCCCGCGGACCGCGCCCATTTCCTTCCGCGCACCCGCGCGGACATGGCCGCGCGCGGTTGGGATGCGCTCGACATCGTGATCGTGTCGGGGGACGCGTACGTCGACCACTCCTCCTTCGGCGCCGCCGCGATCGGCCGCTTCCTGGAATCGAAGGGTTACCGGGTCGGCATGCTCGACTGTCCCGAGCTCGCGCAAGACGGTGTCACCGTCGACGACTCCGGTTGGCTGCGCTTGCCCGCGCCGCGGCTCTTCGTCGGTGTCACGGCGGGCACCATCGATTCGATGGTGACGAACTACACCGCCGCCAAAAGACGTCGCCGGACGGACGTCTACCGCCCCGGTGGCCGGCCCGGGCGCCCGAACCGCGCGACGATCGGATACACCGCGCTCGCGCGCCACCACTTCCCCGGTGTGCCCGTGGTCATCGGCGGCATGGAAGCGGGGCCGCGCCGGCTCGCGTATTACGACTATTGGGACGAGAAGCTGCGCCGTTCGATCCTGGTCGACGCCAAAGCCGACTTGCTGGTGTGGGGCATGGGGGAGCGCACCGCCCTCGAGGTCGCGCGGCGTTTGGAGCGTGGCGAATCTTTGCACGGCATCGACCAGACGTGCGAGATCGTGGGGGAGGTGGATGTCCCCGCCGATGTGCGCTGGGTGCCGTCCTACGAGGAAATTTCCGCGGACTGGACCCAGCTCGTGCCGCTGTTCGAGGCCGTGCGCGAGGAAAACCATCCGGGTGCAAAAGTGCTCGCGCAGCGCCATGGCAACCGCGTCGTGTTGCAGCGCCCGCCGCTCGTGCCCGCGAGTGGCGACGAAGTCGACAGCTACTACGACTTGCCGTTCCAGCGCGCGTGGCACCCCGACCACGACGGGGCGGGCGGTGTGCCGGCGCTCGAGCCCGTCAAGTTCTCGATCAACACCCACCGCGGTTGTTTTGCGGATTGCTCCTTCTGCTCGATCACGTTCCACCAGGGCCGCGCAATCCAAAGCCGCAGCGAAACGTCGATTTTGAAGGAGGCGGCGAGCCTTGCGGACCGCTTCGACTTCCGCGGCACGATCACCGATGTGGGTGGGCCGACCGCAAACATGTGGGGCCTTGGATGCAAGCTACTCGAGGCTGGCAAGGGCTGCCTTGATCGCGATTGTTTGACGCCCGATCCGTGTCCCGCGTTGCGCCTCGACAAGGCCAGCGAGGGGTATCGGCGGCTCCTCGGTCTCGTCGCGCGCGCACCCAAGGTGAAACACGCGTTTGTGTCGAGCGGTGTGCGCTACGACATGCTGCGCAACAAGAAGGGCGAGACCCTGCCACTGCACGACACGTTGGTCGAAAGTCACGTGCCCGGACGGCTCAAGTTGGCGCCGGAGCACGCGGACCCCGAAGTGCTGCGCTTGATGAACAAGCCGGTCTTCGAGAAGTACGAGGAGTTCGAGACCGAGTACCAGGAGGCCTGCGAGCGCCAGGGCAAGGACCAGTACCTTGCCAACTACTTCATCGTGGGGCACCCGGGCACGGACTTGGCGGCATCCGTGCGCCTCTTCGAGAAGCTGCTCGAGCGCAACTACAGCCCCGAGCAGGCCCAGGAGTTCATCCCCCTGCCGATGACACGCGCGTGTGTGCAGTGGGCGACCGGCATCGACCCGCTGACGAAGGAAGCCGTGCACGTGCCCAAGGGCGGGCGTGAGCGCCGTATTCAAAAGGCGCTGGTGCGTTGGAAGGACCCGGCAAACGCGAAGCTCGTCGAAGAGGCGCTGGTCGAAGCGGGACGCCACGACCTGCTGCCGCGTTTCCGCGACCTTTCGCGCCGCGCCGCCGAGCAGGGCAAGGGCCGCGCCAAAAAGAGCCACCGCGGCTCATCCCGCCTCTTCGCCGAACCCTCGCGGGCCACCGGCGACCCCGACCTAGACGCCGCCGGCTGAGCGCAAGGCCCCACCGGCGGCTCCCTCCTGGGCCGGATTTTGGCCGATCCTGGGCGGAGTGATCGTGCCCGATCCCGTGAGGGTGTGGCCGGGCGTGTCTAAGACGAACAGTGCCGGCCAGATCGCGCAGACCGTCACGGGATGCGGCGACTGGGTGATTCTGAACCTCCAGGCCGTGGTGCTCGACGCCAGCCAACCGAACGGGTTCCAGATCAGCAACGCCCTGTTGGTCGAGTTCCATTGAACGACCGCGTGCGGCCCTGATCGCCCCGCGGAACACTCGCGCCAGCGCATGCTGACAGCACGTGCGCTGGCGCGAACCCGTTCAATAGATTTTGACGCCGTCCAAGTATTCGCCGCGGAGCTCGGCGTTGAGAGTGCCGTCCGAGTTCCAAGCGAGGCGGGCGCCGTGGAACTGTCCCGCTCGGGCGCTGGCCACGGATACCACTCCCAGCGCTCAGGGCTCGCTGCGCATCGAAACGTTGTTGCTGCGTCGGTAGCCGCCTCGCAACGGAGCACATCGGCGCTGCGAAGAGGGATCGTTTGCACCACGCGCTCCACCCGTCGCCCATCGAATCAGGCGGCAACTACCCGGACACCGGGGGCAAATGCGCTGGATGCCATAGACTCAAGCTCGCGCCGCAGTCGAAGCCCCGCCGCCACCACACCGTGCCCGAAGGTAACTTCCAAGACCATTTCTCTGCGCACGCCGGTGACTATGCGGCGCACCGTCCGCGTTACCCGGACGAGCTGTGGGCTTGGCTCGCGGCGCGGGCCCCCGGCACGGAGCGCTGCTGGGATGCGGCCACGGGCAACGGCCAGGCGGCGGTTGCGCTTGCGCGCTGCTTCGGGGAGGTGATTGCAACGGACGCCAGCGCGGCGCAAATCTCCCACGCGCCGGTCCACGACGGCGTGTGCTACCGAATAGAGCGTGCGGAAGCGACTGCGCTCGAGGATCGCAGTGTGGATGCGATCGTTGTCGCGCAGGCGCTGCACTGGTTCGACTTCGCGGCGTTTTTCGCGGAGGTCCGCCGGGTGTTGCGACCGGGCGGAGTGCTGCTCGCCTGCTGCTACGAACTGCTCGACGTGGACGACGGCGGCCCGCTAGACCGCGCGGTCCGCAACCTCTACACGGGTTCGATCGGTCCTTATTGGCCACCCCAGCGGCGCCACATCGAGCGCGGCTACAGCGACATCCCGTTCCCGTTCGAGACGCTCGAGCCACCCGCCGCCGAAATGACCGCCGACTGGGACCGTAACGCCCTGATCGCCTACATCGCCACCTGGAGCGCCGTGCGCCGCCACGACGCCGCAACCGGTGGCGACGCGCTGGCCATGCTGCGACCCGCCTTGGCCGACCTCTGGCCCGACGATCACATCCGGCGCGTGCGCTTCCCGCTGGCCATCCGCGCCCACCGCGCGCCGTAATCCAGCGCACCCCCGCGACCCGTGCGCGGACCCCATGCGCGCCGGTCCCCGCAAGCGCCGCCGGCATCTCGATCCGAATGGGCCCGCTCGCAGTTGTACGGAGATTATCGAGTTTATCGCCCTTGCGGGCCGCGATCAGCTTCGTGAGGCCGTGCGCATCGCCACCGAGCGTGTGCGGGCTGGGCGATCCGCCAAAAGCCTAGTCCGGGTTATTCACCAGGTTTGCGATCGGACGGCCCAACCGGCGGCCTTCGGCCGTCTTTCGCCCTCTGGCGGCACTTTACGACCACGGGCGTCCTCGTTGACCTGTTCAAGGTCGACTGTGGATCGCGCGGCCGCAAAGCACCACCAGGCGACGACTTGGGCTCGTCTGCTCGAAAACCTGATGAATAACCCGGGCTAAGTCGTACACGGAAAGGCGCTTCGACTTTCCTCCTATTGGCCCGCTCGACACGGTTGCTGCATGCGAAGTCATCTCCATCCCCGCCGCCGCAGCGCACGTTGAGATCGAGCCCCGCGCTGGATAGGATCGTCCGAGAGACCTCCGGGTACCCGTACTTTCTGCAGGAGTGGGGCAAGCACGTCTGGGATGACGGCAGGGCAGGCGGAGCCATGCGTTGAACGTGACTCCGCCGTGGTTGGCGGCTTGGCTGGCGGAGGCATCGATCGAGGCCCAGTGCCCGCCATGCAGCCGCGATCACGGCAGGCATGGGTGGGAGTGCGCTGAGCAGGGTAAGCGGGGACGCTTGGCCAACGACTTGAGGTGGGTCCCCGTGCCCAATGCCGCGCTGTCTTCCGCTCGGCCCGCGCTCCGGGGCCGCGCGGCCCGCCAGGGCGGTCCGCACGACGCCCGATTCGGGCCGCACAGGGATGCTTGGCGCTATTCCCATCGCATAGGACCCGCTTCAGCTCGGACCCGCCCCTATCCTTGGGCCCATGCGCGAGCCCAAGCCCCACTTCGTCGACTGCCCGTACTTGGTGCCCTTCGATGGCAGCTTCAATCTTGCCAAGGCGCCGACCCAAAGACCCGAGGATGCACCCAAGAAGGCCGAGCGCCGAGCGCGCTTGGCCATTGACGTGGCCCAGGTCGCCGCGATGCAGGAGGCCATGTACGCTGAGGACAAGCACGCTGTGCTGCTGCTCTTCCAGGCCATGGACGCGGCCGGCAAGGACGGCACGATCCGCGCGGTCACCTCCGGGTTGAACCCCGCGTGGTGCGCGGTTCACTCCTTCAAGGAGCCCAGCAAGGAAGCGCTCGATCACGACTTTCTGTGGCGCATCTCGAGCCGCCTGCCGGATCGCGGGCGCATCGGCATCTTCAACCGCAGCCACTACGAAGAGGTCCTGATCGTGCGTGTGCACCCGGAGTTGCTCCAGCACCAACGCTTGCCCCATCCAGAGCCCACCAAAGACCTCTGGCGGGAACGCTACGAGTCGATCCGAAACTTCGAACATCACCTCGCCCGCAACGGCACGGTGGTCTTGAAGTTTTTTCTCAACGTGTCCAAGGACGAGCAGCGGGAGCGATTCGTCGAGCGCATCAAGGATCCCGAGAAAAACTGGAAGTTCAGCTCCCACGACGTGCACAAACGCGCGCGTTGGGACGACTACATGGAGGCCTACCAGGACGCCCTGAGCCACACCTCGCGTCCGTGGGCGCCCTGGTACGCAATTCCGGCGGATTCCAAGTCCTACATGCGCATGGTCGTGGCCGGGATCGTGCGCGCGACGATCGAGTCCCTGAATCTTGAGTTTCCGCGCCTCACCGATGAGGAGCAGATCGAAATGCATCGACTGCGCGACGAACTTGCGCGGGATTGAATCGACCCAGCAGCGGCCTCCCCGCTACTGACTAAGGCTTAGGTGGCGCGACTTGCGCCAGCGCGGCAGGGGATACGGGAAAGGGGATACGGGACAGATGACAGGCACAGGCGACAGGCACAGGGGGCTGCGGTTCGAACCATAGCCCCTGGGCAGAGCACGACGCGCCCACACAACCCCGCAACCTGGGGGCGAGGGCAATCAGCAACCAGGCGGCCTCCCACGGACCCAACCCGTTGACGAACGCGGGGGATACGTCGGAGCTTGCGCCCACGTCGGCCACCCGTTCGCCCGATCCTGGACGCAGCGTGCCTCAATCGGTTAGCCCGGATCGACAACGGACATCCGCCTCCTTCTTCACGGTTGGTTGGGGGGAGCCCAGTGAAACTGACGAACTTCACGCAGACACGCGATACCCGGGGGGAGCGTTGGACTAGCAGAGGGCATCCTCGAGGACGCGGTGAACTCCCACTGCCCTACTTGGCAGAAGCGCTCTTGAAGAACCCTGGCACCATTTCCGCGCCCGGCGCATCCACTTCCGGGATCTTGTCCCGTCGTCCGATCGGGCTCGATTTCCAGCCGCTCCAGGGCGAGTTGTTAGGGGTCGAACGGCTGGAAGAGCGTGCCCGCGTGCTGGCCGCGCGCTTGACTCTGTCGCGCCACCCCAAACGCCAATCCCTGCGGCTGCTGCGTCGCCTCTCCGACGACCAGCGCATCTTGAGGCAGGCTTATCACACGTTCGCCGCAGATGCGCGTCGCGGAGATTCAATCTCGCCGGCGAAGGAATGGCTGCTCGACAACTTCCACCTCGTGGAAGGCGAGCTCCGCGAGATCCGGAGGTACTTGCCGACGGCCTACTATAGAAAGTTGCCCAAGGTCGCCACCGGCGAGCTGGCCGGCACGGCCCGCGTCTACGCGATGGCGGTCGAACTGCTGCGCTATAGCGATGCACGTCTCGACGCCCATCGCCTCGAGCGTTTTGTCTACGCCTTCCAGACCGTCGCCCCTTTGAGCATTGGCGAGCTGTGGGCCTGGCCCAGCATGCTCAAACTGGCTCTGGTCGAACACCTGCGCCGGTTGGCGCAGGAGCTGAGCGAAAATCGGGCGCGCAGGCGCGAGGCCGATACCCACTTCGCCAGCTTCGAGGCGGCTCGCGACAATCTGCCGCCCCTGCCGGCGACGATTCACGTTGCCTTCGTCGCTCAGTTGCTGCTGCGCATGCGCGAATACGGTGCCGGGGCTGTCGACTTGCGCAAGCAGCTCGAAGAGCGGCTGGCCGGTGCGGGCACGACCGTCGAGGAGTCCGTGCGAGCCGGGCACCAGCGGACGGCAATGAGCAATGTGTCAATGGGCAACTCGATCACGAGCTTGCGCCTATGCAGCACGCTCGACTGGAAGGAGCACGTCGAGGTCGCCAGCCTGGTCGAAGGGATCCTGAAGCGCGATCCGGCAGGTGTGTACGGTCGGATGACGTTCGCCAGCCGCGACCGGTACCGCCACGCCGTCGAAGAGATGGCGGACTCCACCGGGGATGCTCAGGTGAAAGTCGCGCTGCGCGTGGTGGAAAGCGCCAGGCTGGCAGCCGAGTCGCTCGGGGTGGGGGCACGCTCGGCGCATGTCGGGTATCACCTGATCGGTCCGGGGCGACGCACGCTGGAGTACGACGTCGCCAGCTTGCTTCCGCTAGGGACCCGTAGCGCGCGTTGGGCGCTTCGCCGTGCGACGGTGCTGTATCTGGGCTCCATCGGATTGCTGACCGGCGTAGGCATCTGCGCTGCGCTGCTGATCGCCGGAAACGGTCGGATCTCGCTTGGCATGGCCCTCCTGGTCGCGCTGCTCGCGTTGGTGCCCGCCAGCGACTTGGCTGTTGCGATCATTCATCGAGTCGTACATCGACTGAAGAAGCCTGTTCCGCTGCCCCGGATGGACCTCCGCCAAGGTGTGCCGGTGACCGCGTCCACCATGGTCATCGTGCCCACCCTTTTGACGTCGAAGGACGGCGCTCAACGACTGGTCGATCACCTCGAAGTGCACGCGCTGGGCAACATGGACGCTCACGTGCACTTCGCGCTGCTGACGGACTTCCCCGACGCTGCGCAGCAAACGGTGACCGGCGAGGACGCCGTTCTGGCGCACGCGATCGCCGGGATCGAAGCGCTCAATGCGCGCTACGCGGTTGGCACTGCCAACCGGTTCTTGCTGTTCCATCGCAGTCGCCAGTGGAACGAAAGCGAAGGGGTGTGGATGGGCTGGGAGCGAAAGCGCGGCAAGATCGAGGAGTTCAACCGCCTCTTGCGTGGAGCATTGGACACGGGCTTCGAGATGTGCGTGGGCGACGTGTCGCTCCTCCCCCGCATTCGCTACTGCATCACCCTCGACAGCGACACGCGACTGCCGCGCGACGCTGCACGTGAGCTGATCGGGGTCATCGAGCACCCTCTGAACCAGCCCCGCTTCGATGCGCAGCAGCAGCGCGTCGTCGAGGGCTATGGCATCCTCCAGCCGCGTATCAGCGTCACGATGTCCAGCGCTGCAGGCTCCCTTTTTGCCCGCGTCTACTCGGGACACACCGGCATCGATCCCTACAGCACGGCGGTTTCCGACACCTACCAGGACCTGTTCGCAGAGGGCAGCTTCAGCGGTAAGGGGCTCTACGACGTCGATGCGTTCACGGCCGCACTGGCTGGACGCGTTGGCGAGAACAGCATGCTCTCGCACGACTTGTACGAGGGCCTGTTCGCGCGCTGCGCACTCGTCTCCGACGTCGAGTTCGTCGACGATTTCCCATCCAGCGTGGTCGCCCACGCGCGCCGTCAGCATCGCTGGGTGCGAGGTGATTGGCAGATCCTGATGGCGATGTTGCCATGGAAGGCAACACCTGCGGGTTTCATACGCAGCCAACTACCCTGGATCAGCCGCTGGAAGGTTCTTGACAACCTTCGGCGCAGTTTGGTCGCTCCCGCACTGCTGGCCCTGTTGGTGCTCTCTTGGACCGTGTTGCCGGGCTCCACGGTCGGTTGGACGCTGTTTGTGCTGGCAGTGGTCGGCTTCCCGCTGCTTCCGCCGATTTTCCAGCTAGCGGGTGGCCCCAGGCCGCAGCAACCGCTGCGGGTCTTTCTGGACGACATCTGGTCGGAACTGCGGACCGCGGGCGCACATGTGCTGTTGCAGTGCACGTTGCTCGCTTACCACGCGCTGGCGATGGTGCATGCCATCGTGCTGACCCTCGTCCGCATGGGGATCACCCATCGGCGATTGTTGGAATGGGAAACGGCTGCGGTGAGCGCAGTCCGCGCGAGCGACGTGCAAGTGCGTCGTGGACTGGGCGTGTTCTTGGCCGTCATGTGGGCCGGCCCACTCGTGGGTTTACTGGCCATCGCATACCAGCTTCTCCTGGGCGGCTCCGAGTTTTCGCGCAGCCTGCCGTTATCCATACCGTTCGTCGGCGCCTGGCTCGCTTCACCCCTGATCGCCTGGTGGTTGAGCCAGCCCGTCGTCCCTGAGCGCTTACTGCTCAGCGCCTCGGATATGCAGCAGATGCGGCGCATTGCCCGACGCACGTGGCACTACTTCGAGACCCACGTGACGGCGCAGGAGCACTGGCTGCCGCCCGACAACGTGCAGGAAGCGCCCGACTTGCGCGTTGCGCACCGCACTTCACCAACCAATATCGGCATGGGGCTTCTTTCGACGCTCGCTGCCTACGACTATGGATTCCTTGGCGCGCGGCGACTCGCGGAACTCGTCGACAACACCCTGGGCACCGTCGAGGTGCTCGAACGGCACGAAGGGCACTTGCTCAACTGGTATGACACCCAGAGCCTGGCGCCACTCGCGCCGCTGTACGTGTCGACGGTCGACAGCGGCAACCTGGCAGCGGCCCTGATGACACTCGCCGCAGGTTTGCGCGAGATTGCGGCGGGCGACGATGATGAACTGCGCTGCTGCGAAGGCGCTCTGGACACCGCGGGTGTGCTGTGTGAGGCCACCACGAGCCTCCTTGGCCGCCAGGATGCAGACGCGTCGCTCCGCGCGAGTGGCTCTGCCATCCTGACCGTGTCCGAGGCGCTCACCTCGACCCTAGGTCCCGAGGCGCCCGAGCGTCCACGTGGTGCAGCCGCGCAAAAGCACCTCGAGGCGCTGAAGGCTTCGCTAGCGGCCGTGGCCCGGGACGCGCTCCCGGGACCCGCGGCCGACGAGGTTGCGGATTGGGGTCGGATGCTGCTGACGGCAGTTCATGAGCTGCCCGGTAACACGGAGCGGCCAGCAGCGCTGCGCGAACACCTGCGCGAGCTTGGGCGACGCAGTGAGATTTTGGCCGACGGCATGCGCTGGAAGTTCCTGCTCGACAAACAGCGCTGCCTCTTTGCGACAGGCTACCACCTCGCGAATGCCGAGGGGCCCGGCGCGGTCGATGCCTCGCATTACGATCTACTGGCTTCGGAGGCCCGTCTTGCGAGCTTCTTGGCCATCGCCAGTGGCGAGGTGCCGCAGGAGCACTGGTTTAGGCTCTCCCACGCGCTCGTCAATGCCGAGGGTTACACGACGTTGGTGTCGTGGAGTGGCTCGATGTTCGAGTACCTGATGCCGCTGCTGATGTTGCGCAATCTGCCCGAGACTCTGCTCCAGAACGCTTGCCACAATGCGCTGCGCGCTCAAATCCGCTATGGCAAGCAACATCGAGTGCCTTGGGGCATTTCCGAGTCTGCATACGCGGTGCTGGGGCCGAACGGAGACTACAGCTACAAGGCCTTCGGGGTGCCCGGGCTCGGGATGAAGCGCGGACTCACCGAGGATTTGGTCGTTGCACCCTATGCCACGGCGCTGGCCGCACTTGTCCATCCCGAGGCCGCTGCGGCGAACTTCCGGCACCTCGTTCGGGAGGGAGCCCAGCAGCGATTCGGATTCGTCGAGGCCCTGGACTACACGCCGCGAACTTCTGTGACCCAAGAAGGCGCCGCCGACGCCGTGGCAGCCCGCGTCAGCGTCGTGAAGGCCTGGTTTGCACACCACCAGGGCATGAGTCTCGTTGCGCTCGCCAACGCTTGCCTCGGCGCGCCCATGACACGACGGTTCCACTCGGATCCACGCATCCAAGCAACCGAGCCGCTGCTTCACGAGCGTGTGCCGCGCTTCGTGCCCGTCATTCGCGCGCGACCCGACGAGCCGCTGCGGAACCATCCGACGGCGCTCGTCGTTTCACCACGCCGGTACCGCTCGCCCCACACACGCCGTCCTAGTGCCCACTTCCTCTCCAACGGGCAGTACACCACGGTTGTGACGAATGCCGGAGGCGGCCACAGCTCGTGGCGTTCGTACTCGGTAACGCGGCAGCGCGCCGATCCCACGCAAGACGCGGGCGGCCAGTTCATCTATCTGCGCGATGTCCGCAGCGGGCGTTCTTGGTCGGCGACCTATCAGCCGCTGTGTCGCGAACCCGAATACTACGCGGTGACCTTCGACGCCGACGAAGCCGTCTTCGTGGGCCGCGACGATGGGATCGAGACCCGTCTCGAAATTGCAGTCTCGCCCGAGGACGACGTGGAGGTGCGGCTTCTGTCGCTCGTCAATCATTCGGCGGTTTTGCGCGAGATCGAGGTCACGAGCGTGGTCGAAATCGTCCTTGCGCCGCCGGGCGACGATCTTGCGCATCCGGCCTTCCACAAGCTGTTCCTCGAGACCGAATACCGAGCCGAGGCCTCGGCGCTGCTATGTGGACGCCGTCCGCGCGGACCCGACGATGAGACGCCTTGGGCGGTGCATGTGTTGAGCTCGGAGTCCGGTGTGCACGGAGCCATCGAATGGGAAACCGATCGAATGCTGCTTTTTGGCCGGGGCCGCACGGCCGAAAACCCCATTGCCCTCGACGGGCGCGCGCTCTCGGGGACCACTGGAGCGGTACTCGACCCTGTGCTTAGCTTGCGGCGACGCGTGCGCATCGCGCCGGGCGGCAGGGTGCGACTCGCTTTCGCGACCGGTGTTGCATCAAGCCGGGAAGCGGCGCTCGTGCTTGCGGCGCGCTACGACGACTCCAGCTCCGCGGCTCGCACCCTCGCCTTGGCTCGCACGCAGACGCCGATGCGGCTCCGCCATCTGGGGATCACAGGCGAAGAAGCGCAGCTCTACGAGCGATTGGCATCGCGGGTGCTGTGGAGCGACACCAGCCTGCGCGCATCTCCACAGTTCCTGGCGCAGAACACACTCGGACAGTCCGGACTGTGGACTCACGGCGTTTCCGGAGATCTGCCGATTCTGATTGTCAGGGTCGTGGGCAGTGCGGACGAGGACGTGGTGCGCGAAGTGCTCAAGGCGCAAGAATACTGGCGCCTCAAGGGGCTCCTGGCGGATCTTGTGATTCTCAACGAGAACCCGCACGACTATTTGGACGAGGTCCAAGAGCGGCTCGCCGGAACGCTTGAGAAAGGCCCCTGGGCAGCCTGGCGGCAGCGCCCTGGGGGTGTATTCCTGCTGCGCGGCGACCAAATGACCGGAGCCGAACGCATTTTGCTGCTGGCGGCCGCCCGCGCGGTGTTGGGCGGAGAGTCTGGCGACCTCGAACAACAATTGAATCGCTTCGACTCCGAGCCGTACTGGGCCGATGCCGAGGTCCCGCGCGCTTCGACCGATCCGAATCAGGACAAGGAGGTCCCGGTGCCAGAGCTGATGCTCGCCAATGGGCTGGGCGGTTTCACGGCCGGGGGTCGCGAGTATGCGATCGTCCTCGAGGAAGGTGCGGACACTCCTTTGCCCTGGGTCAATGTGATCGCCAACGAGCAGTTCGGGACTGTCGTCGGCGCGACTGGCGCAGCTTGGACCTGGGCCGTCAACAGTCGGGAAAACCGTCTGACGCCATTTGGCAACGATCCGATCGGCGAATGGAGTGGTGAGGCTTTGTACCTGCGGGACGAAGACGGTCGCCATGTGTGGGGCGCCACGCCCGGGCCTTTGCCGCGACTACCCGGCAGCGGTCGCTGGGTCACGCACCACGCGGCTGGCGTTACGCGGTTTGCCCATTGTGAGCACGGCATCACCTGCCAGGTCACGATCTTTGTCCACGCCGATCAGCCGGTCAAGTTCACCCGGGTCGTGCTGACCAACCACGGCCGGCGGAATCGCCGCATTGCGGTCTTCGCCTACAACGAATGGGCTCTATGTCCGCCCCGCGCGGGGGAACAGTTCTTTGTCATCACGGAACAGCACCCTGAGAGCGGCGCCGTGCTCGCCCGCAATCCATACAACGCGGATTTTGCGGGTCGCGTGGCCTTTGCGCACTCCAGCGTGCTGCCCGAGTCTGCGACCGGCGATCGACGCGAGTTTCTGGGGCGCAACGGCTCGTTGCGACGGCCTGGGGCGCTTGCTCGGGATTCGTTGTCGGGCAACTTTGGAGCCGGCCTGGACCCCTGTGCAGCACTGCAGGTGTGCCTCGACCTCAAGCCCGGAGCCACGCGCGAGTTCGTGCTGCTCCTTGGTCAGGGCCAAGATCTCGCCCAGGCCCGCGAACTCGTGGCCAGCTTTGGAAACGTTGCGGCTGCACGCGCCGCGCAAGCCGAGGTCGAAGAGCGCTGGGACGAGCTGCTGGGCACCGTCCAGGTGGAGACGCCCGACGATTCCTTCGATCTGATCATGAACCGCTTCCTGCTCTACCAGACCGTGAGTTCGAGACTCTGGGGTCGTACAGGCTTCTGGCAGCCGGGCGGTGCCTATGGTTTCCGGGACCAGTTGCAGGATGTGATGGCCCTCGGTCTGGCGCGCCCGGATCTCTACCGCGAACATCTTCTGCGCTGCGCCTCCCGCCAGTTCATCGAGGGCGATGTGCAGCACTGGTGGCACGACCATACGGGCCGCGGCGTACGCACGCGGTGCTCTGACGATCTGCTGTGGCTCCCATTCGTCGCCTGCCGCTACATCGAAACCACAGGTGATTCCAGCATTCTCGATGAAACGGTGCAGTTCTTGACCGCACCAGCGCTGGCGCCAGGCCAGTTGGATGCCTATGGCTCGCCCGCGGTGGCAGGCGAGGTGGGCACCCTCTTCGAGCACTGCATCCGTGCGATTGAGCGCTCTTTACCGGTGGGTGCACACGGTTTGCCGCTGATCGGTTCGTGCGACTGGAACGACGGCATGAACCGAGTCGGTGATCAGGGTCGTGGCGAGAGCGTCTGGTTGGGTTGGTTCCTGTTCATGACTCTGCGGGACTTCGCCCGGATCGTTTCCGCGCGCGGGGACGAGGCGCGTGCCATGCGTTGGAAGGGCGAAGGCGATCGCTTGGCCACGATGTTGGATCAGGCCTGGGATGGGGACTGGTACCGCCGCGCCTACTTTGACGATGGCACGCCGCTCGGTTCTGCGCAGGCCTCGGAATGTCGCGTCGATTCGATTTCGCAGAGTTGGGCCGTCCTGTCGGGTGCTGCAACCGCCCAACGCGCCGAACGGGCCATGGATTCCGTGCGCACGTTGCTCGTTCGTCGCTCGGCCGGACTGATTCAGTTGCTGGCCCCGCCCTTCGACACTTCGGCACTCGATCCTGGCTACATCAAGGGTTACATCCCGGGTGTTCGCGAGAACGGCGGCCAGTACACCCACGCGGCGCTCTGGACGGTGATGGCAATCGCCAAGCTCGGTGGTGGTGACGAGGCCGTGGAGCTGTTCCACATGCTCAACCCGATCAACCACACGCGCACTCCGGGGGATGTAGCGCGTTACCGCGTCGAGCCCTATGTGGTCGCGGCTGATGTCTACGCTCATCCGGCGCACCTGGGGCGAGGTGGCTGGACCTGGTACACGGGCTCGGCGGCTTGGATGTACCGGTGCGGCCTCGAGTCGATCCTGGGTCTCACCCGTCGCGGGGATCACTTCGCTATCGCCCCTTGCATCCCCAGCTCGTGGCCCCGGTTCGTCGTGCGCTGGCGCTTCGGCCGAACGCAATACGAGATCGTGGTCGAGAACCCCCACAGCGCGATCGGCGGACATCTTGAGGCACAGCTCGACGGGGTCGAAGTGGATGCGTCGGCGATTCCCCTCTGCCGGGACGGGCTGCTCCACAGGGTCCGAGCGGTGATTGAAGCGCCGGAGCACAAGCCGCAATGATCCTGTCGCCGCCGTTGGCCGGTCAGACGTCCCGCTCGTCGAGCGCGGGCAGCCCGTCGAGGCTCTTCAGGTTTTTCTCGCGCCGATAGGCGAGCGCGCCCGCGGGCCCCTTCGCGGCCGCCCACGGCCCGAAGAAGTCGCGCTCCTGCACGAAGTCCATCTGCGGCACGCCGTACCCGCACGAGTCGCTGACGCGCGTCACGTCGACGATGACGATCGAGCGCGGCAGATCCAACTCGGGAAACTTCGCAGACCACCCATCCCAATCGGCGGAGGTCTTTGTCACCACCGTGCCGACACCATGCAGCCGCACGATCTTTGGCGGTCCCTCGAACGCACAGAACATCACGACGATGCGCCCGTTCTCGCGCACGTGTGCGATGGTCTCGGCTCCACTGCCCGTCACGTCCAAGTACGCCACCTGCCGCGGCCCGACCACGCAAAAACTGTCCAACCCCTTGGGCGAAACGTTCACGTAGCCACCCGCGGCGAGCGGGGCAGTGGCCACAAAAAACACGCGCTGCGCAGCGATCCAATCTGCGAGCGCAGGGTTGACGGAGTCGTAGGTCTTTCCCATGGCGCTTGATGTGTTGTACGCGGAACGCGGTCATCCACAGGACCGACCCGCGCCCGATCGCGCGTGCTTACCGCCCGCGCTTCAGCAGGCGATCGTAGAGCACGATGTTGACCGTTGCGGCCAGGTTGAGGCAGCCGATCGTGGGGATTTGAACCACGTCGCGGCACCAGCTCAACGTGCGTTCGCCGAGGTCGCCGTCCTCGGGTCCAAAGATATAAAACGCGCGGTCGGGGTGTTTGTACTCGGGCAGGGGCACGGCGCCTTCAATGAGTTCGATCGCCACGGGCACGCAGTCGAAGGGCGCCACGTCGCGCAGGTCGTTGCAGTGCACGAGCGGCAGGTCGAGGTAGGCGTTCGACGCGTCGGTCGCGGACCGGGTCCAGCGCCTGCCGGTCGCGACCACCAACGCCGCGCCAAAACAACCCGCCGCGCGCAGGACGGCGCCGACGTTTGCGTGGGTCTTGGGGCTGGACAGACCGATCGCGGCGTATCCTCGGGGGCCGGGCGTCTTTCTCATCGGGCGTTGGAGGATACGCCCTGCCCCCGTTTGCACAGCCCATTGAGTCCCCGCAAGTTACGCTCAAGAGGGTGGTCGCGCTCCGCTTGGCTCCAACCGGGGCGCGCCGCAGTGGCGACGGCGCGGCGCCAGAATGCAATCGCACGCCCGTGCGTGGGGTACCCCTGGGGCCGCAATGTGGTGTTCCGCTTCGAGATCGAATGAGAAGCCGCGCGGCGCTCGCGCCCGATAAGCGCCATCCGCACGACGTCGATCAGATCCCGGCTGGGGGTTCCTGAAAGCCGTCGCGGCGGTAGGTCAGGACGAGGGTGTCGCGGTGGCCGGCGTCGTCGATCGGTTGGATCGGGGTGGTTTCGTGCACCACGCGGCTGTCATCGAGCACGAGCGCGGACCAGGGCTCCGTCAAAGTGAACCTCTGTCCGGCGGGTCCGTGGGCCTCGAACACGCGCGTTTCGCCGCCCTTGATATCGACACGCGCGATCAGCACCACGGCGACAAAATCGACGCCGTCCCGGTGCGCTCCCTCGGGAGTCGGACGGCCGATACCGCCGGTAGTGTCGATGCGGAACGCGTGGGCTTCCACGTGCCAAATGTCGCCCGGAAGGAGCGCGCCAAAGACAGAGCCCAAGCCCACAAGGAGCCGCTCGAAGGCGCCCGAGCGTGAAAAGTCATCCTCCAACGGCTCGAACCACCGTTCGATGCCTCCGTGCAGCGCGTTGTAATCCTCCGATTGCCAGTGGGCGCGGTGGGGGACAGGCTCGGCGCGATCCCCCTTCACGCGGAAACACGAATGCCGCCGCTGGCGGTAGTGGCCACCGTCGCGCAAGTGATGGTCGAGCTCGAGCCGGTCCCAGGCGGGTATCAACCCATCGAAGTCACCGGCCGCGCACCCGGCGACACGAAGGAGTTCCTGCGGCGCGAGCACCGCATAACCGGCTTCGGCCAGCGCGCGGAGCGCGCCGGCGGGGGGGCAAAACGGTGGAGCGATCGGCGCCGTCATACACGCTAAGCCTAACGCGCGCGGGGCGGCTCGCGTTAGCCTGACCCGATGGCTGACCAAACCCCTTCCGGAGCGATAGCGCAGCGTGTGGAGCGGCTGCGAAACAATGCGGATCCCCAGATTCTCGCCCGCATGCCGTCGGGCTGGGCGATCCTCGCCAACCAACAGCCCGAGGCGATCCCGGGTTGTTGCATGCTGCTGCCGGACCCGGTGATCGCGCACCTGAACGACCTTGCGGAACCCGATCGCGTGCGCTTTTTGTTGGACCTTTCGCGCCTGGGCGACGCCGTCGCGACGGCAACCGGCGCCGAGCGCATCAACTACCTGATCCTGTGCAACCAGGTGCCGGAACTCCACGGCCACGTCATTGCGCGCTACGCAAGCGAAGATCCGACGCTGCGGCGCCGGGGCCCCTTTGAAGCCTACGATTTTGCAAGCGCGCGCCGCGCCGACGCCACAGGCCCCGATCGCGACCTCGTTGCACGGCTGCGCGCCGAACTCGCCCCGTTCGCGGCGTCGAAGCCAACGCAAGCGCCCGGTTGATCGCACGTGCAGCGCGACCAGTTCGGCGACGCCGGTCCGTCGCTCAGCCGTTTAGCTTCTTGAGTTTGTCGAAGAAGCCGCCGCCCGGTGCGGGCGGTGAAGCCGGTTTTGCGGGATGCGCGCCCGATGGCGTAGCCGGTTTGGGCAGCGGCGGGCGCGGCGTCGATGCCGCCGACGTGGCGGCGGGCGGGCGATTCGGCGGCGGGCCGCCCGCGATTCCGACGGCGGCCTTTTGCGGATTGGTCCCGGCGACCGGCATCGGTGCGGCCGCGGGGGATTCTTCGTGCTCGACGCCGGGCATCACGATGCGGATGCCGTCGGCCTCGCACTTTTTGACGAAGTCCTCTTTCGCGATGCACTTGAGGTAGGCCTCGGAGGGCTCGACGAGGCCCTTTTGGACCAGTTCGAACAGCGCGTCGTTCAGCAAACGGCTGCCGAGTTTTCCACCCATCTGCATCAGCGACGGGATCTGGTGGGTTTTGCCTTCGCGGATGTTCGCGCTGACCGCCGAGTTTGCGATGAGGACCTCGAGCGCCGCCACGCGGCCCCCGCCGATCTTGCGGCACAGGGTCTGCGCAACAACTCCCTTCAGCGAGCTCGCGAGCATCGTGCGGATCTGTGCCTGGCGCTCGCTCGGGAACTGGTCGATGATGCGGTCGACGGTGGTTGCGGCCGTGGACGTGTGCAACGTGCCAAACACAAGGTGGCCCGTTTCCGCGGTTTCGATCGCCATCTCGATCGTTTCGAGGTCGCGCATCTCGCCGACGAGGACGATGTCCGGGTCCTCGCGCAGCGCCGCGCGCAGCGCTCGCTTGAAGCTGTCCGTGTGGTAGCGGACTTCGCGCTGGTTGACGAGGCACTTCTTCGACGGGTGCACAAACTCGATCGGGTCTTCGATCGTGATGATGTGCTCTGCGCGCGAGCCATTGATGTGGTCGATCATTGCCGCCAGCGTCGTCGACTTGCCGGATCCGGTCGGGCCGGTGACGAGCACCAGACCTTTTGAAAGGTGGCACAGGTCGAGCACCGCCTTAGGCAAACCGAGCTGTTCGGCGCTCAGGATCTTCGTTGGAATGACCCGGAACACACCGCCCGGGCCGCGATGGTCCGCAAAGAGGTTCGAGCGGAAGCGTGCCTGCCCGGGAAGTTCGTACGCGAAGTCCGTGTCGTGGGTTTTGGCGTACTCGTCCTGGTTGTTCGCAGGCGTGATCTCATCGAGGATCTGCGCCATGCGATCCGGCAGGATCGGCTCGTAACCCTCGACGGGCACGATGTCGCCGTGGAGGCGGAACATCGGCGCAAGGGTGGACGTGAGGTGCAAGTCGGAAGCTCCGCACTGCACCATCTTTTCGAACAGGCTGTCGATCCAGGCCATGGGCTGCTCCTAACGGTCGAGACGGGCGAAGGCACCGGTCATCGGCCACGTCGGGGGAGCCCGCTGAAGCGAAAAGGGGCCACGAACTGCGAATCGCGGCCGTGCTCACGGGCAAAGTTTTCCCGTTCGGAGCCCTTCAAGGTGGCTACGGATCGTCGAAGAGCTCGTGGACCCAGCGCGGGTCGAACAGCCCGGGAGCGCCGCCGGTGTGCAGGAAAATCACGCGCGCATCGGGTTTCAGGTCGCCGCGCTTGCGCGCCGCGATCAGGCCCGCGAGCGCTTTTGCGGTGTAGACGGGGTCAAGGATCAACCCCTCCGTTTGCGCGGCGAGCCGCAAAGCCGCCAGTGCGCTCGCAGTCGGGGCGCCGTAACCCATGCCGATTTCGCCGCCAAGAACCCACGCCTTAGGGGCAGTGAAAGGGGAGCGCGCACCGGCGCTGAGCTGGGCCGCGAGCTCGCCGGCGATAGCGTCGATCGCTCGGTCGACCGCGGGCCGCGCTCCCACATCGACACCCATGACAGTGGGCACCGCCACACCCGTGGCGGCGAGCTGCGCAAAACCCACGAGCAGGCCCGCGTGTGTGCCTCCGGAACCCGCCGCCACGACCACTGTGTCGCACTCTGGCCACGCTGCGTGGATCTCCGCGGCGCAGCGTGCGTAACCGCGAGCGCCGAGGGCGGTCGAAGCGCCGATCGGCACGCGGTACGGCTTGGCGCCGTTGCTGGAGAGCTCTGCGCACAGCGCCAGGATCCGCGCTTCGACGAGGTCGAAATCGTAGTTTTGCAGCCACTCGATCTCGCAGCCGAGCAACCGGTCGAGCAGAAGATTGCCACCCACCACCGCGGGCGCCGGGCCACCGAGCACCGCCACGCAGCGCAGGCCAGCCACTGCCGCCGCGGCCGCCGTGGCCCGGACGGCGTTGCTCTGCGCGCCACCTCCGGCCACCAACACATCGGCACCCTGATAGATCGCGTCCGCGACCAGGAACTCGAGCTTGCGTACCTTGTTGCCGCCAAACGCCAGTGCCGTCAGGTCATCGCGTTTGACGCGCAGGTGACCCGGGTGGAAACCGAGCGCCGCCCCAAGACGGTTGGCCGGCTCAAGCGGCGTGGGACCTGTGGGATAGAGCGAAATCCGCGGCGGCGCCGGGTGCGGGGGCGTCATGGCGCGCGATCGTAGGGTGCGGGTGATAGAAGCGACCGGGCCAGCCACGCCCTGCGGTCGCGAAGCGCGATCCGGGGCTCGTCAGCGTAATTGATGTGTGCGATGCCCCGCCCCCGCGAGATCCCAGGCCGCGGCGATCATCCCGCCCTGCGGGGGCAACCGGTCCACTTTGCTCCCCTTGCACACCCTTACCGGCGAACGATGCGCGCCCGCTCGGGGTTGCTTGCCCTACTCTTTGGGCACTCCTAATCCCCCTGGTCCAGCACGCGCTGCTCCGCCCAACCCCCAATATCCCGCCCATGCGATCGACAGCCCTCACGCTGGCCGTCGGAGCCCTGTTCGCCCTACCGGCGGCCGGCTCCGACCTGCAACTGGCCGGTCAACAGAACACCGTTGCCCTCCTCGGCACATCCGTGCCGGTCACCCTCACCGGCGGCGCGGGACTGCCCGCGGTGATCTATGTCGACGTATCTCCAGGGCCGATCAGCTTCGCCGGAGAGTCGGTGGCCCTTGGCTTCACGCCGTCCGCCTTGGTACTGGCGGGCGGGGTCACGAACGGCGCCGGCGTGTTCGCGAGCTCCCTCGCAGTGCCGGTGTTGCCGAGCCTCCTGGGCGTGACGTTCTACAGCGTCGGAGTTGTCCTGGATCCGACCGACCCCAATGGACTCGACTTCTCGAATGGCGCGTCCTTGGGCTTCACGGACGTCGCGGTGAACCCGATCGAAGTTGAGCTCGCCGGTGTGCCGCTCGCGTCCGGTCCGCGCTTCGCGTGGGTGACTTCACTGCGCGAGAGCGACCCCGTGCGCGTGGCCATCGACCCCGCGCTCCAGCCCCAGCTCGTCGGCACGAACGTGGACATCTACATCACCGCCGCGCGCACCGCGGCGGAATGGATCGCGACGCCGTCGCTTGTCGACGTGTCGAGTGGCGGAGCGGAGACGGTCGCGATCGGCGCCGGTGGCGTCGTTGCGAACACGTTCGTCGCGGATACCGGCACCCTCTCGGGTGACGCAGGCGCAAGCCTGGGTGTCGCGTACGACGTCGTCATCGATGCCAACCAGAACGGCGTTTTGGACTCGGGCGACCTGATCGACGGCTTCAGCACGGGCGCGGGCTTTTACATCTGCCGCGATCCTTCTGTTGCCGGGCCCTTTGCTGTGAGCTCCGCGACCTACAGCGGCGGCAGCTTCCTCGGGCAGATCGTGTATTACCCGACGAACATCGCCGCGCTGTCGAACGTGCCGCTCGTGATCGTCAGCCATGGCAATGGGCACAACTACCTGTGGTACGGCCACATCGGGCAACACCTTGCGTCCTACGGGTACGTGGTGATGTCGCACCAGAACAACACGGTGCCCGGTGTCGTCGCCGCGTCGACCACGACGTTGACAAACACCGACTTCCTGCTGAGCAACCTCGACACGATTGCGGGTGGTGCGCTGCTTGGGAAGATCGACATCGCGCGCATGACGTGGATCGGCCACAGCCGCGGCGGCGAAGGCATCGCCATCGCCTACGACCGCATCCTGAAGGGCCTGTACACCCCGGTGAACTACACCCTGTCGAACCTGCGCCTCCTTTCGAGCATGGCGCCGACCGACTTCCAAGGCCCCGGCCAAACCAACACGCACGGCGTCAACTACCACCTGTGGGTCGCCGAGTCCGACGCCGACGTCAACGGTTGCACGAGCAGCGACGTCGCGCAGCCCTACCACCTGTTTGCGCGTGCGACGAACCAGCGCCAAGCAACGACGATCTACGGAGCCGGCCACGGCGACTTGCACAACGGCACCGGATCCTCGGTGGCTGCGGGGCCGTGTCTGCTCGGCCGTCCGGTGACACACGGAATCATGCGCGGGTACTTGCTGCCGTTGGTCGAGTTCCACATCCGCGACAACCCCGCCGCGAAGGATTGGCTCGCGCGCCAATACGAAGACTTGGCGCCGCAGTCGGCCCCGGTTGGCATCAACCCCTGCATCGTCGTGAACTTGCAGTTCCGCGAAGCGGCCAGCACGGGCAAGCTCGTGATCGACACCTTCGAAGGCGGAGCAACCTCGAGCGTGGCGAGCTCCGGCGCGCCGATCACCACGAACCTTGCGAACTACACGGTCGGGCGCCTCGATGACCCGGACACCGTGTTCACCGCCAATGCGACCCAGCCCTTCAACGGGATGACGTACGCGCGCAACACCGACTTCGAAGGCGGCGGCGTTTTCACGTTCGACAACGCAGATGCGTTCCTGCGCTACAACCTGCTGCCGGGTCAGCGCGACTGGAGTGGCCTTGCGGCGCTTTCCTTGCGCGCGTGCCAGTCGACGCGCAGCACCCTCACGACCGGGGAGCTTGGCGATGCCAGCTTCACCGTGCGTGTGACCGACACCAACGGCAACGGCAGCTCGATCCGCCTCGCAGACGTGCTGCAGGGCTTCGAAGAGCCCTACCAACGCACGAGCTGCGGCGTCGGGGTCGGCTGGTCCAACCAGTTCGAAACCCTGCGCATCGGCTTGCGCCAGTTCCAAGCGCTGACACCAAGCCTCGACCTTTCGTCCATCGCCTCCGTGGAGCTGCGTTTCGGACCCTCCCACGGCAGTCCCTTCGGATTTTTCGGTATCGACGACCTAGAAGTCGTCGCCGACTGACCTGCCCCACCCGAACCACGAGCGACACGAACCATGAAACACTCCATCTACTGGGCCGCGGCCCTGGTCCTTTCCGCGGTGGGCGGCGGCGTCATCGCCTTCAACTCCACGCGCGCGGGCGACGAGCGTCCCGAACTGCTCGCGCAACCGCAGGTCGAAGCGATCGAAGTGATCGAGGCCACCCCCTTCACGCTGCTCGCGCCGAAGACGCACACGTGGCGCGCCGAAGCTCCGGCATACACGAGCGGCACACTGCTCGTGCTGCGCACCTCGCCCGAAAACCTGATCCCGCGCCAGACCTACGAGCACGTGCTCTACGTCGGCGACGAAACCGCAGAACGGGTCAACGTCGGGGAGCGCTCCGGTTACGTCATCGCGATCGTGCCGGGTGACGTCGATCTTGCGAGCACGCCGATCTTCTTCGGCACGCCCGCCTTGCCCGAGCAGGTGACGCGCGCCGCGGCAGAGATCGAGTTGGCCAAGGCAACCAATCTGGGCGTGCGTGGCATGGGCGCTGCGCGCGCGGCGGCGGTCACAGGCGAGCGGATCGTTCTGCAGGACGCCTACGAACTCTACCTGCAAGCATCGGTCGCGATCGAGCGGTTTGCCCCTGATGAAGTCGACCTCGTGACCGGCCTGCGCGCGACCCGCATCCGCTGATCCAGGCTTCCATTCGCGCCGCTGGCGCATCTCGCCGCCCGCGATTTCCCCTTGGAAGTCGCGGGCGGCTTCCGTTTAGGCACCCGCGGCGCGGCGGAATGCGGAGCGCGTCGGCCGGCGCGTTAGTTTGACGCGCAATGCTCACCCTCCTGCGCGTGCTTCTGCTGCCGCTGCGCCATCCCGTGGGCCGGCGGGTGCTCGTAGCCGCGTTCGCGCTCGCCGCGCTGTGGTGGTGGCAGGGGGATCAGATCGCGCGCTGGTTCGGTCCGCCGCGCCCGCCGGAGGGGCGGGTGCAAATCGAACTGTCGGGCGCGCTGTCCCCGGACGCTCTCGTTGTCCTTGAGCTGCGCTTTGGCGACCGCTACGGCGACCTTGGCGACGATCGACTCCGTGCCCACCGCGCCGCGCTCAGCCACCGTTACCACCGCGAGCGCCGCGCGGCCCTCGATGCACGGCGCGCCGCGGGCCTCGTGTTGGAGCGCCCCTACGCCTCGGGAGGACCCACCGCGGTGCCACCCGAGGTACCGCTCGACGCCATCGCCGAAGTCGCTCTCGACCCAGTGGAGTCAAAATCGAGTCCGGTCGCGTGGACGATTTGGTTGCCGCGTGAACAACACCTCGAGCTCTACGACCTGCGCGCAGAACTGCGTTACGTGGAGCACCTGCTCGAGCGCGGAGTCGGATCCACGGAACGCCCGTGAGGTGCGCCAACACCGCGGTGCAGCATCAAACGCCGGCGCGACCGAGGTTCGCGAGCAGCGCTAGGGACGTCGCGAGCACACGGCCCTTGTAGACGGGCACGTAGCGGACGTTGCCGCCGCGGCAGGCCTTCTTCACTTTGCCATCGGTGGCGTGCCCGACAAACCCCGTGTGGCACAGGGCGAGGTCGTACTGGCCCTGCAGAATGCGCTCCATCGCGGCTTCCACTGCGCGCGCGCCTTGGCTCGAATCGCACCAGTCGACGACCAGCCCGAGGTCCGAGCGGTAGCGCCGCGCAAGATGGGGGTCTTCGCGGTTGCCGACGACGAGCGCGCGTTGCCCCGCGACCGCGTCGCGCGCACGCTCGACGGGCGTGGGCTCGCGTTCGGCGGGCGGAATGTCCTCGACTTCTTCGACCGCCGCGAGTGCGACCATCGCCGGGGCGAGCGCTCCCTTGCCGCCGCCTTCGGACAGCCGCTTTTGGACCTTCTTCAGGCGATCGCGCGCGGGCCCGGACGTGAAAACGAGCGTCGGGTCGAGGGCGAGAATGCGGTCGTTCACGTCGAAGCACAAAGGTGCAAGTTCGACGGCATCGAACACCTCGGAGGCCTTTGCGAACCACGCCACGACTCCAGAATCCGACGTCGCGCGGCTGGGTCGCATACGCAGCACGTCACGCTGGCGTCGCGCCCTTTCGAGCGTGCGCTCGTCGCGGCCCATCGCATGCGCCCAATCGGGTCGCGGATGATGCGCAGGATCAAGCGCGACAACCAGCGCGTGGCCCGCCGGGAGCTTCCAATGGTGCGCGAGCCAGCGCAAAAGCCCCATCGTGTCAGCCCACGCAGCGGGATCGGGTGTCACGGGCCGCACCCAGCGGAGTTCCCGCGCGGCGCGCACAAAACCGTCCATGGCCGCTTCGTGCTCGCGCCAGCGGTCCGCTGCGGAGCGGGCGGCGTCGGTGTCCGGCTCCGCGCCGGGCCCCAAACGCTTTTTGACTAGGTTGACCGCGTGCCCGAGACTCCATCCGGGGTTCGTGGGCGGTGGATCGCACGCGACTTCATCGCTCCAACCACCGTCCGCGGCCGCAGCGCTCTCAAGCAACGCATCTGCCGCAGCGGCGATGTCGTCCCACGTCGCCGCGTTGGGAGCTCCAAGCCAGCGGCCCGCTTGTGCGGGAGTGCAATCCAGCTCGAGCAGCGGGAAATAACCCGGCCACGCACGACGCGACCAACGCGCGAGTTGCGTCGCAATGTGTTTCACGCGCGAGTGGATCGCCGGGTGGTCGATTGCTGCGGCCCACCCGCGCGCGCGCGCGAGCAGCGCGGCCATCTGCCAGCGCAGGGGATCGGGGGCGTCGAGGAGCGCCTCACCCGCGGCGTCGTCGACGTCCTTCGCGAGGCCCTCCAGTGCTTCGAGCACCTCGGCGGGGGGCGGAGGCACCGCGAAAACCGGCGGCGCAGCGTGTCCGGGCCCAGGCGGGATTCGCGGTGGGGCCGAAAGTTCGGGCGCGGCGCGGGTTTCGCTCGTCCAGGGCCGCAGGTCGGGACCCGGTTCCGCCGTGTTTGGACGCTCCTGTGCGAGCGCGGCCTCGAAGAGCTCCTTGGCGAGGCGGCTCGGCAATAGATCGTCGAGCGCCTGTTGTAGGGCGTGCTCGGCCGTGGTGCCGCGGCCAAATCCGGCGGCGCGCTCCACACGGCTCGGCGGATCACCTCCGCCCGAGTCGACGAACTCGAGAATCAAGCACTCGTGCCATTCGTGCACACGCTCAAGTACGCGGTACCCGAGCTGGGCGAGCATTTCACGCGCGGCGTCGCCGCGCGCGTAGTTGGGATCGGATGGCTGCACACCCTTAGCATAGGCCGCGGGACGGTGGGCTTCCCACGCCGATCGGATTCAGGCCGTGATGGGAAAAACAGCGCGGACGAGGCGGCGCAGGAATCGCTCGGTTTCGCGCAGCCCCGCGGTGTCGGGATCGATGCGGGCGCGCAGTTCCGGCACGGTGGCGAGCCCGTTCGCGCCGCCAAACAGTCCGACCCTGCGGCTCGCCCGCTCTTCGCCGGCACTCGTGCGACGCGCGACGTGGAGGCCGCCCCCTTGCGGCAGTCCGATGACAAGCTCTTCATCGTCGCACAAGGGTGTCCGCACGCGGTAGCGCAGCACCGAGTCGACGGGCAAATCGAGGCTCGCGCAACCCGCGATGGAAACCGCGAGCCGTGCATGGACGGCGATGCGCGCCGCCGACAGGTTCAGGTCGCGCAGTTTGCGCAGCAGCAATCGGGCGCGATGGGCCGGCAGCGGGAGGGCGCGCTGAGCAGCGGAGGCCGCCGAACTTGTTCGGGCGAGCTGCGGCTCGGAACCCACGGGGTCGAGAGAGTTGGAGTTGCGTTCCATGAGGGTAGACGGACCGTTGGAGGGATCGCACTCTTCGGCCGCCCCACTTCCATGGCCTGAGTGTTCCGCCGCATCAATCCCAAGATGTTCCCGGAGTCGATCCGTGGGAGCCTGTGAAGGTTCGACTACGCGCTTACGCTCCCGCCGCCACCGCGCGTTCCCCACGCCATCGAGCGACTTAGCTCCCGAAGGTCCTGCTTGATCGCGTGATCGACAAGGGCACTCAGCAGGGGATCCCGGTGGCGCGACCACCATCCACGAGGCGCTTGAGCTCGCGTTTTCCGACCTCGCGACGGACACGCTGTATGTCCTCTCGGACGGAGAACCCGCGGGTGGCAAGATCGAGGACCCCGTACTGATCCGCGACCACGGGCCCCTACCGAACATCGGCCGGGGGGGCAAGATCCACGCCGTGGCGATCGCAGTGGATCTTCCGATCCCGCGCTGGCTCGCCCAGGACAGCGGCGGCAAGGACGCGTACTTCCCGTGACGCACTCCCCGTCCCCGGTGGAGCCGCCCGCGGTCTACGGTTCCACGCTGGCGCGCGGGCAGCGTAGGATCCCCGCGGTCGGCCCGCGATCCGAGCGCGTGACCCCGTTGCCCCCGTGCGAGTGACTCCGCTGCCGCGACTCCTCATCAGCCTACTCCTCGCGGGAGTGCTGCTTTTTTTGCTCGCCCAATGGGGCGGCGTGGGCTGGCGCGACTTCGCTGCGGCGATTGGTCGTTTGGACGGCGCGAGCTATGCGCTCGCTCTCCTCTTGCACGCACTGATTTATGCGGCCCGCTCGCTGCGTTTTGCGCTGCTGATTCCACTCGCGGAGCGCCCGGCCTACGGCGTTGCCCTCGCGATTTCGTCCGCGCACAACCTCGCGAGCTATGTCCTGCCCGCGAAAACGGGCGAAGCCTCGCTGATCGTCTATCTGAAAGCGTATGCGGGCGTTTCCGCGTCGTCCGGCGTTGCGTCCCTCGTCGTTTCGCGCCTTTTCGACCTCGCCGTGTTGTGCGCATGGGTGGCAGCGGCGATCGCTTGGGTCGCAAACGACTACGAGGCCGTCGCGCGTCTGCTGCCGCTCGTGCCCCTGCTCCTTGGCGGCGCCATGGTGCTCGCTTGCATGTGCCTGCGTCCGCACTGGCTTTCGTCGCTGACGACGTTCTTCCTGGCGCGCGCGGGTATCGGACGGCGGCCTTTCGGGCAAGCGATCCTGGCGCGCTTGGAGCGTGTGGGCGCTGCGCTGCGCTCCACTGCGGGCGCCCGGACCCAAGTGGGGTGCCTCGCGCTGACGGTTGTGCAGTGGGCTGGGGTTTTCGCGTTTTATGCGGTGCTTGCCCGGGCGGCCGGTCTGCCGGAGTCGATCGGCTATGCCGAAGCAGTATTCGGCTCGAGTCTCGCCGTTCTCTTCAACCTGCTGCCGATCAACGGTTTCGCGGGCTTCGGCACCCAGGAAGCGGGTTGGAAGATCGGTTTTGTGCTGCTAGGCGTCGAGCCGGACCTGGCGCTTGCGACCGGATTCGCTGTGCACCTCGTGCAACTCGCCAACGTCGTCTTGTTCGGCGTCGTCGCGCACCTCGTGCTCGGCTTGCGGCGGCGCTGACGGCGGCGATCACCGCCGCGCTTCGACGTAGGCGCGCATGCGGGTTTCGTAGACCGGCGAGCGCAGGCCCATGGCACGCGCCTCCAGCACGGCGTCGTCGAGGCCCGCACCCTCGTCGAGCGCGCGGTACGCGATCCAAACCGCTGCCGCGCGGTTGGCGGTGCCGCAGTGGACGAGGATCGGCCGCGGCATCTCCACGAGCGCCGCACGCGCCGCGTCGATCGCTTCGTCCGTGAGTTCCGAGGGTCCCGCGATGGGGGTAACACGGTATTCGAGGCCAAAATCGGCCGCCAGGCCGGCTTCGTCGAATCCGCGGGTTTCGCTGGGACGGCGCATGTCGAGCACGCTGACGACACCTGCATCCTGGGCAAGCGCGAAGTCCCGTCCCGACGGCTGACTCGCGACCCAGATGTCGCCAAAACGCGAAAGGCGCGCGATGTCGCCGCATTGTGCGGGCTCGACGACGGTGGGGGGTGTAACGGTCCCGCCTTCGCGTTCGCCCGTTGAGCGGCATGCGAGTGACGTTGTGAGCAGCAAAGCGAGAACGAGGAAAGCGCGGGTCTGCATGGTGTTCCGTGTGACTCAGGCGAGGGTGATAGCAATGGGGTCGTCAGCGCGGCTTTGGCGCAGGCAAAAGTTCGAGGAGGCCCGTCTGAATCAAGGACTCGGCGCATGCGTCGCCCGCCGCGGGTGATGGGTGAAGGACGTCACCTGGCGTCTCGCCGACGGGCAGACCCGTGGCCGCGGCGCCGGCCACCGCGGATGCGAGTTCGAAGTGCGGGATTCCCGCGCTCATCAACCACGCCAGCGCGTTCCTGGTGCGCGCCGCGGAGATTTCCGCGTAGAGCTGCGGAAGCTCGCCGGGTGCGGCAAAGGGAGGCAACATCACGACGGCGAAGCGCGCGTTGTGTGCGGCGCTGTGCGCCCGCATGCGCGCGAGGTTCGCGAAGACCTCCGCCGCCAGATCCTGTTCGACGGCCGGGCGTTCCGTCCATCCCACCCAGCGTCGATAGAGCGCGGATCGCACGAACCAAAAGCGCGCAAGTTCGCGCGGGTGTGACGGCCGGAACTCGATGAAGCGACCTTCGTCGTCGACGAAGCGGACGGGGGTGATCTCGAAGTCGTTGAGGTGCAAAAAGACGACGACGAAGTCCGGTTGGATACCGTCGCAGATGCGCTCCAGATACGCCGCCTGCTGGCGTGTGTTCCAACCTTCGACACCCGCGTTCCACCACTCGACGTGGGGCGCGCGCGCGGCGAGTCCGTTCACGATGAATGCGCGGTAGGTGACCGAATCGCCAATGCAGAGCACGCGCGGAACTCCGCCCGTGCGCGCGAGCGGATACTCGTTTTTGAGCGCTCCGTGGTGTGCGAAGGCCGGATGGCCGGGCGCCGGGCGGTACCCCTCTTCCCCGTCCAGCAGGAAAAAGCCCCGCCGTGGGTGCATCAGGTGCCCGCGGTCGAAGGCGGTCTCGGCTCCGCCAGCCGAACCCGCCGGAAGGATGCGGGCGAGCAGTTCCGCCGCGACGACGGCCGGCAGGAGTCCGAAGGTCACTGCCAGCGTGCGCGCAAGCCAGCGGCGCCGGGGGGCCTTTCCCGCACGGGCGGACGCGGCGGAGGCGGCGCGGGCGTCGAGGTCGGGGGGCATCGTCCGCAGGGTATCCGGGCCGAGCGCAGAGTCCTGGGCGCGGCGGTCGCCCTCGGTGTCGCCCTTGGGCTACGCTTCGCCTGGGTTCGCTCATTCGGCCCCCGTTCCCGCTCCTCCCCGTGACCCGTTTCGCCCCGTGACTTCGACCGCACCCCCCAGCCAGCGCCCCGCGGCGCCCGGTGGCGCCGCGAATCGCCGCAGCCAGATCGAGCTCCACAAGGACCTCGCACCGCGCTACGCCTACCGCTACGGCTTCGAGTACTCGCGCCTGTTCCAGGAGGATTGGCACAAGGCAATGATCTCCCACGTGCCGGCGGGGGCGAAGTTGCTGCTCGACATCGGATGCGGCACGGGCTTTTTCCTCGCGGAGCTCGCCGAGCACCATCCTGGCGCGGTTGGTCTCGACATCAGCCACGACATGCTGAAGGTCTCGGACCAGTACGTGCCGCGCGCGCGGCTGGTCACCGGCGACGCCGAAAACTTGCCCTTCAAGGACGGCGGTTTTGATGTGGTGTTCTGCAAGGGAAGCCTGCACCACACCCGCGACCACATTGCGTTCTTGACCGAGTGTGGCCGCATGCTGGGCAAAGGCGGAGTGCTCATCATGAGCGAGCCGTGCAACGACAACCCGCTGATCCGCGTGGCGCGCAAGATCCTCTACAAAAAGTCGAAGCACTTCGACGAGGGCGACGAGGGATTCACGAAAAAAGGCATCGTCGGCCTGTGCGAAAAGGCGGGCTTCGAGGTCACGCGCGTGAAGCGCTACGGCGTGCTCGCCTACGTCTTCGCGGGATTTCCCGATCACCTCGGCGTGCTGCGCTTCGTTCCCGGCAACGCCCTGCTCACGCGCCTCTTCATCCGCCTAGACCGCGTGTTGTGCGCCATCCCAGGACTGTCCATCCTGGGATTCCACATCGTCGTGGTGGGGCGCCCGCGCGAGTGAGCGCGCGTCGCGCGGCGCACTCTCCAAGGCGAGCCGGGAGGCTCGCGCTCCCCGGCGCGCTTCAAATCCAGGGTTGAGCGAGGTTTTCCTGCTCGAACGTGCGTTGCACGGCCGGGCGCTCGAGCACACGCTGCATGTAGGGTCCCACGTTGGGGAGCGTGCGCGCGGGGCGTGCGAACGAGCGTGTCCAGCGCCCGAGCATCAGCGCAAAGGCATCGGCCGCGCTGTAGCGGTCGCCGAGCAACCAGGGTTTGCCGTGGCGCGCGAGCTCCGCGTCCAATTGGTCGAAAAGGCGGCCTGCGCGCGCTTCCGCGCTCGCTTTGATCGCGGCTTCACGCGCGGCGTCGCCGTCGCCGCCGTAGCTTTCCGGGTGGAAATAGCCGAGCAACGCGGTCTGCACCGAGTTCGTCATCCACACGAGCCATTTGTAGAAGTGCGCGCGCTCGCCCGTGCCCAGCGCCGGCGCGAGGCCTGCGCTCGGATGGGTGTCCGCAAGGTGCATGGCAATCGCCGCGGTCTCGTACAACACGAGGTCGCCGTCGACGAGTACGGGCACCAACCCGTTGGGGTTGAGTTTGCGAAATTCCGGTGTGTGCTGTTCGCCGCCAGCGCGGTCGACAAGGCGCAGCTGGTAGGGCACGCCGATCTCCTCGAGGAGCATGTGCGGCGTGAGACTGGCATTGCCCGGTCCGTAAAAGAGTTGCAGCATGGGGAAAAACCTCGCGGGTGGAGCGGGCAGTGTAACCGCGCGAGGATGTCAACCGGCGGCGGGCACCAGCGGCACGGGCTCGATCGCCGTGTCGAGGGTCAGGGCCGGAAGCGTCAAATAAAGGTGCCCGTCCGCGATGGAAACGCTCCAGCGGTTGTTGCGCTCCAGCGTTCCCTCGATGCCGCGCAAAAAGTCCCGCGCGAAGGCCGTGACCAATAGGTGTTCGCTGCGGTGGATGCGCTCCCCGGCTACGGACGTCCGCAGAATGTCGATTCTTCGATCGGTGTAGAGCGCCACGCGCGGCGTGGCCTTCGATGCCCGGTGCAGGCGCGCTGCGCTGGGCGCTCCCACTTCGATCCACGCCTGGCGGTCCCCGCGCAGGTCAAAGATCGAAAGGGCGGGCTCGTCGACATCGCTGACACCGCCCTTTGAGAACTGGATGCCGTCCGCGTACTCGAGGTTGTAGGCGAGGATGCGCGCGGCGAGGAAAGCGCCACTTTCGGACGGGTGCCGCGCAACACGCAGGTCCAGGTCCGCGTACACACCGCGATCCCCGTCCGCCAAGCTGATTTCAAAGCGGTGGATCGCGGCGTTTTGTGCCATCCGCGCAGTCTAACGAGCCGCGCGATTCATCCGCGCAGGCCGCGCGGGAAGAGGACGTGGTTTTCGAGCGCGATGTGCGCCATGAGCGCCTCTTCGAAGGCCGCAAGGCCCATGTAGAGCGCCGACCACGTTCCGCAGCCGTCCGCTGGCGCCTTGTAGTCGTTCGCGAGGACACGCATGCGCTCCAACGCTTGACCATGGTCGCGGTGCTCTTCTTCCATGACCTGGATCGGCATCATCGCCATCCGCCCACGGCCCGACAGCAACATCGGGAACAGCACTTGCTCTTCCTTTTGCATGTGGAGTTCCATCGCTTCGAGCATGGTTTCCAGGTGCTCGCACAAACCGTGCGGAACGTCGGCGCGCTCTGCATGGACACGCTCGACCTTGCGCGCCATTTCGACGAGGCGCGGCAGCTCGTCGCGGTGGTCCGCGTGGAACGCCGTCAGGATGTGCTGCACGAGCTCCGGCAGCGGCTTTTCCTCCCAGCGGATTGCGCTCGAGGGGACTTGGCACGCGGACGTCAGTTCCGCGGCGATGTCGTTGGCATCCACGCCGCGCTTGGCGCAGGCTTCCGCGAGGGTCATTGCGCCACCGCAACAGAAGTCCAGGCGGTGGCGGTGGAGGACTCTGGAAGCTGCGGGGTGCGAGAGGGCCAGTTTGCTGAGCCGAAAGAGGGTCAGATCGGCAGGCAGGGGGGCGGTGTGCATGGTGAAGCTCCGAAGGGGTGTCGAAGACCAGAAAGCACGAACCGTGCCGGGCCCCGGGCGCGCTCCAGCGGGCATATGTTGTCGTCCTGACCACGGCGACCCGTAGTCGTTCGGACTCCCGCGGGTGGTTTTGACCCCTGCTGTGGCCCTCCCCTGGTTGGTAGGCTGACCCCGTGGTCTCGCCTTCGCTCGCCGATCTTTTGCCCATCGCGCGCGACATGACAGCCTCGCTGTCCCGGGGGGACCGGTCGCGGCGCATCGTGGCCGCTGTCCGGCGCGCCCTGCCCTGCGACGCCGTCGCGCTGCTGCGCCTGGACGGCGACACGCTTCAGCCCGTCGCGAGCATGGGGTTGGCCGCGGATATCGGGGGCCGGCGTTTCGTGCTGGCGGAGCACCCGCGCTTTGCGGCCATCGCTGCCAGCTCTCGCCCCCTGGTGTTTGCGACCGATTCGCCGCTCCCCGACCCCTACGACGGCCTGATCGCGGGCGCCCCACCCGCCGGGCAGTCCGTGCACTCGTGCCTGGGTTGTCCGTTGCGGGTGGACGGCGAGCTGGTGGGTGTGTTGACCGCAGATGCGCTCGCAACGGGGGCCTTCGACGGTGTGTCCGCGGACTTCCTCGAACACCTCGCCGCGCTCGCCGGAGCCGCGTTGCGCACCGGGGATTTGATCGAGGCGCTCGAGCGGCGCGCGGAGCAGCAGGGTTTGGTCGCCCGCGACCTTGTGCGCGACGCCCTGGAGCGCCGCGGCGGCCTCGTCGTGGGAGCCAGTGCACAAAGCCGCCGCCTGTGGAAGGAAATCGAGCTGATCGCGAACTCCGATTTCGGCGTGCTGGTCACGGGCCCGACCGGCTCGGGCAAGGAGCTCGTGGTACGCAGCGTCCATCAGCTATCCCGGCGTAAGGATGCTGCGCTCGTTTACGTCAATTGCGCGGCGCTGCCCGAGTCCGTGGCGGAGTCAGAGCTCTTCGGCCACCGCAAAGGGGCGTTCACCGGTGCGGAAACCGCGCGCGCCGGCAAGTTCGCGGCGGCGGATGGCGCCAGCCTCTTCCTCGACGAGATTGGCGAGCTGCCGATGCACCTGCAGGCCAAGTTGCTGCGGGTTCTGCAGGAGGGGGAAATCCAACCCGTCGGCGCGGACCACACCGAGCGTGTCGACGTGCGTGTGTTCGCCGCCACGAACCGCGATCTTGAGGTCGAGGTTGCGGCAGGGCGGTTCCGGGCGGACCTATTGCACCGCCTCGACGTGTGCCGGATCCGCGTTCCGGCGTTGTGCGAGCGGCGTCCGGACATCCACGCGCTCGCCGGGCACTTCGCGGACCGCGTGCGGCGGCGGCTTGGCACTGGGCCGGTGCGGTACGAATCCGCGGCGCTGGCGCTGCTCGAGCGCGCGGACTGGCCGGGGAATATCCGCGAGCTCGAGAACGTGACGAGTCGGGCGATTTTGCGCGCTTCCGGGCGCGTTGCCGCGGGTGCCGCGGTGGTTGTCGGTGTGGCGGACCTCGACGTGCGGGTGCCGTCGGAATCGGGTGCAAACACGTGGGCCGGCCCGCAGACCGTTACGGACGCCGCGGGGACGGCGGGGACGGCGGGGACGGCGAAAACCCCCGCAACGACCCTGCGCGAGGCCCGCGAGGCGTTCGAGCGGGATCTCATCCGGCGCACGGTCGAGCGCGAGCACGGAAACTGGGCGGCGGCCGCCCGCAGCCTCGGTATCGATCGCGCGAACCTCCACCGGTTGGCCCGCGCGCTCGGTCTCAAATGAGGCGCGGCCCCCGCCCATTGGCCGTTTTTGCTGCTCCTCTCGTATCCTTAGGACGTGCGCACACCGCCTTCCGGCCGCTCCCCGTTCGACGGGTCGAACCCGCTTTTCGTGACGCGCCCGGCACTGCCGCCCCTCGCGGCGCTTGTGCCGCTGCTCCAGGAGATTTGGGACTCGTGCCGGGTCACCAACGGCGGTCCGATGCAGGCGCGTTTCGAGCGCGCCCTGTGCGCCCACCTGGGCGTGCACGAAGCCACGGTCGTCGCCAATGCGACGCTCGGTCTCGCGCTTGCGCTGCGCCATGTCGGCGCAGATGGCGGCGAAGTCATCACGACGCCCTTTTCGTTCGTTGCAACCGGCCACGCGGTGCTGTGGGCGGGCGCCACGCCCGTGTTTGCCGACATCGAGCCGCGCACTCTCGGTCTTGATCCCGAGGCCGTCGCACGCCGGATCACACCGCGGACGCGCGCGATCATGGCCGTCCACTGTTACGGTTACCCCTGCGACGTCGAGGGGCTCGAGCGTGTGGCCAAGGCCCACGGTCTGCCGCTCGTCTACGACGCCGCACACGCGTTCGGCGTCCGCCACCGGGGACGCAGCGTCGCGGATTATGGCGACCTGTCCGTTCTCAGTTTCCACGCGACCAAGGTGTTCAACACCTTCGAGGGCGGCGCCATCGTCGCGCGCGATCCCGCCCAGAAGGCCGCGCTCGATCGCTTGGTGAACTACGGGATCGTCGATGACCTCAACGTCGACACGCTGGGGATCAACGCAAAAGCCAGTGAGTTCAATGCGGCACTCGGCCTCGTGCAGCTCGACTACGTGAGGGGGTACGTGGCTGCGCGCCGAGCGGTCGACGCGCGTTACCGCGAGCTGCTCGCCGACTGCCCCGCGATCCGGTGCCTCGAACCCGCCGAGTTCGAAGGCCACAACTTCTACAACTTTCCGGTGCTCGTCGAGCCGGGCTACGGCGCGGACCGCGACAGTCTGCACGCGCACCTCAAAGCCCACGGTGTTCACGCGCGGCGCTACTTCCATCCGCTGATCAGCGAGTTTGCGATGTACCGCCACCTGCCCGGCGCAGAGCCTTCGCAGACACCGGTCGCGCGGCAGATGTCCGCCCAGGTGCTGTGCTTGCCGATCTTCCCCGGGCTCGAGGTCCTGGACCAATCGGCTATCGTCGATCTGATCCGCAGCGTTTTCGCTCGCCGCGCTTCGTGAAGCCGTCATGAGGGTCAACTGGCCGCTGGTGCGTCGCCACCTGCAGCGCTTGCGGCGCCGACGAGCTATCGAAATCAAGGATCTGGCCGCCCGCCAGTGGAGCCTGTGCGCTGAGGAGCGTGTGGCGGTGCGGCCCGCGTTGCACCGCCCGGGCGCACTTGAGCGTGTGAGCGCGCTGTCGCCGTGGCGCAATTGGGAGACGGAGCGGCTGCTGATCGACGGTGGGCCCCTCATTCACGCACCCTCGCGCGCGTACTTGCTGGAGCGTGTGGACATCGTCGGGGCCTACCTCTACGCCGGAGCGGCGCGTGACCAGGCGGGTTACGGGGCCGAGCGCTGGCTGCTCGAGCGCTCCGCGAGCGTCCAGCGGATTGCGGACGCGAACCTCGTCTCGAACTTCGCGGGCAGTCAGTTTTTTGGCCACCTGTTGCTCGACGATTTTCCGCGCGCGCTGATTGCCGAGGGCGATCCCGCGAACATCGCAGTGTCGTCGAAACCCTATTCCCACGAGCCGGGTTACCGCGATCTGTGTGACGTCTCGGCGGCGCAGATCGTCCGTCGCGCGCGTGTCAATCGCCTGATCCTCTACTCCGACTTCGCGCAGAACAGCTTCAAGGCGGACCGTTACCGCGAGCTCCGCGCACGGGTGCGTGCCTTCGTCGGCCTCACCGTTCCGCCGGCCGGCGTGTTCCTGCGCCGCGGCAGCACCGGCGAGCGGCGCGAGCTCACCAACGAAGCGCAGATCGAGGCCTTCCTCACCGCCCGCGGTTTTGCGATCGTCGACCCGTCCGCGCTCTCCGCCCAGGAAATTGCGCGCCGCACCCTCGATGCACCGATCGTCGTGGCGGTCGAAGGCAGCCACCTCAGCCATGGCATCTACACGGTTCGCGAGGGCGGCGCCTTCTGCGTGTTGCAGCCCCCGGATCGCTTTGCGATGGCCTACAAGGAGTTCACTGACCGAATGGAGATGGACTTCGCATTTGTCGTCGGAAGGCCCACGGAAGATGGTTTCAGCGTCGACATCGACGATCTTGGTCGAACCTTGGATTTGATCCGCCCGTGAAAGGCCATCGCGGTGCACAGGGGGTGGGCGCGGACGAGCTCGTGCTGTTGCCTAGCTTGCGGGCGCAGCTCGGCCCCAAGGGTGGTTTTGTGCTCACGCAGAAGTATTTGAATGGCGCTGCGCAGTACGCGCGCAGCTGGCCCGGGCCGGTGGTGTCCCTCGTACGCATGGACACGTCGCGCACGTCGGACATGGACCACGTGGAGGTGTTTGCGGCGCACTGTGAAACGGGGCTCGAGCGACGCCCCGAAGACCCCGGCGAGCTGATCGAGCGGCTGCGGCGCGCAAAGGTTGTGCTCGCGCACCTTTCGCGCATCGAAGCGCCGCTGGCGAAGTTATGCCGTGAGGCCGGTGTGCCGCTGGTTTACGGCACGGAGTACACCCTCGCCACCGAAGAGCAAATCATCGACGTCGAGACGTCGAACCCGGTGCTGCGCTGGCGGCGCAAGCTGTGGGCGCGGCGCACCGAACGGCTGCGCCTTGAGTCCCTCGCGCTGGCGGCCGGGGTGCAATGCAGCGGGACCCCGACTTTCGAGGTCTACCGCCAACACAATGCGCGCGCGCTGTTGTTCTTCGACAACCGGGTTCCCGGGTTGTCCGTCGTCGGAAACGACGCGCTTGAGGCCAAACTCGCCTCTCTGCGCGAAGCTCGCCCCCTGCGGCTCGTGTTTGGTGGACGGCTCATCCCGATGAAGGGCGTTCGCCATTTGCCCGATGTGGCCGCGTCCCTCGCACGCCGGGGTGTCGACTTTCGCTTCGCGGTTTTCGGGAGCGGCCCGCTCGAAGGCGAGCTACGCGCCGCCATTGCGCGCTGCGGTTTAGGCGACCGAATGGAGGTCCTCGGTCCCCTGGATTTCGCGACGGAGTGGATTCCGACACTCAAGCGATCCGCGGACCTGTTCGTCTGCTGCCACCCCCAGGGCGACCCTTCCAGCATGTATCCCGAGGTGATGTCGTGTGGTGTGCCCATCGCCGGGTTCGACAACGAGGCTTTCGATGGGATCGTGCGCCATTCGGGCAGCGGCTGGCTCGCGCCCATGCACGACGCCGAGGCGTTGGCAGACCGCATCGCCCACTTGGATCGCAACCGCGATGAACTCGTTCGCGGCGCTCGCGCGGCAGCCGCGTTCGCACGCGAACACGCGTTCGAGCGCACCTACGCGCGGCGCACCGACCACCTTCGCGAATGCGCGCAAGTCCGGTTTCCCTAACGCCCCGCGGCGGGCCCCGACCAGACGAGGTTCAACTCTCCCGGCTCCGCGACGCGCGTGAGCACGCGCTCGATCGACCCGGGTCGAAACATCAGCACCGAGTATTCACCGGGCGGAACCGACACGTCGAACGCACCCTCGGCGTTCGTGGTGGCCCGCGCTTCCTCTTCAAGCTGCGGTTGGAGTAACAACCGTACCTCGATGCCCGCAACCGGATCGTCCTCAGTATCACCGATGCGCCCCGCGAGCGCGACCCGCTGCGGTGATCGCTCGATCCGCAGCATGAACAAACCGCCGGGCTCATCGGGGCGCGTGCGCACGTCGAAACGCGCGAAGCCATCGGCGCCCGCCGACAACTCGAGGCGTTGGCGCCCGATCGCTTTGGGGCGCTCCGAAGCGACCAAAATGGGCCAGGGGGTGAACGGCAGCGATTCGCGCGGCGAGTGCGGCGCGGTGGTCGCAACCGCGCGATCGAGATCCTCGACGCTGCCCGGCGCAGTCGCGCGCAGCGCGTCGATCGCTGCGGCGCGACGTGCGTGGATCACATCGCGGTGGTTTTGGCGCAGGGGATGTAGCTCGAGCGCAACACGCTCACCTTCGCTGAGTGGAATCGCGAACGAAGCCTTGTCACGCGCGCTTGCAACGGCGCCGTAGATAACACGCTCGTCCGACAGCCCGATCACGGAAGCGGGACGGTTGGGCGCAAACACGTCGTGGCGCGCGAGCGCATAACGCACGGTCTGGACGCGGGCGTCGAGCTCCAATGTGAACGGTCCCGCGTGGGGTGCTTCGAACGCGACCGCAAACGCAAAACTCGCACCGGGTCCGTGGACTCGGTCGTAGTGGACGTTCCCTTGGCCGTCGACGATGCGCGCACCGACCTTTGCGGACCAACCGCGGGCAAAGCCCGCGCATTCCACTTCCAACACGGCGAATGCGCCCGCGGGCAGTGCACTGAGCGAATAGGTGACACGCTGGCTCTCCGCTGCAAACCAACCCGCAATCGCGGAGTTCGGCGCCAGTTCGCCCCCCGCGGGGACATGGACGGGATCACCTTGCGCGGGTCGCGCGATGGGCGGCGCTGCGGGCAGGTCGATCGGGGCTGCGCGCGGGCCTTCGTACGGCGCCAGATCGATCCCTTGGGTCAGCAGCAACGTCGCGGCGAGTGCTGACGCTATCTTGGTTGCGCTCAACCCAGCACTCCCGCGCGCGCAAACGGAGCGCCGAGCACCGCTGCCACGTCGGCGCCGAACCATCCGCCGATTACGTCGGCATAGACGGAGCGGAAGTCGATCGCGTGGCGTTGATTGCCGTTTGGGTCGAGGTCCGCGAGGTCCGGCGCGGGTCCGTGCAGTCCCGGTTTCACGCCGCCACCCGCAGTAAGTAGCAGCGCGCAACTGCCATGGTCGGTGCCGGCGGTCGCGCCATTGCCGTTTTCCGCGACCCTTCGTCCAAATTCGGTCAAGACGAGCACCAACGTGCTCGCGTGCCGATTGATCTTTGCGAGGTCCTCGAGGAACGCATCGAGCGCGTGGTCGAGGATGTAGAGCAAATGGTGGTGGGTGTCCGCTTGAGACGCGTGGGTGTCGTACCCGTGGTGCGCGGTGAACAGGCAGCGTGCGCCGAGATCCGCTTCGATCAGGCGTGCGGCCATTTCGAGGTCCTGGGCGAGCCGCGATTCGGGGTAACGCGCTTTTGGGCCCGTGCGCAGCGCGCGGTCGATGGCGGCGATGGATTGGTCGGCCGCGAGCACGGATTCGCCGACCGGACGAAGCCGCGCATCCGCCGCGCGACGGTTGATTGCATCGACGACACGCTGGCGCGAACCCGGTGGGTTGCCGCGCGATTCCGCCGCGGCGCGCACGCGGAATCCCTCGCGATCCGCGAGTGCATACGCGACGTGGCGCTCCGCGCGCAGCGCGTGCGGTGTTGTCACCTGGCCCAGCGACACCACCGCGGTGGCCGGCGCATCCGGAGGCAGCGTGTGGTCGGCGAACCGACCGAGCCAGCCGGTTGCCGGCGAGGGCGACGCTGTTGCACCGCTCGCCCAAATGTCCTTGGCGCGAAAGTGCGAGAGATTTGGATCGGGATATCCGACGCCGCGCACAAAACCGATGCCCCCTGCGCGGTAGCGCACCGCCATTCGCGCAAGCGCAGGGTGCAGTCCACACGCGGCATCGATGCTGTGTATTTTGTTCGACTTCAACGCCAACGCGGGCCGTGCGCGGTGGTAGAGGTCGTCCGCGACCGGAACCAGCGTATTGAGGCCGTCGTTGCCGCCGTCGAGGAATAGCACGACAAGCCGGCGGTCCGGGCGCGCGGTCTGCGCATCTTGCGCGCCAAGCCCCAGCGCCATCGCACGGGCCCAGCGGGGAGCAGCGAGCCAGCTTGCGCCCGCTGCGGAGCCAAGAAGGAGTGATCGTCGGTTCATGGAAAGCAGAGCTGGTTTTTTTGATCCTGGATCTTCACGCCAACGTGAACTGCGGCGCCGCCAGCAAAAGGTGCAGCGCCGCGCGCACACCTTCGCGGCGCCCCGTGCGCTCGTCGGGTGCATTGGCACGTGCGGCATCCAGGTACTCAACCAACGCGGCCTCCTGGTCGGGTTCGAGGTTCTGTTGCAAGAAGCGCTCCGCAAGCGCCGCCGCGAGGTTGCGCGGACCCTCGCCGGCCTGCGCGGCAAGTTCATCCAAGTTCACCGTCGCCCGTCCCGTGACCGTGCGCGCGGCGTGGGGGAGTTCTGCCACGGCGAGCGCAAAGTTGAGACGCGGCGCGACCGATCCGGTGCGCACCCACGCCGAGCCGTGCTCCCAACCCGCGACGGAGGGCGGCTCGAAGAGTTCCATGCCCAGCGCGACGGCATGGTGCTCGAGATTCGCCAAGTGGGGATTGCCCACTTCAGCGCCGCGCGCGGCCCCGACGACTAGCTCCACGGGATTTTTGTAGATCGCGTGGCGCTGTTCGGGTGCAAAAAACCACGCCGACGAAAACAGTACGCGTAGGCTTTCGCGGATCGAGCCGCCGTTCTTGCGCAGCACTTGCGCAAACGCTTCCACAGTGTCGAGCGCGGGTTCGCGGTGGCCAAACCACTCCAGCAGTTTGCGCGCAAGGAACTCCGCGTGCGCGGGTTGCGCGAGGATCAGCGCAAGCGCCTCTTCACCCTCTGCGATGCCGCGCGCACCCGTTCGACCCGCGATCCGCGCTCCAAAAAGCTGTTTGTCGCCATCGTCGTGCATCGTCGGTTCGAAGCGGAACTCGGCGATGTGCGCGGCGGGGGTGGTCCATCCGGTGAAGATGCGCGACAGTTCGCGCACGTCCGTCTGTGAGTACTGATCGACGCCCAGCGTGAACAGCTCCACCAGCTCGCGCGCCCAGTTTTCGTTGGGACTCTCTTTGGAGCTGAGCCGGTTGTCGAGGAACACCAGCATCGCGGGATCCCGTGCGACCGCACGCAAAAGGTCCTGGTACGGCGCGAGCGCGAGGCGCCGGAAGGTTCGGTTCTGCTCGAGCAGCAACGCCGTGCGGATGACGATGCCTTCCTGCACGGCAAAGTGGTCGTGCCACAGCAGCGCGAGCTTTTCGACGAGCGGCGTCGGCGTGCGCACCATGCGGTAGATCCACCACCGCCGTAGGCGATCGGTGCTCTCGCGGCCATAGGCACCCGGCCCGCCCGCGTGCACGTCGAGGGCGGATCCGATGGCCGCGATTTCGGCGTCGAGATCCGGTGTCTCCACAGGCGCGTCGACGAAGTGAGCAACTGCGGCCTCGGGGCCGAGCTGAACCAAGTGGTCGAGCGCCGCTCCGTAGGCGCCAAAGCCGGCCCGCCGCGCGAGGTGTGCCGCGGCCGCGCGATCCCAAGGCGCATCGGGCAGCGGTCGATAGGATCGAAAAATGTCCATGGGGTGGCGGGCGGAGGGCCGCGCTCTGCCCACATTATCGACCCCCGCGCGCGGAGCTGGGGTCACGGTCACGTATCAACGCTGCGGCGCGGCCGCAGCCGCAGTTTCGGGCGCCTGGGGCCCGCTCGCGATCCCGTGGCCGCGCCGCACCCGGCCCGCCCTGATGATTGAGCCGGTTTGGGCCCGCGTGCGCCGGAACAGCCCCGGACTCGCGCGTGGCGTCGCATGGCCATCAAGAGGGTCGGGAGCGTAGCCACTCCGCGAGCTTCGTCATGGCGCCGCGAATGCGGGGGACAAGCCCTTCGACTGCGGTGGGGGGAGGTCAGAAGCCGCGCCAGGATGTCGTCGTCGAGGCCCTCAGTCGAGAGGTCGCGGAAAAACACTCCATCCTCGACCTCGTACACGTCGAGCGCGAGGCCACCCAGATGCTTCGACTTGAGCCCTGCGATGAGCGCGCGGGTGTCCACCACGCCGCCGCGGCACGTGTTGATCAGCACCAGCCCCGGCCTTGTGCGCGCGAGTGCCGCGGCATCGATCAGATGGTGCGTGGCGGGGGTGAGCGGGCAGTGCAGGCTGATCACGTGCGACGTTTCGAGCAGTTCGCCCAGCTCCACGTACCGCACGCCGAGCCCCGCCAGTTCCGCGGACGGCGCGGGATCCACCGCGACCACATGGCAACCAAATCCCAAGAGGATGCGCGCGACCTGCGCTCCGATCTTGCCCGTGCCGACGATGCCGGCCGTCTTGCCCGCTAGGTCGAAACCCATGAGGCCTTCCAAGGAGAAGTCCAACTCGCGCGTGCGCTGCACGGCCTTGTGGAGCTTGCGCACCACCGTCAACAAACGGCCGATCGCGTGTTCGGCGATAGCGTTGGGGCTGTAGGCGGGCACCCTCGCCACGGTCAGCCCGAGTTCCCCGGCGGCCACGAGATCCACATGGTTGAAGCCGGCGGAGCGCAGCGCCAGCAACCGCGTGCCGCCCGTCACCAGGCGCTCTAACGTCGCGCGATCGCCGCAGTCGTGCGCAAACAAGCTGATGGCCGGAAAACCATCCGCCAGGGCTGCCGTCTGAAGCCCAAGGCGGGCACCCATGTCGACCAACTCGTGGCCGTGCTCGAGGTTGGCCGAATCCAAGAAGGGTCGTTCGAAGGGATGCAACCCAAAGAGGGCGAGTTTCACGCCGTGGAGCTTACGCGAGCATGTGGCGGCCATGGTCAGCGCTCGGGCCGGGACCGACGCCCTCGACCGACCCGGTGGGAGAGGTTGTGCCCGCGGATCCCAGGCGGTGCCTCGAGCACCAACACCGAGCAGGTCGCAATGACCCTGGTACCGCCCTCCAAACTTGCCCTAGTACGAACTCGGGCAGATGCATTGGTCGATGGTTCCGCCAAAAGAGAACGTGTGTCGATCGCCAGCACTGAGGCGCGCAGCACGCCGGTCCAACCGAGTAGTCGGTATCGAGGCTCGCGTTGTGACGTCGTGACGCTGGATCTACCGAGTTTCATGGGCGGCGGGTGATGGGTGGCTGAAGACGTTGATCGACAAGAGGCTACCCCCCCCACTTCGCTGTCAACCCGTCTCGTTCGAAAACACCACTTCGGCGGCAGCTCTTGTGTTGGGTCGCCTCCGCCCCGCGTGCGGTACGCGCAACGTCGAGTGCTAGGCCCACCTTGATGCTTCGACTTGTGCGCTGCGATGAGCGCGCGAGTGTCCACCACGCCGCGGCACGAGTTGACCGGCACGAGCCCCGCCGGTTCCGCGGACGGCGCGGGATCCACCGCGATCACACGGCAGTCAAAGCCCCAGAGGATGCGCGGCACCTGCGCTCGATCTTGCCCGTGCCGACGATGCCCGCCCTCTCGCCCGCCAAGTCGAACCCCATCAGGCCTTGAAGCGAGAAGTCCAACTCGCAGGTGCGACGCACGGCCGTGTGGAGCTTGCGCACCACCGTCAGCAGAAGTCAGCAGAAGACCGATAGCGTGTTCGGCGATAGCGTTCGGGCTGTCGGCACGCACCCGCGCGACGGTCAGCCCCCGGTTCTCCCAGGAGCGACCAGATCCTCAGGGTCGACGGGAACTTGCGACTTCGACGATTCGAAGAAGCGCTGGCGAGCGTCAGCCCCTCGCCCGGGGCGGGACCTGATCTGCGCTCTCGACGTGTCCCGCCTGTGGGCTGTTGGCCGGAGATCCTTGGGGGTGTGATCCGTGGGGGTGGTCCACGCGGTCGCTCAAGACTTCGGCCTCCGCAACCTCACCCGCCGTCGAGCGCGCCGCCACGATGAACGGGATGGTGTAGAAAAGCATCAACAGCGCGGCCGGAATCAGGGCCCTCCAGTCATAAACAATGGCGGTCACGACCGCCGCGCCGATCGCCACGACGAGCACCCAGCGGTAGGACTCCGAAGACGACGCCTGCTCGCCCGCCTCCGCACCCTCCCGGACGGCACGCTTAAACTCCGCGCGCGGCAGCGTCGCTCGGGCCTCCGCGGTCAGTTCCGGCAGTTCATCGTGCTTGTTTTGGACCATATAGGCTCTTTGGCCCGACCGAGGCGGAGTTCCAGCCCGAGACTGCGGAGTTCCACCGCAGACGCGAACAGTGCGTTCACGCGGGAAGTGGGGCCTCGAAAGAGGAAGTTCGCAAAAAAGGGGACACGACGCGCAACCGCGCTTGCGGGCGCGCAGGGGCCGCGCGGGTGCGCCGCACAGCCCCTGCGCCTTCGATTCGGCCCCCAGCGCGAATTACTGGCCCAGCGTCACTTCGCCGAGCGGCGCGTCGAGGACCATTGCACGATCGATCACTCCGGTCCAGTTTTGAGTGCCGGTCATGAGCCGGATCTTGCTGCCCTCGGTCGTCTTGTCGAGCATGCGCTGGAAGCCCCAGAAGGTCGCATTGTATCCGCCGACGCCGGTGTTGAGTTCGATCCCGACCCGTGTCCAGAACCCGTCCGAAGTCGCCGTGGTGCTCGACCAATCCATGCTGGTCAAGGTGGAACGCACGGAGTTCAGAAGGACGGTGGGCCAGTGCCCCGCGTAGAAGTCGGCGCTGTCGCTGCGCGCGTTGAAGGCCACGAAGTAGCGGAACGACCCGTTGGTCGCTGTGTCCTCTTGGTAGATGATCGACTCGTACCCGTCCAGTGAACCGGTGTGGCCACCCGGCGACGGCAGCGGGCCCGTGAGTGGCATTCCGAAGGTCGAGGCCTCGTTCGTGGAGAAACGCAGGTCGTAGTGGTCCGCGAAGGTCAGCATCGCCGCCGGGCTTGCGACCATCGATCCGAACGGCGCAGACGCTTCCACGTCGCCGCCGCCATAGGGCACCTCGACGTTCGCCGGGCCGTAGTTGTCGAACACGGTCGGCGCAATCCACGGCCCGGTCGCGAGGCTCGGCTTGGCGTTCAGCGTCTTGTAGTACGGCTCGCGCGGACTCTGGTGCTCGCGGAACGTGCGACCGCGAAACACTTCCGTAGCGGGGATCCCGATCGCGGGCCGCATCACATAGGTGTGCACGTAGTCGACAAGTTCCATCCCCGACACGTGCTCGACCACCGCACTAAGGATCAGGGTGTTGATATTCGAGTACTGCGGTCCAGCCCCGGGGACGAATGCCAGCGGTTTGCCCTGAATCCAGCGGATCTTGTTGGTCGCCCCGGGCGGGCTGGCGACGCCCATAGCAACCGCGCAGTCCTTGTCGTGGAATGCGAAGTCCATGAGCCCAGTGTGCGAACCGGCGTACCAACCGCTGCGGTGGTGGATGAGGTGCGACACCGTGATGTCTTCGATGTTGTCAGCGGGTGTCCCAAAGGGCGCGTACTTGGGCGAAGGCAGAATCCCTCCCACGATGATCTGGAACTGCCCGACTTGCACCGTTTGACCGCGGTCGAACGCAAAATCGTCGAGGTCGAGCGCGCCCGTCGAGATCAGGTGCCGCGCGGCGGCGACGGTGATCGTCTTCGAGACACTGGCGAGCCGGAGCGGTGTATTTTCTGGCATCGACAGTTTGTTGTAGTCGTGCCCGAAGCCGCGCGAGTAGACGATGTCGCCGTCGCGCATGATGCCCATCACGCCGCCGGGGATAGAACGCGCCTGCATGAACTCGCGCATGTCTTCGTCGAGCCACGCAAGCGCCGGGACGGGCCGACCCGTCGTGGGCACGGATGCGGCGTTGGGCCAATAGGGGTGGTCCCACCAGTCCTGCGCGTGGGCCATCGGGTTGCCCGTCAAGGCGAACCCGAAGGCCAGAAGGGTGATGACCAACGCGCGTAGACCGCGTCGGAAGTCGTTGATGTGCTTCATGGTGGACCGTGAAAAATGGGTGTTGTCGCGGGTCACTGGAGAGTGACGAGCACGAGCACATAACCGGTTTCGCCGGCGCCGAGCGCGGTCATCGCTTTGCCGAGGACGGCGCCGCCCGCAAGTTCGCGATCGAGGGCTTCCATGGCGTAACCGGGGGTCTGCGACGTCGTGAGCATGTCGCCGGGCTCGATCGATTCCGTGCGAGCCTCCGCGTACACGTACACACGACCCGTGAGTGCCACCGGGTGAGCGCCATCGGCGATCGAATCGTCCTGGCCCATCACCATGCCACTCGCGACGCCGTTGGCCCCACTGATCACACCTGCGACGGTGCGGTCGTAAGCGCGGGTCGAAAGTTGGAGCTTGCCGGGGTTGGCCGGGTCGATGACAACAACCATGCCCGGCGCGGGTTCGACGTCCGCCACGGATGCCACGTCGAAGCGTTCCGAAAGGTCGGAACCACCCGTGATCCGCAGAACGCTGGTGCGCGTGGTTCCGGCGACGTGCAACGTGTCTTGAGGGTTGCTCGTACCGATGCCGATCCGGCCCGTGCTCGTGATGACCATCCGCTGCGCACCGTTCGCGCGGAACTTTAAGCCAGTGCCGCCCTCCAATATGGACGTTGAGTATGCGATCGAGCCCGAATCCTCGTTGTTGCCGTTGACGAATGCCAGCGTGCCGAAGGTCGACCCGCCGAAGGACGTGGCGTTGATCCCTTGCAGTTCGAGGCGCGAACCCACGCCGGAATTGCTGCGCAGCCGCATGTCGGCGGTTTGTTCGTCGTACACGTCCACTAGGCGGGTGGGAACGGTCGTTCCGATGCCGATGTTGCCCGCAGCCGTGACGTTCATTCGCGTGGCACCTCCCGCCTGGATGTGCATTCCCGGCCAAAAACCGCCGCTGATGTACTGGACCACCCCGAGTTCCGTGGACGCGCTGTCCAAGAAGCGCAGGCGCCCGACCGTGTTCGGGGTGTTTTGCCCTCCCGCGGGCGCCATCAGGTCGAGTTGCGCAGTGCCGCCCCCCGACGTGCTACGCACACGGGCGCTCGCGGTGCCCGACTTGCGCACTTCGAAGTTCGTGGAGGGAGCGTTCGTACCGAGGCCGAGGTTGCCCGTGTTGTAGTAGACGTTCGTTCCGCTCTGCGCCCAGAAGCCGTCGCCGCCGGCGGGGCCCTGCGGTCCGGTCGGGCCTACCGGGCCGATGGGGCCCGTCGTGCCCGTCGTGCCCGTCGCGCCCGTCGAGCCCTTCGGACCGATCGGGCCCGTCGGGCCCGTTTGACCGTTGAGGCCCGCGGGACCGACCGGTCCGGCGGGACCGACCAGTCCTGTGCTGTTGCCCAGCCAATTGCCTTGGCTGTCGATCAACGGCGAGCCTTGCAGCGAGAACGAGCTCGCGTCAAGGTTGCCGCCGCTGAACGCCGCGGCACTGGCCGCCGCGAGAGCGTAGGGAGCGCTCGACAGCCGCAGGCGCGGCTGCATCTCCGCGTCCGCTCCGACGGTGAGCCCGAGCCAACGCTCGCCGTTGCCCGCGAAAAGGCCGGCGGAAAGCGGTTGCACGCTGCCGATCTCGAGGCTGACAAGGCCGTCGACGACCGCCGTGGTGTGGGATTCGGTGAAGAGCGTGGCACCGCCGCTCGGCAGCGCGTAGAGGCGCACCGTGACGGGAAGGCTCGCTTGGTTGAGCGGCTGTCCTTGCGGGTTTGTCAGGCGCGCTTGCAACGGCAGGCGCGTCGGGACTTGGGCCGCTGAAAGGGGGGCGAACAGCAGGACGCCGGCTCCCGCCAGCGCAATGAAGGGGAGGTGTTTCACGGGAGGATGGCGATGGAAAGGTTGTTGGTGAAGGAGCCCAGTGCGCCGACGAGCGCGAGGCCTTGGAGGTTGAGGGTCACGCCCGCGAGATTTGGGTTCGGCGGGAGCGGGAACTGGTAGGTCGCGCTGCCGCCGGGCACAGGCGCGAATCCGACGAGCGGAAGGAGGTTGGTGACGAGTTCGAGCGCGCCTGAGAAGGGCGCGATCGGCACTGCGATCCCCGGGATCGGCGAGCCCAGGTAAACCCCCGCGAGCGCGCCCGGGGCCGTGTGCAAGTCGAAGCCGAGTTGGCCTCCGACCGACGCGGGATTGCGTTGCACGAGAGCGGGGAAGTGCGCGAAGCGCGGGGAGCCCAGGCCGGGCCCGGACGTGCTCGAAACACCGCCCTTCACGGCGCCAAGGGGGTTGCCGAAGTTGTTGAGTCCGGCGGGCGCCGTTGCGACGGCCACCAGGTTCGAGACCGTGGTCGCGGGGGCGGAGCTGGCGCCAAAGTGCGCGGTCAGGGGGCCGACGCCGGGGGCCGCAAAGTTCAAGCCCAGGAGGCCTGTTGTGGCACCGCCCGCGGCGGGCGCTCCGCCCGGCGCAAACGCGACCACGTAGGGCGGCGTGGGCCCAAGGGGCAGCGGCGCGCCGACGTAAAGCGCATCGATGCGGTAGCTCGCCGACGTGGCCTTGGGGGCCGACGGGCCGGCGACCTGCACCTGGGCGCGGTTATTGGTCGACTCCGCGCGGCCGACGGACCCGACGAGGGCCGGCGTGATGGCGGCGGTGGTGGGGGAAACGAGGGCGATACGCTCGTCGGCCTGGGCGAGGGCCCCAAGGGCGACAAGAGCCAAGAACGGCCGCGCGGGGCGCGCAGCCACAGTGGAGGACGGATGTCGAAGTTGCATGGCGGTGGATCAAGTGGGTCCACACGTCGCAATGGGGGCGGGCTCAGCGCCGTTACGCCCTTTCTTCGAAATCCCCTCGGCCGCGGGCGCTCCGGATTGGGGCCTGCGGCCCTAACCTCTCCCTTTCGCTCCCGCGTGCCCTGCGAAGGGGCACCGGTTTGGCGAGCCGACGGGCGCTTGCGTGGGGAACCAGCAGGAAAACCCCTGCTTTTCTGATCGCCGGCAGGCACTGTCACCGGCAGGCACTGTCACCGGCA
>JBBRWC010000014.1:0-55539 GCA_038246255.1 Planctomycetota bacterium
GCGGCGCTAATGTCGTATTCGAGGCGAATGAAAGTGATGCACTCGCCGTCGAACAGCACGTACGAAAGGCGCGGATCGCGGTCGCGCGGTTGACCGACCGAGCCGACGTTCACCAGCACCTTGCAGGTGGCCGTGTCGCCGAGCTGGTACGGCCCGTCGGTGCCGCGCGGTCGGTAGAAGCGCTGGTCCTGGAAGTACACGGCGGGGATGTGGCTGTGTCCGACAAAACACACCCCACGTTGCATGTGCCGAAACAGGGCGCTGAGTTTGACGGGATCGCGTGCATCCCGCGGCACGACGTACTCGCGTACCGGGTCGCGCGGTGAACCGTGGGCAAAGTGCGCCCGGGCGTCGACGGCGCTGGGGACGAGCGCTCCAATCCAGTCGAACCAGCGGCGCGCTCCGTCCGGATCGCGCTGGAGTTCGGCGTGGGTCCACTCGATCGCGGCGCGCGCGCGCGGGTTGAAGTCTTCGGCACCCTCGAGCAGCGCCTGCTCGTGGTTGCCCAGCAAGCACAGCCCCGGCACGAGCCCGGGCACGTGCGCGGGGTCCGCTTCGACGAGCGCCCGCACGCGCTCCAGGCACAGCACGGGCCGCGCTCCGTAGCCAATCACGTCCCCCAGGCACACGAACCGCCGAACGCCGCGCTCGAGCGCGTCCTTGATCGCGGTGTCGACGGCCTGCGCGTTCGAATGCAGGTCCGAGATGATGGCGGTGAGGGGATAATCCACGGGGGGCTCGGAGGAGGCACCGACGGAGCCCGCCGCCCCCGTTGCGCGCCTCCTTGGGGGCCGAGGATTATCGGGGCGCTCCCCCAGCGGAGCAAGCGCGGGGGCCCGGCCGGCAGCCGGGCGCGTTAACCTCCCCGCGCCCGAGCCCCCACCCGCCGCGGCCGCAAAGGGCGGTGGATTTTCGTGGCTCAACCCTCCTACGCCTCCCCTCCCGATGAACAACGGCACCCCCTCCGCTCCCCGCCCACCCCTCGGCGGGTCCTTTTTCCTCCCGGCGGCGGTGCGCCGCACGGGCGCCGGCCTCGTGCTCGCCGTCCTCGCGTCGTTCGCGGTGCGCGGTGGCATTCAGGATCCCGCTGCGGATCCCGCTGGCCGGGCGATCACCCACTTCGTCCATCCGCAGACAGGCGACCGCGCGGCCCTGACGCTGGCGGAGTATCAGGCTTACCTGTTCGAGCTGTACGGCAAGGGAGACCTTGGAAACCTGGTGTACCGCCGCGTGCTCGAGGGTGAAGCCATCCGCCTGGCGCTGTCCGTCCCGCGCGCGGCCGCCGACGACACCGCGCGCGCCGAGTGGGACCTGTTCGTGGAAATGCGCTTCGGGGGAGACGCCGAAGCCGCGGCTGCGGAGTTGATCGAGCGCGGATTTACCGTCCAGCACTACCTCGCGCGGCTGACCGGCACCGCGCGCCAAGCGCAACTCGAAGACGCGATCGCGCGCGCGACGCGTGTGGTCGGCGAGGACAACATCGCGGCGCGCTTCGATGCGGAGTACGGCAAGGGCGGTGAGCGCGTCGAAGTGCGCCACGTGTTCCTGAACCGCGCGCGCATGCAACAGGACCTGGTGCGCGCGGGACGCAAACCCGACGAGCTGACGTCGCAAGTCATCGACCGCGAGATCGAAGCGCTGCTCCGCGAATGCCTAGTGGAACTCGAAGCCGGCGCCACTTTCGACGAAATCGCCGAGCGCACGAGCCACGACCTTGCCTCGAAAGCCCGCGGCGGCCTGATCGAAGGCTACAACTACGACCGCTTCGGCGACGACCTCGCAAGCGCGGTGCGCACGGCCGCCGTGGAGCAGCCGTTCGGGCCGATCCGCGGCCCGGCCGGCTGGCACATCGCCCGGGTGGATTCCCGCGTGCTCACACAGCTCGACGACGTGCGCGCCGCGATCATCGCAGCGCTCGAGCAGGAGCCCTCGTCCCCGATGGAACGCGGCGCACTGCAAACCCGCCTGATGGCCGCCGCCGCCCGCGAAGACACCTGACCGCCCGGGTGCGCGGGCCCCCCGGCCCGCCCTGGAGCGATGCGCGACACCCGCGAATGCGCGGGCGTCGCTTCGACCACAGCGACTACGGAACGATGATCGGCGCGAGCACCACCCGGAACCCGAGGCCGAAGCTCACGTAGTTAGGAGCGGTGGCTCTCCGGTACGCGGAGCGGCAAACGAACGAATAGTCGAGCCAAGTGCCGCCGCGGTAGACCCGGGCCGTGCCGCCCGTCACGAAAGGATTAGTCTTCGGCGCCGCGGTGTAGTCGCTGTAGCTGTCGAGGCACCACTCCCAAACGTTGCCGTGCATGTCGTAGAGCCCCCACGCGTTGGGGGCGTAACCGCCGACCATAGCTGTACCCAGCGGGTTGACGCAATCCGCGGCAGGCGTAGAGTGGAAGCTATAGTTGAACCGCGCCTCGTTGCACAGGAGCGCAGGTCCGTAGTGGAATTCCGTCGTGGTGCCTGCGCGGCAGGCGTACTCCCACTCCGCCTCCGTGGGTAGCCGGTACTGATACCCGGCGGGAACCCCGCCTGAGGCTGTCTGTTGGACGTTCAGCGCGTTGCAGTACGCCAGCGCGTTCGTCCACGTCACCGACTCCACCGGTCGGTCGGACCCCGCGAAGGACGACGGGTTCGTGCCCATCAACGCCAGGTATTGCGCTTGCGTCACCTCGTACCGACCCATCCAGAAGGGCTGGCTGATCGTCACCTGGTGCACGGGCTGGTGAGCCGCGTTGCCGAAGTAGGGAGCGCCGGCGGGCGCGTTCGATCCCATCGCGGACGTTCCCGCCGCAATCGGTACGAGGCCGGGGAAGCTGGGCTGCGCCAACGTCACTGCGAGTCCGTTCGTCATGCCGATTGACGGGATTCCGACGGGCTGCAACAGCGAGCCTTGCAGATATAGGGTGACGCCGTTGAGCGCAGGCAGAGGCGGAACAAAGAGCGCGAAGCTCGCGGGCGCTGCTACTCCGCCGGCCCACGTTACCGGGCCCAGCAAGAGAAGCGGATTGGGAGCGACGAGGCTCAGCAACAGCTCACCTGGCGCGCCAGGCGCCGCAAGTCCGAAGCCCGGCAGCACCGTCCCCGAGGGGAACGCGGCATCCGGCGCCGAAGCAATGCTCAAGAACGCGAACGAGGGCGGCGCCGAACCGATGGCGGTGTTCGACACTCCCAGTGTGAAGCCCGCGCCCACCATCGGAGTGCCGCCCGACAACACCAGACTGCCCGGCGGGTTGATGCCGGAGCCGTAGGGAGTGACCTGTGCCGATGCGACCGGGGCGAACGTTGTGAATGCGAGGAGGGAAACCGCGGCCGCGCGGGAGGGCGCGGATCGGCACAGGCAACGGTTCGCGAGGTTCATAGCTGAGTAGAACGTTGTCCGGAAAGGAAAACACGACCGACTTCGATGGTATCCGCTTTCGCGCAGGACGCAACGTCACGCGCGAGGCCCGTCCGACGTTCGTCTTCGTCAAGCGCCCCCACCCAGCGAGCGGTACCTCGATCGTCACGTCTCTTTCTGCTCTTCGACGGACCGTAGGCGCGCCTGGGAGCGCGGGCCTCCAGGCCCGCCTTGGGTCCAGATGCGAGCTCGACCAAACGACGGGTACGCTCCAGGGCGGGCCAGTTGCCCGCCCATCGTCGGTTCGACCATCGTGGGCGGGCGCGGACACACCTACCCAACATCGCTCGACTGCTACACACTGGCGGCAGGTAAGGGGGGGCCCGGGCCTGCGGTCGAACAACTCCAACGTGCTCCTACAGAGCTCCAACGTCAAAGGTGGTTTGAGCGGAAGCGAGCGCACTGCAAGCGGTGTTGCTCGACACGGACGGCGACCTGTGGCTCACCAATCCGCGCCATCTGGTCGTCGCGTCGGACTTGTGATCCCCAGATTGCGGCCCGGGAGGGCTTCAAGGAATCGTTAGGGTCCCGACGTTCTGCGATTCACCCGCGGCGACATCCAAACGCATCAAGGGGGCGGCCACGCCGCCGCCCCCCGTATCGCCGCGCAACCGGGCGCTTGACCACAGGTGGTAACGCCCCGGGGGTAGACCCTGGATGCGGAAGTAGCCCGTGGCGTCGATGGTCGTCGACGTTCCAAACACGGGTTTCGCGCCGCTGCCCATGCAGCTCAGGGTCAACGTTGAACCGGGCGCATTGGCCGCGCCGATCCGACCTTCCACGCTGGCCGGCGGCACCAGCCTGAACGAGACTGAGTCACCCGGCGCGACATCGTTGTGCGCCGCGGGATCGGGGACGAGTCCCCCCGCAAAGTAGCCGCCCGGAGATCCGGTGCCGACGCGGACGCCATAGCGCTGGCCCGTCAGCAGGCCCGTGAACGTCACGTGGCCTTCGGCATCGGAAGTGCCACTCTGCGATTCGCGCCCACTGGCACCCTGCGCGGTGAGGTTGATCGGCACACCCGGTCGTGCGATCCCGAACGTGTCCACCACGTGCACGACGAGTTCAGCGCCACCCTGCGCAAGTTGCACCGACAGTGGATCGATCTGCGAGCCCATGTCGTGTTGAGCCTCTAGCCACTCCATGTCCAACTTCGCTGGCAGATACCCGCGCGCCGTGACGAGGACCTTCCACTGCCACGGCTCGATCGGGTGTTCAAAGGCGAAGATCCCGTCGCTGTCGCGTTGCAACGCAGCTTGCGCTCCCTCCTCATCCCGCTCACGAATCAGGCGTGCGCTCGCTCCGTCGATGGCCTGACCTTCGCGATCCACAACCTCAAAGCGCACGCGATTTTTGGCTGCCAGCGACTCTAGGAGCACCTCGATTTCAGTCTCCTCGCCTGGCCGCAGTTCCGGTAACGCCAACTCCTGACGTTCGTAGTCGGGATGCTCGATCGCCAGGAGCAGCGCTGGCAGCGGAGCCGCGGCGAGTGTTGTAACGAGGGGCTTCCGCAGCAATCGGGTGGAATCGGAGCTGAAGGACGCCGGCCACCCCACTTGGCCCGTTTTGTCGTCCCGGAACCCAACCCGCAGCTTTCCACCCTCGACTCCAGCCCCCCCGATGTCGCGCGCGAAGACATGGAGCACCGCCCACCGCAGGACCAGAATCCGCAGGGGCTTGACCAATCCGGCGCCAGTGACCTGGCGTTTTTGATCGTCCACAAATCCAAACCAAACCGGGTCGAGGCAGAAGTAGTCCGGGTGCGACACGAATGGCGCCGACAACTCGATCGGGAACGGCGTAGCTGTGGGCACGCGCAGCTCGAAGTGGCCGTCCGCGTTCGACGTTGTGTGCAGGGATCGACCCTCGGACTCAAACTCAAGTCGCGCCATCGGGACGCGAGAGCCCTGGTCGTCCACCACCTCACCCGTGACCACCACCAACCCGGGGTCAAGTTCCAGCACCAGCGGATGGGGCCAAGGCCTCTGCCCGACATGCATTCGCAGGGGGACATGGGCCGCGGCCGAGACCGTGATGCTGTCCCCCGGTTCGATAGAGAGCGACGTGGTCCCCTCGGATCCCGTGCGTGCACTTTCACGGACATTGGCAAGGGGGGGCCTCACGACGTGAACCCAGGCGTCCTCTAGCGCAAACGCCTGGCGCGAGACAACCAAGATCGGATGACGCTCCAGCGTGTCGGCCCTGACCGTTGCTGCGGGTTCGGGGAAAGCCATCACGGAGCCGACCGGATCTTGAGCGACCACCCCAGTTCGCTCCGCGCTCCCCGTGTTCGACAAAAGCAGCGCAGCGTCCGTCGAAGCGCTGCGCAGCGCTTCATTGCGCCCCGACAACTCCGCAGCATCGGCGCGATCGCGGTCCGTTGAGCCACGACAGGACGGCCACGCGAGCGCCAGCAGCCCGCCACCGACCACCGCAAGCCCCACCCCGGCGAGCAGCCGTGCCGCGCCCTGGCGTTTTTGGAATCCGATGACGTTCATAGAGATCGTTATTGCACCTCGTGCAGGCGCCGCTTGGTCCCACGATCGATCCTAGACGCACCCCTTCCCGCGTAGTCGCCAACCGAGACGGCCTTCGACGCGCGAAAAGGGGTGCATGGATTCATCCGATGATTAGAACACGTGCTTGAGCCACCGCCACAGCTTGCCGAGCCAGGTTGTAGGCGGGGGCTGCGGCACGCTGACGGTCACACCGCCGACAGGATGACCCAGGCTGTCGTACACGGTTACGGTGACGGTGTCACCCGGCTGAAGGGACACGCCGCCAGCGGTGCTGCTGCCCTGGAGGAATCCTCCCCCATCGGTGACGTGGCCGCTGGAAGTGGAGTTCCCCGTTGCGTCGTGCTCGACGTTGACGGTGTAACTCTCATTGGGAGCCAGCCCGAGCGCTTGGTAGTTGACGGTGTTGCCCTGTAGGTTTACCGATACGACGACATCCGCCGTTGCCGCGCCTGCGAGCATGAACAGCGTCGTCAGCACCGCCGCGAAGGCGGAAACGGATCCACGTAAAAGTCCTCTGTACCCGAGCATGTTTTCTCTCCTCGCAATTGTCTGGAAATCGGCTGGCGTGCCCGCGCGAAAACGCAAACCCCGCCCTCCTGAGTACTCATCCCGCGAGAGCGTCATTGCTGACAAAAAATCCGAAGATTCCAGCGAACTGCGGGGCGCAACGGAGGCGGCTCCGGCCTGACTGTACTCCGGCGCGCGTGCGAGCGCGGTGGATGAGCGCGGCGTAGGCCAGTGCGCTCGTTGCGAGGCCGGCGGCAATGGTTGCGGGGTCGCCGTGCCATGTTGCCGCCACGGCGGGGGTGGCGGCGGCCGTGCTCCATCCGGCAGCCGTTCGCGGGGCGAGGCCGGCGGCGGTTCGACGCTCGCCGAGTTGGCGGCGGTCGCCGCGCCACCGGGGATCCCCGGCGGCAAGGCGGTCGCAGCCCACGCGCACGAGGTGAAGGAACGGCAGCTGCAGGCCGCCCAGGCGGCGGGCTTGAGGATCAGGCCCACGCCGATCAGGTGCGCGCGATGTGACTAGCCCGGGTTATTCACCAGCTTTGCGATCGGACGGCCCAACCGGGGGCCTTCGGCCGTCTTTCGCCCTCTGGCGGCACTTTGCGACCACGGGCGTCCCTCGTTGACCTGTTCAAGGTCGACTGTGGATCCCTCGGCCGCAAAGCGCCGCCAGACGACGCCTTGGGCTCGTCTGCTCGAAAACCTGATGAGGAACCCGGGCTACAGAACGCCCGGCCGAGGCGCGTGCCAAGATCGGCGCAGTCAGACACGCGGCAAACATCATCGGAAACGATGAAAATCGTTGGAACGGCGGGCAGAACTGCGGTATTCAGATGGTGCGTGGGTGCGCGCTTGCGGTGCGACGTGGCGTTTCCCACTTGCCCTTCGGTCGACGTCCGCTCCCAGATGGTCACAGGACCACCGCAACCCCAATCGCGTTGGCGGCAGTGATCCTGCGCCGTGACGGTCCCCTGAAGCGCTCGATTCCGGCGCGGAGTTGGATTCCATGAGCATCGCGCCTTCCATTCGCGCTTTGCTCGCCATCCTCGCATTGGCGGCTGCCGTTGGCGCGGTGCTTCGGCTCGCCTTGGGCTTCGAGTTTCTGCCGACGGGAGGCTGGCCCTGGCCGATGCCTTGGTTGCTCGTGCGTGGGGCGTTCGCCGACGTGGCAGCTTGGAGTGTGCTGCTGGCCTTTCCTGCCGCGCTGGCGTGCTTCTCAAGCGCACCGCAGTGGAACTTGCGGCTGGCGCGATTTGTGCTGGCGGTCCTCGGCGGCGCATTGGCCTTCCTGGCGGTGATCGAGCTGTACTTTGCCGAAGAGTTCAGCGCGCGATTTAACCACATCGCAGTCGACTACCTGCTATATCCGACCGAAGTCGCCAAAAACATGTGGCAGGGCTACCCTGTCGTCGTCTGGCTCGTAGCCTGCGCACTGTTCGGAACCCTCTTGGCTTGGCCCATGACGCGGTTCGTCGCACGTCCAGCGTCGCGTTCCAAGTTCGATGTGCGGGCGCGCGCGCTCCAGGCGTTGGGCTGCATTCTTGTGGGAGCCCTCGGGTTGGCTTGGTCGCGCAGCGAACCACTTGGGCATCACGGCGATCGACTCGAGCGAGAGATTGCCGGGAACGGTCTGGTGGGATTCACGCGCGCGATCTTGACCGCACACCTGGATTACGCGACGTACTATGCAACCTTGCCTCCCGACCGAGCTGCGCTACTGTTCGAAGATGCACGTGGTCCAAAACGAACTGGGAATCCGCTGCCGGTGCGCCCACAGCAGGTGGTTGTCGTGCTCGAAGAGAGCTTTGGGCAAGAGTTCGTCGGATCGCTTGGAGGCAAGCGCGACTGTACGCCGCAGTTCGACCGCTGGTCCGAACGCGGACTGCTCTTCACAAATCTGTACTCAACGGGCAATCGCACGGTTCGTGGCCTCGAAGGGACTTTGGCGAGTTTTCCGCCGCTGCCTCCCGATTCGATCGTCAAGCGGCCAGGCCTCGCGGGCTTCCCTACGCTGGCAAGCGTCTTCCGCGAGGCAGGTTACACAACCGCGTTCTTTTATGGAGGCGTTGCAAGTTTCGACAATATGGGAACTTGGATGTCTTCCAACGGCTGGGACGAGATCGTCGACGACGGATGGATCGGTCCCTCGCCGTACCCCGACGACGCATTCCGGACGGCTTGGGGGGTGGCGGACGGTCCCGCGCTGGATTTGCTGCTCGAACGCCAAGTCGCCCAGCACAACGCCGGCCAGCCCTTTTTCGCAACAGCCCTGACCGTCAGCAACCACAAGCCGTTCCTGGTGCCAGAGCCCTTTGGCAAGCCGGCGAAACTCTCAACACGCAAGCTAGTGCGACTGGTGGGCATTGGACTTGTCGCGATGTTGGTCCTGGCGTCGCTGTGGTGGCGCTTTAGGAATGTGCTCGGCATTCCAGCATTGGCCGTGCTGAGTATGCTCGTAGCGCTTGGGTACTCCATGCTGCTCAAGCTCGAAGCGACCGCAAAGGGAGGCCGGACGGACGGGGTGCGTTACGCGGATTCTGCGTTGGGGAGCTACTTGGACGGCCTGGAGACGCACGGATTGCTTGACGCGACGCTGGTGCTTGTTGTGGGCGACCATGGGGCGCGGGTTTACGGATCGGCGGACATCCCTGTCGCGAGCTATCGCGTTCCGGCGTTGTTCCTGGGTGCAGGCGTCGAGCCGAACGGCCGGAACGAGCGCCTTTGCTCCCAGATCGACCTAGCGCCGACCCTGCTGGATCTGTGCTCACTGCCGATACCGGAAGGCTTTTTCGGCGCATCCCAACTGGGTCTTCCGGCTGCCGGCGGACGTGCTCTCGTGCAGCACAACCGGGACATCGCTCTATTCGACGACACGCATTGTGTTGCTCTCGGACTCCAGCGAACGGTCTCCGTTTACGAGCGCCGTGGCCCAGAATTTGTCCCCCTCGAAGGACGAGATCCCAGCATCGAACACATGGTGGAACGCTGTCAGGCGATATTCCAAGTGGCATGGGGCCGCTTGCAGGGGCATCTAGACTCACAGGCCGACGCGGCTGGCGGAAGTGGTCTGCGCTGAAGCCGTGGCCGTCGGGCGAAGGGCTTGGTGGCGCCACCATTTGCTCTGGCCCCTGCTCGCCTGGAGCCTGATTGTGGCGGCGTGGTCCTGGACGGGCTGGGACGAAGCCACAATGGAGCCATGGGCATCGGCGGAGGGTTTTCGCCTGCGTGGTGATTATCTGTGGTCCGTGGTGCTCCACGCGGCCGCCCAAAAGCTGGTCGTGGGCATCGCCATCGGAACTTTTGTCGTGGCCCTGGTCGTACGCTGGGTCCACCCTCACGCAAGCTGGCCCGCAAGCGCGATCGCCGTCGTAGTCAGCATGGGGATAAGCAGTCTGATTGTGGGCGTGCTGAAGGATTTGACCAACCAACCTTGCCCATGGGATCTTGCCAGGTGGGGCGGCAGCTTCGTGCCTGGCTCGGGAGATGAGGCCAGTGCCTCATTTCGCGGATGGCCGGCCGCCCACGCGTCGGCAGGGTTTGGCTGGATCGCGCTGTACTTCGCGGCCCGCTGGCACGAACGGCCGCGCGCGTGGCTCTGGTTATTTCCGGCGCTGCTCCTGGGTTTGCTCTTTGCAGCGACCCAGCATGTGCGCGGCGCGCACTTTCCGTCCCACAATGCCTGGGCGCTCCTGATCGCCTGGCTCAGTGCGATTTTGGTCCACGCCACCCGCGCCGCCCTGGCCGTGCGCCGACGGAAGATGCCGCCCCTGTGACAGTGTTGAGAAGGGCGCGGACCTAGGAGGAGTGCGTTCAGGCAGCGGCATTCGCGCAGAGCCAGAGGCAGTCTGCGCGGGCGGACGAGAGCCGCGTGCGCCGTGCGAGCGGGGACGCGCTGGACACCAGGCTGCGCGGTGACCCGAGCACGCGGATCGGCCGCGCTTATGCTCAGGCGCGCGTGCGAGCGCGGTGGATGAGCGCGGCGTAGGCCAGTGCGCTCGTTGCGAGGCCGGCGGCAATGGTTGCGGGGCCGCCGTGCCATGTTGCCGCCACGGCGGGGATGGCGGCGGCCGTGCTCCAGGCGGCGGCGCTGCGGGGTGACAGGCCAGCCGCGGTCAAGCGTTGGCCAAGGTGGCGGCGGTCCCCGCGCCACAGGGGAGCGCCGGCGGCGACGCGCTCGATGCCCACGCGCACGAGGTCGAGGAACGGCAGGAAGAAGCCGCCCCAGGCGGCGGGTTCGAGAATCAGGACCACGCCGATCAGGTGGCTGCCGCCGTCGCCGAGCAGCGCCGACGGCGCGCCCCCCGGACGCCGGTCGAGATTGTGCGGGAGCCAACCCGCGAGCGCCGCGGCCGCGAACGGCGCGGGCCATGCAAGCGCGAGCGACGCGCCGCCCGCGCACAGGCCATCCGCGTGGTCGAACGTGTTGGCGAGCTCGAGTGCGACAAGCGCGAGCAGCGCACACACGACGGGTTCGAGCGGCTGATGCAAAGACATCCGCTGCGCGAGTGCGATGCCCGCGAATGCCGCCGCGGGCAACTGCAAAAGGATCTTGCTCGCGGGCCGCAGCCCGCCGGGGATCCCGTCGTCGAGCAACCCGACGGCCAGCGCCGCCGCGAGCGCCGCCAAGACCGCGGGCCATGCGGCGCCAAAGGGCTCAAGGGGCGATGCGCCGAAGGACGCGCTCACGATCCCACCCGCCGCGAGGGCCGCCGCGAAAACGCAGCCACCGGTCAACGGGATCGGTAGCTGCCCACGCTTGCGCTCGGGAACCGGCGCGCCGGGCCGCGGATCGACCCACCCGCGTGCACGCGCGAGTACCGCAGCGGGTCCGCGCAGCGCCCGCGCGGCGAGGAAACCCGCCGCGGCGCCCAGCGCGAGCGTCGCGCTCAACGGCGGTAGAGGCCGCGGCCGCGGATGAAGTTCCAAACGCCGGGCGGCAGCGCGTCACCCGGATCCTGGCCGGCCGCGAGCTTCACACGCAGTTCGCTGGAGGAAAGCTCGATCGGCTCCGCCTCGATCAATCCCGCCGCGAGGCGCGCGACGAGTCCCGGCGGCACACGCCCTTCCAGTTGCTGGATGCGCTCGGGGGTGCTCGTTTCGCGCGAGATCACGAGCGGTTCGGCGAGCTCGAAAAGAACTTCGAACTCGCGCCACAGGGGAAGCGCTTCGAGGTGGTCGCCACCCAGGAGGAAACACACACGGGCCGGCGGGTTGGAGGTGCGCTCCGCGAGCAGCGCACGCACCGTGTCCACGCTGTAGCTCGGAGCCGGTCGCACGACCTCGACATCCCACGTCGACCACGCAGGCGCGCCCGCGATCGCCGTTTCGAGCATGGCCAGGCGCTCGGGACCGGATGCGGTCGGGCCCTGCGCCTTCAGCGGTGAGCGCGCCGCGGGGATGAAGACCACGTGGTCGACGGAACCGTGCTCCAACGCGAGCCGCGCGCAGGCAAGGTGCGCGCTGTGGACCGGGTCGAACGATCCGCCGAAGAGGGCAATACTGCGCGCGCGGCGAGCGGCGAGGGAAAGGCCTTGGCTCATGGGGCGAGCTCGGGGTTGGCGATGGCCGTGGTGAGGATCGCGCGGGCGCGCGCGGGCAGTTGGGCACGGGGTACGGACTCTTGGGTGCCCCGTGCGAGGTCCTTGAGCTCGACTTCGCCCCGTTCGAGTTCCTGCGGGCCGATCAGCACGGCGAGGCGGGAACCCGAACGCGCGGCGTGCTTCAGTTGCGCCTTGAGGCGGCGACCTTCGGCGTCGAACACCGCGCTGATCCCGGCGCGGCGCAGTTCGTCGGCGACACGCAGCGCTTCGCCCTCCGGGGTTTCGTCGGCGACAAGGACGTGGACTTCGACGGGCTCGAGCGCCGCATCCGCGAGGAGTCCGAGTTCCTCGAGTGCGAGCAACGTGCCAGTGAAACCGATCGCAAACCCGACGGCGGGTGTCGGCGGACCACCGAGGGTCTCGACGAGGTGGTCGTAGCGCCCGCCGCCGCACAGTGCGCTGCGCGCGCCGAGTGCCGGATAGTGGACCTCGAAGATGGTGCGTGTGTAGTAGTCGAGGCCGCGCACCACGGTCGAATCGACGACCACGCGCACACCGAGGGCAATAAGGTGCTTTTGAACGGCTTCGAAGTGCTCGCGGTTCGTGTCGCTGAGGAAATCGATGAGCGCGGGCGTACCGCGGTTCTGCTCGATGTCGCGCGGATCCTTGCTGTCGAGGATGCGCAGCACGTTGCGGCTAAAACGCCGCTGGCTGTCCTCGCTGTAGTGCCCAAGCCGCGGTTCGATCCACGCGTGCACGGCGTCCCTGAAGCGCTCCCGATCGTCCCCGTCCCCCATCGAGTTGAGCCGGACCTCGAGCGCCCCATCACCCTGCGTGGCGAAGCCCAGCCGCTCGAAAAAGCGCACCGCGAGCGCGACACACTCCGCATCGAGGCGCGGATCCAAGCTCCCAAGACACTCGACACCAAACTGCGTGAACTGTCGCTCGCGGCCCTTTTGCGGCCGCTCGTAACGGAACATCGGACCCAGGTACCAGAACTTCTGCAGCGGCGCGGTCTTCGCGAAGCCGGCCTCCACGTACGCGCGCACGACCCCCGCGGTGCCCTCGGGGCGCAGCGTGAACGAGTGATCGGCGCGCTCGACCGTGAACATCTCCTTCTCGACGATGTCGGTGACCTCGCCGACCGACCGGCGGAAGAGCTCCGTTTCCTCAACGAGGGGCGGCCGGATCTCGCGGTATCCAAACAGGCGGCCGAGGTCGGCGGCGACGGCCTCGAGGCGGTGCCAGGCGGCGAGATCCTTGGGGAGGAGGTCGCGCATGCCCCGGACGGCGCGGTAGTGCTTGCGTTCCATGGTGACCTGTAAGGCCAAGGAGGGTAGCGGCTGACACGCTCCCGGGGCAGCGTGCGCGGCCGGGAACGGCCCGGCGGGGCCCGGCGGGCGCGCGTTGACCGAACCCCGCCACCCCCCTAGACTTCGCCCCTCGCGCCGCAGAAATCCTTCTCCCCCCCACGGCCCGCGGGCCGGCCGCTCCCGGCCTCCCCGTCGATCGCCGATCCCGGCCCTGCCCGCGCCCCCCCCCGTCGCCCCAAGACCCCCGAGGTCCCATGAACGCGGAAGCAAAGTTCGCCCCCACACGTCACCCTCGCCCCGCCACGCCGAATGCGTTCACCCGCGCGGCCACGACCCTCGCGACACTGGGCGGCGCGTGTGTCCTCTTCGCGTGCCAAACCTCGCCGATCGAGGAGCGCAACGCGTGGAACACCGACTCCACGGGGCCGCGCTTCGTCTACCACGCGCTCGGCTACCCCGGGACCCAAACGGGGCGCTACGAAAACTACCGCGACTTCCAGTGGCAGGAAAAGCAGGCGATCAATCTGACGCTGCGCCGCCACGTGCTGAACCGCAACCCCGAGAACCCGTTCCAGCCCTACGACGAGGACTACGGCCGCGAGCGCCCGCCCCACAGCCTGGCGGACCCCGTGACCTACCTGCACGTGTCGGCGCTCGCGACCGGCTTCATCGTGCTGGCCGCGACCGGGGGTGCGGCGTTCGTTCCGATCCCGATCGACTCCCTGTTCGGCACGCTTGAGCGCGGCGGTGGCGAGGAGTTCGTCGATGGTTTCCGCGCTGACGACGACCGCGTGTCGCGCCACACCCGGCGTGTCCCGCCGCGCCCGAACGAGTTCGAGGTCAAACACCCGAACGCGCCGCGCCGCATCTTCCAGTGACGGATTGGGGTTCGCGCTGATCTCAACGTCGCGGCCCGGTCCCTCTAAGAGGGGCCGTGACGCGCAGCGTTTACGGCATTGAGGGCGCGGTGGTGAAGTGGCGCTCAAGGACGTCAACCACGTCCGCGGCGGCGGCATCGGCGGTGAAGCGGGTCTCAAAACGGCGCAGCCACGTGCGCTGGCGGCGCGCGAACTGACGTGTGGAAAGCGCGATCCGCTCCAGCAGCTCGTCCAAGCCAAAATGGCCCTCGACGTGCAACAGCACGTCCCGATAGCCGATGGCCTGGATCGAGGTCGGGCCGAAGCCACCCGCGGCCTGGATGCGGCGCACCTCGTCGACCCAACCCGCGGCGAGCATGCCACGCGCGCGCTCCACTATCCGAGGTTCGTGGTCCGTGAAGTCGCGCTCCAGCACCGCGAGTCGGTGCGGCCGATGGGGTGCTTCAACTCCGCTCGCATCGCGCCATTGCGATTGCCACGCGTGCAGCGGCTTGCCGCTCAGCTCCAGCACCTCCAACGCGCGCACGATGCGGTGGGTGTCGTTCGGATGGATGCGTGCGGCGCTCGTCGCGTCGCGCGCGCGCAGTTCCGTGTGGAGCGCCGGCGAGCCGACCGCCTGCGCGCGCGATTCCAACGCCGCTCGCACCGCGGGATCGTGGGGTGGACCGTCGAACAGGCCCGCGAGCAACGCCTTTGCGTAGAGCGCGGTGCCCCCGACGAACAACACGCGCCGTCCCGCGGCAAGCACCGCCGCACGCGCGCGCTCGGCGTCCCAAAGGTAGCGGGAAACGTCGTAGCGCTCAGGGGGGGCGACGGTGTCCAGCAGGTGGTGCGGGACGCGGCTTCGGAGGCCCGCGCCGGGTTTGGCGGTGCCGATGTCCATGCCGCGGTAAACGAGCATGGAGTCGAGCGAAACGATGTCGGCCCCGAGGCGCTCCGCCACGGCAACACCGATTTCGCTCTTGCCCGTGCCCGTGGGGCCAAGGAGCAGGTCAAACGGCGCCGCGTCGCGCGGATCTGACGTGTCCGTCGCGCTGCTCGTCGCCATCCCCACAACCGGTGAGCATAACCACCGTTTGCGCGCGTATGCTGGCGGGTCATGGGGATCCTTCACACTGCGGCATTCGTGCTGGCCTTTGCACTGGGCGCGGCGCACGGCCAGGACGGGCCGGCGACACCCGAATCCACGCCGAGCGAACCCGCCGCACCGCAGGCGCCCGCGCGCGCGCCGGGCGAACTGCCCGCGGACACCGCCCCCGCCGCACGCGCCCTGTGGGATCGTTTTGCCGCAGCCCAGAGGGTTATGGGCGCCCCCGCGGGGCCGGTGCGCTCCTTCGATGTCGAGTTCCAGGTCCGCACTCGAACCGGCAGCCAATCGAACGACCTTCGCGCGAAGGTGCTGTGGCGCGGACCGGGTCTCGTGCGCTTTTCGCCCGTCGGCCAGGCGGAAGTCGGGCGCTCGCCCAAAGGGTATTGGTTGCGCGACGGCGACGAGGCGATTGAGCTCAGCGGCCGCGATTACGGCAAAGACCGTGATGACATCGACATGGCCCTGCGCATCTCCCAGAGTTTTGCGCGCCTCGCCGACCCCACACGGCTCGACATCCACGCGCTGCGAATGTCCGACGGACCGCCCGCGGACCTGCCCAAAGTGAACGGCCTGCGCCCGCGCGACTTGGTTTGGCTCGAACTCGAAACCGCGGATTTCAATCTCGCATCGCGATCGATGCCAGGTGCGCGCGGGCCCCGGGGCGCTCCGCCGCTCGACCGGGTCCGACTGGGATTGACGAGCAAGGATCTCCTTCCGCGGATCGTCCACGTCACGCCCCTCGTGGCCGGCCCGGAGCCCGCCGCCAACCCCGCGAGCGACGGCGCACCTGCGCCTGTCGCTGCTAGGCCGATCCACGAAGCCATCTATGTGCTGGACCGCCATGCGCCCCTCACAGGTCTGCGGGTGGCCCGCGAGGTCTACATGTACGAACGCGGCCCAGAGACCGTGCGGGCACCGGGCATCCCGGAGCGGCCGACGTACGAAGTTTTCCTGCTGCGCGGAGAGCTCGACGTAAAGATCCCCGACGCGCGCTTCCTGCCCTGACCGCGCTCCCGCGCGAACTTTCATTCTCGAGCGGGCCTCTGCCCGCTGGGAGCGCGGGCCGGGAGCGCGGGCCTCCAGGCCCGCCTTTGAGCGGACGTCGCCTTCAACGCCGCGTGCGCGGCATGCACCCCTCAACGCCGGTGGAACGCTTTCTCGAGGTCCGCCAGCGTGAACCGCACCCGCGTCGGACGCGCGTGCGGACACGTTTGGTCACTCTCGAGCTCGCCCGCGCGCTCGAGCAACGCCCGCATGGCACTCTGCTCGAGCCGATCCCCCGCCATCACCGACGCGCGACACGCCGTGCGGTGCAACAATTCCTCGAGCACCTCGTCGGCCTCGGGCAACCGGCCAAGCTCTTTCAGCACACCGACGGCGTCGCGGACGATGCCCTCGGCATCGGGGTTCACGAGCCGCGCCGGCAAACCCTGAACCGCCACTTCGCGCGCGCCAAAGATCGACAGTTCGATGCCCAGGCGCGCAAGCCCGACAAGATTGGCTTCGACCAACGCAACCTCGTCGCGCGCGAGTTCGACGACCTCGGGCACGAGCCGACGCTGCACCGCGACGCGGCCCGCGCGCACGTCGGCGCGCAAGCCCTCGTAGGTCAAGCGTTCGTGCAATGCGTGCTGGTCGACGATTTCGAAGCCGTCGGGCAGCGCGCGCACGATGTAGGTGCGCGCAACCTGCAAAAACGGCCCCTCGAGCCCGGTGCCCGCGCGCCAATGGTGTTCCGTATCGGGCTGGGACACCGCCGGCGTGGTGCGCGCAGCGTCCATGATCGAATCGCCGCCCGGACCGTCCTCGGCCTCAACTGCGCGAGCAAAAATGGGCGCGCGCCCCTCGACATCCCGCGGCGTGGGCAGCCATCCCGATTCGACGGCGGGACGCGGCAGCCATCCCCCGCGCCGTTCCGCGCTGGTCAGCAACTTGTCGCCCGGTGTCGCGATGTCAGTGCGCGCCACTGCCGCGCGCAGGGCGTTGACGAGGACACCAAACAGCCGCCGCTCATCGCGGAAGCGGACTTCGCTCTTTGTCGGATGGACATTGACGTCGACGGCCTCGGGTTCGATCGACAGCGCGAGGAACGCGGCCGGCTGCCGCCCTTCGACCAGGAATCCGCGGTAACCCTCCTTGAGCACGCGGGTGAGCAACTTGTCGCGCAGCGGGCGCCCATTCAGGAACCACATCTGGCGCAGCGCGTCCCGGCGCGCGAAACGCGGCGGCGCGACGAGGCCCCGCAGCACGAGCGTGCCCTGCACCAACTCGACCGGCTCGAGCGCGTCGGCAAGTTCGGCGCCAAACAGCCTGCGCACGCGCGCGCGCAGATCCATGCCCGGCTCCACATCGAGCAACCGCCGACCGTCGTGGGTCGCGCTGAACCCCACTCCCACGTGGGCGAGGGCGAGGCGCTGGAGCACATCGATGCAGCGCGCGAGTTCCGTTTCGCGGAGCTTCAGGAACCGGCGGCGCGCGGGGGTGTTGTAGAAGAGGTCGCGGACTTCGATCGCGGTTCCAAAGGGCGCGCCGCTCGACTGCACCGTTCCGACGCGGCCACCCTCGTTGGTGATTTGCCAACCGGTGGGCTCACCCGCCGGGCGCGTCAGGATGCGCGCGCGGGACACCGCGCCGATGGAGGCCAGCGCCTCGCCGCGGAAACCCAGCGATCCGATGTGGTCGAGGTCCGAGAGCGTGGCGAGCTTGCTGGTCGCATGGGGCCGGAACGCGAGGGCGAGATCGTCGCCGCCCATGCCGGAACCGTCGTCGACCACCCGCACAAGCGCGATGCCGCCCTCCTCCAAATCGACTCGGATCGACGTTGCGCCGGCGTCGACGGAGTTTTCGACGAGCTCCTTGACGATCGACGCGGGACGCTCGACGACCTCGCCCGCGGCGATCTGGTTGCGAACGACTTCGGGCAGCTCCGCGATGCGTGCACCCGGTCGCCGCGGGAGTCCGGTGGGCAGCTCGGTGTTCACGGGGCCATCCTAGCCCGGGGCCCGCTACCGCGCCCGCGGAGCTGGCCGCGCCGCGACACCCGTGGCGCCGGCGCGGGCGGGCGGCGGCGGCGCGTCGATTCGCCACGCGAGCGCGAGCGCAGCGAAGTGTGCTGCGTCGAGCCGGCTGCCGGTTTTGCCGCGCCGATCCAGGTCGAGCAGGTCCGCGAGCATCCGGCGCCACATGGCCGGCTGGGGCCGCCGTGCGAGGCGCTGCATCAGTTCTTCGCGCGCGCGCTCACGGCCCGGCCCGCCGCCCTCGAGGACCGCCTCGGGGGATCCGCCAGCGGCCTGCGCTTGCGCGGCGGCCAAACCCTGGCGCACGCCCCGCAGCAGTGCTCCCAAAAGGATCGGGACGAGGGCGCCCTCATCGACCACCCGCGCGCCATCCCGGCCGACCATGCCGCCGCGGAAAAGCCCCTCGATCGCCGCCAGCGAACGCGCCAAGTCGCCGCGGCACAGGGAATCGGCGGCGCCAAAGGGCGACCCCGACGCTTGCCACGCCACCGCTTTGCGCGGATCCCCGCCCGCGTGGCGCAGTCGCTCGAGCTGGGTGTCGAGCGCCGACAGGTCGTTGCCCGTCGCTGCGGCCACGTACAGCGCCTGGTTTGCGTCGAGGCGCAGGCCCAGTTCGCGGGAGCGCTCGAGGCACCACTGCACGAGTTCGGTCTGGCGCGGATCGGGGTTCCACGGCGGAGGCGAATCGTAGAGCCGGCGCAGGCTGAGCAGCGGACCGCCCAGCGCCACAACCGCCTTGGCGACCGCGTGGTCCGCACGCAGGCTCCCAAGCTGCAACAAAAGCGAGCGCCCCGCATCCTTGCGCACGAGGAAGGCGAGCACCGCACGCGCGAGGGGCGCATCCTGTTTGCCCGCTTTCGTCAAAAGGGATTCGATGCCGCGCGCGACGATCAATTGGCGCTCGGAGAACATCGGCGCCGTCCCGAGGTCCCCCATCAGCACCTGGCTGTCGAAGTCCGGATCGGCCGCGTCGAACACAAGCACCTCCGCGCCCAGCGCACGCGCACGCGCGACGACCGCGTCGGCAGCGCGCTGGCGGAAGTAGGGCTCATCCCCGCGAACGACGTAAGCCGTGCCAAGAGCACTCGCGCCCGCAAGCTCGCGCTCGAGCGCCTTGACCTGCATGTGGGGCGGAACTTCCTTCGGTGCGCGCGCGGCCATGCTCAGCTCCCCCGCAGTGCAAAGTCGAGGGCGAGGCCCGCAAAAAGCCCAACCCCCATCCATCCGTTGAGCGTGAAAAACGCCGTGTTGAGCCGCGCCAGGTCGCCCGGCCTCACGATGCGGTGCTCGTAGAAGAGCAACGCGCCCGACGCGAGCAGCGCGGCGAAAAACACGGGCCCCGCGTCGAGTCGGCGGGCGAGCACGAGAAGCGCCGCGAACGTTCCCACGTGTAGCCACGCGGACACGGTGAGGGCGCGTGCGACTCCGAGGCGCGCCGGAATGGAACGCAGCCCCGCGCGGCGGTCGAACTCCTCGTCCTGCAACGCGTAGAGGATGTCGAAGCCCGCGACCCACGTCAGCACCGCGAACGCCAGCACGAGCGGCGGAACGAGGTCGCCCGCGAGCGACCCGCGCACCGCCAGCCAGGCACCAAGCGGCGCTAGTCCAAGCGCGAGCCCGAGCACAAGGTGCGCCGCCGCAGTGAAGCGCTTTGCGAACGAGTATCCAAGGAGCACCGCGAGCACCGGGAACGACAGCCAGCCGCACAGGGGTCCGAGCGCGAAGGCCGCGGCGCAAAACACCGCGCTCGAGCCCAGGACGAGCAGGCGCACTTCGCCAACAGCGAGTCGGCCCGCGGGCAGCTCGCGCTTTGCCGTGCGCGGGTTGGCGGCGTCGAAATCCCTGTCCACGAGGCGATTGAAGCCCATCGCGGCCGTGCGCGCGGCCACGGTGGCCACGAGAATCCACCCGAGCACACCCGCGCGCGGCGGGCCCGCGGCGGCGATCCACGCGCCCATCAACGCAAATGGCAACGCAAACACGCTGTGGCTGAAGCGCACGAGCGACAGGTACGCCGGCAGTGCTCCTTGCATCACGGCGCTGCGGCTTCCCCCGCAGAGGGCGGATTTGCGCAGAGCGGATCGGGCGGTGGCGGCGCGCCGGTGCCCGGTTCATCGGGCGGCTCCGTTGTCGGACGCCCCAGGCCCTGCCAGCGCGCGCCCGCCCGATTGGCGACACCAAGTCGATCGAGGATCTTGCCCACCACATGGCCAACGAGGTCGTCGACCGTCTTTGGATGGTGGTAAAAGCCCGGCATCGCCGGCAGGATCGTCGCGCCCATGCGCGCGAGCCGCAGCATGTTCTCAAGGTGGATCTGCGAGAGGGGTGACTCGCGCGGGACGAGGACGAGGTCGCGGCGCTCCTTCAACGCCACGTCGGCGGCGCGCTCCACCAGGTTCGAGCTGAACCCGACCGCGACGCGCGCAAGCGTGCCCATGCTGCACGGGCAAATGACCACACCGCCGGTCAGTGATGTGCCCGAACTCGGTGGTGCTTCGACGGCATCCGCCCGAAAGCCGCGCACACGCGCGCCGAGTTCCGGGCCGAGGTGCGCGCGGAGCGCTTCCTCGAGTCGCTCGCCCCCCGGTCCCGCGTCGATGCCGAGCTCGTGCCGCAGCACTTTGCAGCCCGCGGGCGTGATCGACACCTGCACGTCGTGCCCCGCCGCGGCCAGCTCGCGCACCAGCCGTTCGGCGTAGGCGTGCCCGCTGCCACCGGTGATGCCGACAAAAAACTTGGCCATTGTGAGGGCGTGCCGCGAACGGCTCGCAGGAGGTTAGGCGGGCGGCGGGCTGGGCTCAAGCGCCGCCGTCGACACCCCGACCGAGGAACACTCCGGGGCCCGCGCCAAGCGCCAGGGCCACGTTGAAAACCGCGTGTGCCCACGCCGCCACACCCAGACCGCGCCAGCGGAACAGCAGCCCGAGCAGCAGGCCACCCAGGAACCGCCACGCAAACAGGGGCGCGTCGAAGGGCTCCCCACCCGGCCCTAACCACGCGGTGAAGCTCGCCAGGTGGAACGCGGCAAACAGCGCGGCCGAACCCAGAACACCCGCAACGTCGCCGGCGATGCGCGCGCCGGCGAGGGGCACGCCAAAAAACGACGCCACGTGGCGCGCCAGGAGGTAAACGAGGCTGTAGGCGAGCAGCCGAAAAACGAGCTCTTCCCAACCGCCAGCCCCCGCGAGCAGCCCCGCTTCCGCCAGCCCCGGCGCGCGGCCGGAGGGGCCTGCTGGCACGTCGACCGGAGGCATCCCGTGCGCGAACCCGCCGTGCGCGACAAGCAGCGCAGGTCCGAGGCATAGGGCGGCGAGGAAACCCTCGAACAAAACACGCAGGAGCGCTTGTCCGAGGTGGGCGTGCTCCGACCGCGCGCGCCACACGAGTGCACCCAACAGCGCCAGCAACACCCCCACGCGCACGACCGCGGCGCTCGACCCAAGGGGCTCGAGCGGCAGGGAAACAAGCACTTCCGCCGTGTTGCGCCGCTCGCCACCCGTGGCGGCCAAACTGGCTTCGTAGATCAGCAGCAACGGGACAGTGGCGAGCAAACCGAGTGCGAGCCGCGGACGGCGGGCGTTCAGCTCGTCGGCGCCCGCGGCATCGTCGTCTGACCCACCGGAGCGGCGACGCGCCCGGCTCATCGGACCGCGCCCTGTGCAGACGCGCTTCCCGCTGTTGCGTACGGACGGCGGCCGTGGTGCAGCGCCGCGACACCCTGGAACAGCAGCTCAAATCCGCACGACTCGAGGCCGGCCAACGCCATCTCGTCGCGCAGGCGATCGGGCGCCGGCCAGGTGCGGACGGAATCGGGCAGGTAGCTGTAGGCATCTGGATCGCCCGACACCCAACCGCCAAGGCGCGGCAGGATGCGCGTGAAGTAGAAGCCGTAGATCGAGCGCAGCACGCGGTTGGGCGGCAGCGTGAACTCGAGGACGAGCACGACTCCGCCGGGCCGCACCACCCGCGCCATCTCCGCAAGCGCCCGCCCTCGGTCGGCGACGTTGCGCAGTCCGAAGGCGACACTCGCGACGTCGGCAACACCCGCGGCGATCGGCAGGTGCAGCGCATCGCCGCGGGCGTAACCCATCGGAAGCTCGCCTGCGCCCATGCCCTTTGGCAGCGCCTCCAGCAGCATCGGGTGCGTGAAATCGGCGCCCACCGCAAACGCTCCCACACGCGCGAACGCGATCGTCAAGTCCCCCGTGCCACAACACACGTCCACCACGCGCTTGCCCGCGAGCGGCCCGACGAGTTCGACGGCTTTTGCCACCGTGCGACGGCGCCAGAGCTGGTCCACACCGCCGGAGAGGACGCGGTTCAGGAAGTCGTAGCGGCGCGCGATGCGCCCGAACATCGACTCGACGAGGGTGGCGTCCGGCATGGGGCGAAGAAGATCGCACATCGGCGCGCCGCGCCAAAGCGGCCGATCGGCGCCGCCCCGGCACAACGCCGCGCGGGGGACACCCGGCGACCGCCGAGAATCCCCCGCGCTGCTTTCACTGCCCGAGCACTACTGCCCGAGCACTACTGCCCGAGCACTACTGCCCGAGCACTGCTGCCCGAGCACTGCTGCCCGAGATTTACTGCCGGAAGTAGTCCATCAGGACGTTGACGCCTGCGGCGGGGATCGATTGCACTCCCGGCAGGAACACATCCGTATCGACGCGGCTCAAGCCCGCGTCCAAGTTGATCACGTCGACGACGCCGCCCCCCTGGTTGGAGTTGGGCACCGCTAGGAACATGTAACTGGGTTGCGACGTGGGAATTATCCCCCCAAAGCCGAAGCCGCCGCCGCGGATCAGCCCCTTCCCATTGACCGGCGCAGGCACACCCGCACTGAACGTGGTGAAGGAGTTAGGCAAGCCACCCGCGTTCGCGAGGTTGTCGAACGCGATGTCCACCGGAATGCCCGTCAGGGTTTCAGGCCCGATCGACGAGCGAACGACGAACTCGATGTCGCGGACTTGAGGGTTAACGCCGCCGCTGACGAGCGGCAACTGGCCAAAGGTTCCGCTCTCGAGGAACACGTTGCTCACGGCGCCGCCCGAGACGCCAGTCGCAAGACCAGTGGTCGGGTTGAGCGGGTTCTCGTGCACGACCCAAATGGCTCCGTTGAGCGTGGTGTAGTCGGGGGCCATCGCTTTCGGGTTCGCAAACGTGAAGGGCAGGGTGCTGACGATGTCGTCGAAGCCCCAGCCGTTGGCGCCGTTGGGGCCGGACTCGAAGATCGACACACGTCCGTTGCGACCCAGGATGAAGCCGAAGTACACGTTGCGATTGAACCCGTGTGATGCCTGGCGCGGGAGGAGCACCACTTCGAACGGCGCCTGGAGGCCGGCCTTCAAGGTCTTGCGGACTTGGAAGTCGAGGGCGCGCAGGATGGATACGGTGCTGTCGGACTCGTTGCAAACGAAGATGTCTTCGTTGCCCGACTGCCATGCGATGCCACGCGGACCGGTGCCGACCTTGGTCGTCGACACGACCTGGTGGAAGGTCGAGGAGCCCGGGCGAATGTCGATGAAAGAGACCGTTCCGGCGCCCTGGTTCGTTACAGCGAGGAAGTCGACGTTCGGGGAGACCGCCAGCGACGTGGGGTCGGGCAGGTTGATGCGCTCAAGCACGAAGAAGCGGTTCGAGTTGAGAACCACGACCTGCCGACGCAGACGGTCGACGACGTACATGAAATGGCCGATCTGCTGACGGATCTGGTAGTCCGTGCACGCGGTCAGAAGGTCCTTCGGGGTCGATGGCCCGACGAAGAACGAGTTTTGCTGGATCGCGAGCAAGCCGGTGGGCGGCTGATTCAGCCCTGGGTTTCCGAACGGGTTGCCCGTCTGAAGCAGGTTCTGAGCGAGGGTGTCGACCGACGTGGGCTCGAGGCCGCCGATGTTCGGGCTCACGCACAGGGGCGGAAACACGAGCGGCGGAGGGTTGGGGTGCGGGGCCCAGGAGATCAGGTTGCCCGAGCCGGGAGGCGCCGAGCCAAACTGACCCGGCGCGGATGGCGCGACGACACTTCCCGACCCTTGCAGTACGGGCGTCGGACGCTTCTTACCCGTCGACGCGCACAGGTTCGGGTTGCCCGACTGGCAGCCAAAAGGCGGCAGGGAGTTGTTGAACGCAACGTCGAGAGCTTGGCCCAGTGCCATGTCCCCCACGGAGTCGATCAGCGGCGCCCGGATCAACTTGTCATTGAGGGCGCTGTCCTTCGTCAGCGTGAAAACCCCCGCGGAACCGCCGTCCACCGTGCACGTGCCGAGCTTTAGGGCGGGCAGGAGCTGCGGACCTTGCAGGGCGACATTGGGGTTGTTGGGGAAGTTCGAGTTCCCCTTCACGATCGGGTTGAACGGATCGAACGCGGGATTCCCCGTGCTCTGTCCGAATCCGTTGAGGTCGATCACCGAGATGCCCGGCTCGCTGCCTGCGCGCCCAGCGTAGATCACGTCGGGAGCCACCGGCGCGTTGACAAGACCGATGCCCTGTCCGACTTCGAAGTCGGTCACCGCGACCTCGGTGTTGCGGTTTGCGGCGGGCGACAGGTCGCGCACCTGGTCGGGTGTGACTTGGACCTGGACGACGCTGAAGGTGTCGCAGCTCGCGCTCGGCGGCCCGGCGCCGGGGAACGGGAACGCCGGGATCAGCTCCATCACGCTGAGGTCGTAGATGCTGACGGGGCGCACCACGAACGGCACGTTCGTCACGCCCTCGGCGGGCCCGAACGTCATTTGCACGGCCGAGCTGATGAGCGGCGGCGTGCCATTGTCCAGGGTGCCCAGCGAGAAGGGCTGCACGGGTTCGGTGAACGCGATGCGCACCGTCGAGGAGGGGTCGACGTTGGAGGCGCCGTTGCCCGGCACGATCTGGGGCAAGTTGGCCGACCCCGTCGCGTTCACGATGACCTCGGGGGTCACCGTGTCGTCGCCGACGGTGCTCGACGCAAGGCCCACCTCGGTGATGGGGGCCCCGCTCGTCGAACGCACACCGCTTGAGACCCGCATGCGGATCTGACGTCCGGCCGGGAACGTGTTGTGGGTCAAGAGGTTCGCGTCGTTATCGATGACGAAGACGAAGACGTTGCTGCCGAGGAGCTCCGGGGCACCGGCGAATCCTGTGCTCTGCTGCGTGCCCGGAAAGCCAAACGCCTCCGGGATGGCCGCCACGGGCTTCGGCTGGCCGTCGGTGCCCGAGCCCAGGGTGACCCAGCTGGTGAAGGGAAGCTGACCGGTGAGGAAGTCGGGTGTTCCGGAGAACGTCTTGCCCCCGATGAATCCGCGGCCGCTGACCGGGCTCGTGGCGCCGGAGGCCGGGTCGATCGAGACGATCGTGATCGAGCCCGTCAAGCCGTTGGACACCGCGCCCCCTTGGGTCGGATCCAGAACGCTGAGCGGGTCGATGGCGGCGCTGAAGCGCGCGACGATGTAGTGGTTGCCCGGTTCACCCGTCGGCAGCACCGCGGCCGTCGGCCACGTGGGCATCGGCAGGATGGGGTTCGCCGCGGAGACATTGTTGGCGATGTCCTGCTGCGACCGGATCGCTATCACGGTGGAGGTCGGCTGCCCGTTCTCCAGCTTGAACGTCCGGTAGGGGAGCATCACGCCAAACCCGTTGTTCACCTCGGCGATGAACATCGACGAGCTCCCTCCGCTGCCGCTTGCGCCGCCGCAGGCGGCCAGCGCGAAGGAGGCGAGCAGCGTTCCCGCTGCGTTGACCAGGAACCGGTTCGTGGGGATCGCGTGGCTCGTCTTCATCGGGATCGGGGTCGAAGCTGCGAAGGTCGGTGCGCCGGAGCGCGAGGGGACGGATCGAAGGGCGACGGTGGGGATTGCCAGCGGAGGTAGCACATACGGCACTGCTACCCGGCCACGGGCCACGGGCCACGGTCGAAGGTCGAAGGTCGAAGGTCGACACCCTTCCGGGGTGAACGGTGAATGAAAGCGGCGTCCCCAGCACAAGCGCCAGCGCCAGCAAAGGCACCGAGGCGCAGAGCGGAAAAGTCCGGTTCCCGGGGAGCGGGGCGGACGGACCTGCAACTGCAAGACCCGTGCCGATGGTTCGAGATCCGTCGCGCGGCTCGCGTAGGGTCGTCGGACCCCCTCCGCCTCCCCTGTGGGGGTCGTGGCGAGGTCCAAAAGAGCGTCCTGTGCGCCGCGGCGTGCGGCCTCGCACAGTAGTCGGCTCCCTTCTCGAGCGCGTCGAGCGCGGCGAGCGCGGCGAGCGCGGCGTGCCGCCGTGCCGCCGTGCCGCCGTGCCGCCGTGCCGGCGCGCCGAGGGTGGGAGCGTGGGCGGAGGATAGGCCCCTGTCCCGGCCCTGTCCAGAGCAGCGGGCCGCGCCTGGGTCCGCGGGCTGCGCGCGCTATCCTCCGTCCCCATGGGGAGATCGCACGACGCCGCCGGTGAAGGCTCGACCGCCGAAGGTCGGGAGAGTTGGCGCCCGGAGGCCGACCCGCCGTGGACGAGCCCTCTGGAGCGGCCCCGGGAACCTGAGCAAGAAGTGGGGCTCCGCCCGAGCCGCCTCGAAGACTTCGTGGGCCAAGAGCGGGTCGTCTCCAACCTGCGGGTCGCGCTGGACGCCGCACTCGCCCGCGGCGAGGCCCCCGACCACCTTCTGCTCGCCGGCCCGCCGGGTCTGGGCAAAACCAGCCTCGCGCGCATCCTTGCCACGGAGCTCGGCACCCATCTGCACGGCACCACGGGCCCGGCGCTCGAACGCCCCCGCGACCTGGTGGGGATCCTCACCCAGTTGCGGCCCGGCGACGTGCTCTTTGTGGACGAGATCCACCGCGTGCCATCGGCAGTTGAGGAGTACCTGTACTCTGCGATGGAGGACTTCTCCATCGAGTTCACCCTCGGCGAGGGGCCCGCGGCCAGGGTTGTGCCCTTGCGCCTTGAGCGCTTCACGCTGGTCGGCGCCACGACACGCGAAGGCCTCCTGTCCGCGCCGTTCCGCGCGCGCTTCGGCCTCGTCGAGCGCCTCGTTCCCTACCCCACCGACGACCTCGTGCGCATCATCGAGCGCGCCGCGGGGCTCCTTCGGATCGGCCTTGGTCAGGGCGCCGCGGTGCTCCTCGCGGAGCGCTCGCGCGGCACCCCGCGCATTGCCGGCCGTTACCTGCGCCGCGCACGCGACCTTGCCGCCGTGGCGGGCCGCACGTCGATCGACGCGGACCTCGCCGCGGATGCGATGGCGCGCCTGGGCGTCGACCCGCAGGGCCTCGACGACGTGGATCGGCGCATTCTCGCGTACCTCGGCCGCAATCCGTCGACGCCCATCGGACTCAAAACCCTGGCGGCCGCGATCGGGGAGAGCGAGGACACGATCGAAGAAGTCTTCGAACCCCATCTGCTCCGCATGGGACTCCTGCACCGCACCGCGCGCGGACGCCTCGTCACGCCCGAGGGGTGCCGCGCCGTGGGCATCGACCCGCGTGGAGCCGCGCCGGGACCGGAGCTGTTCTGAACGCCGTGCAAGAATCCGCGCCCGCCCCGGCGCCGCGAACGCGCGTGCTCGGCCTCGTGGTGCTGGTCGCCGGCATGGGTGTCGGCGCCTGCATGGGATTGGGCCACCGGCCCGCGCCGACGGCAGTCCCCCATCCGAGCCGCCCAAGTGCCCCGCCCCCGTCCCCGCCGCCTGTCCCCGATCCCTGGTCATCCACGGGCCGCGTCCCGTTGCGCCTCGCGGCGGCCGACGGCGCCCTTTCCCTTGGCATCGACTTGGGCTCGGGCGCGGAAACCGCGGTGCGCCGCGTCGGCGACGACGTGGTCGACGGCGGCGATCGGCGCGCTTCGTTCTTGCTCTTCGAACCCGCGCTGCCGGGGGGCACCGTCCGCTTCGACGGGCGCCTGTACGCCGGGACGATCGTTGTGGAAGCGCGCGCGGGCGGCGGCCTGCGTGCACACGCGTGGCTCGACCTCGAAGACTACGTGAGCGGCGTCGTCGCGGCCGAGCTCGCCCTATGGAACGCGCCGCCCGCGCTGCTCGAAGCCCAAGCCGTCGCCGCGCGCAGCTACGCGGTGGCGCAGCTCGAAGCGCGCGCCGCGCAGGGCCCACGACCGGTTCTGCACGACAGCGTGCTCGACCAGGCGTTCCGCGGTCGGTTCGAACCGGATGCGGCGGGCAAGAGCCGCGGTCTCGACACGCGTCTTGCCGCGGCGGTCGCGGCGACCCGCGGGCGTGTGCTCGAACTGGGAGGGCGTGTGCTCGACGCGCGTTTCCACGCCGCGTGCGGCGGACACACCGCGGATTTTTCCGATGTGTTCCGCGAACCCGATCCGGGTGGCATGCGCTCCGTCCCCTGCGCGGGCTGCAGCGCGGACCCCAAAGCCTGGAACCACACCTTTGCGCCGTCGGACCTGTTCGACGTGGCCCGCCGCTTCGAGCTCGGCGACCGCCTCGTCGCGATCCATCCAGCGCGTTCCGACGCGCGCGGACGCTGGCTCGACACACGTCTCGTCGGTGACCGCGGCGAACGCGTGCTGCCGGTCCAGGAACTGCGGCGCGAACTCGGCTGGCAGCGCTGGCGCTCCGCCGCCGTCGTGCGCACATGGCCGCGCGATGGAATGCTCGCGAGCGGTGGACTGTTCGTCGAGGGTGTCGGACACGGGCACGGTGTCGGCCTGTGCCAGAACGGCGCGCGCGCGCTTGCCGACGCCGGGCGGGACTTCCGCGCGATCCTCGGCCACTACTATCCCGGCGCGCGGCTCGCCACGTTCACCGCGCGCTGATTTGGCCCCATGCCCCTCGATCCCCTCGCGCACGCCGCGGCCGCCCAGAACGGCGAGGCCGCGGCCTTCGGATTCCGATTGGAGGCGCGGTGCCCGCACACGCTCGCCCGGCGCGGTTCGTTCCACACACCCCACGGCGCGGTTGCGACCCCCGCGTTCATGCCGGTGGGCACACGCGCCAGCGTCAAGGGTGTCGACCCCGAACAGCTGCGCACGGCCGGCAGCACGATGGTACTCGCGAACACCTACCACCTGCACCTGCGCCCGGGTGAAGAGCTGATCGCCGAGCTGGGTGGCTTGCACCGCTTCATGGGTTGGGACGGGCCGCTGCTCACGGACTCCGGGGGTTACCAGGTGTTCAGCCTGGGCCACATGACCACGATCAGCGAAGACGGAGCGCGCCTGCGCTCGGTGATCGACGGTGCGCGGGTCGAGTTCACACCCGAGCGTGTGGTCGACATCCAGCGCGCGCTCGGCGCGGATGTGATCATGGCCTTCGACCATTGCCCCGCGGATCCCCTCGACCGCGCATCCGTAGAAGCGGCCACGGAGCGCACACACCGCTGGCTCGAGCGCTGCGTCCGCCGCTTCCGCGAAACCCCGCCGCGCCACGGCCCCCAGGCGCTGTTCGGCATCGCGCAAGGCGGTGCGTTCGAGGACCTGCGGCGGCGCTCGGCCGAGGAGATCCAGCGCCACGACCTCGTCGGGTATGCGATCGGCGGTGTGAGCGTCGGCGAGCACAAGGATGCGATGGAGCTCGCCGTGCGCGCCGCAGCTCCTTGGCTGCCCGAAGACAAACCCCGCTACCTGATGGGTGTGGGCACCCCCGCGGACTTCGCGCGCGCGATTGCCGCGGGCATCGACCTGTTCGACTGCGTCACCCCCACGCGCCACGGCCGCAACCACCAGGCCTTCGTCAACGGCGGCAAACTCAACCTGCGCAACGCCAAATTCGCGCGCGATCCCGCGCCACTCGATGGGCGCTGCGACTGCACCACGTGCACACGCTTCAGCCGGGCGTACCTGCGCCACCTGTGCAGCAGCAAGGAGATGCTGGCGGGCACGCTGCTCAGCATCCACAACATCCGCCACTTCCACCGCCTGATGGAGCGGGTCCGCCAGGCGATCCCGGCGGGTGAGTTCCCCGCACTGTTCAAGGAGCTGACCGCGACAGCGGGCTAAGGCCTCGTCACCGCGGGCGGCCCAGGATGACGAGCCGCGACGCGTCGATCGTGAGCACCTGCGCCCCCGCGTCCACGGCAAAACCCGTCATGCCCTCGAGGCCGATTTCGTACCCCGCAAACAGGTTGAGGTCGTAGCGCCCGCTGTTGACCGTCACACGCGCGACGGTCGCATCACCGCGCAACACGCGGAAGAGCGGGCTCCCGTCCGCCGCAGCGCTGCGCTCGAGCACCCCGCGCACCGCAAAGCGCGAGTCGAACGGATCGCGCGCCGCTTGTTCCTTCCAGGTCTCTTCCTGCCGCTTGGCGAGTTCCTGCTGGCGACGCTGTTGCTCCTGGACAAGGTTCGCCCGCGACGCAGCATCCGATTCGAGGGTTGCCACGAGGTCGAGGGCCTGTTCGGCCTGCGAGCGCAGCGTTTCAGCGGGTTCGAGCTCGAGCACCGAACGGAAGGCGGCGCGCACGGCGTCGAAGTCGGGTGTCGGCTTTTTGCGTTCCGTCGCGAGCAGGGACTGCGCGAGGTCGAGCGCACTCTTTGCGGCGCCCGGGCGAGGTGCGGTGGCTTCGATCGCCCGCGCTCCACCTGCACGGGACTTTTCGAGCAGCACTTCCTCGGCCTGGCTCCAAAGGGCCGCGCCGTCGGTGCCGGAGGGCAGCGGCTCCGTGCGGGCTGCCTGCACCCAACCGGTCGCGCCGGGCGGCGTCCACACCCGCACCCAGGTCTTCGCGAGGTCTTCGTTCGGGTCCTTGAGCTCGATCAGTGTCAGCCGATCCCCGGCCTGGAGTTGTTGAGCGAGGGGAAAGTAGCTGACCTCCGTCGAGGGCGACGGGCGCATGTTCACGTTGTTCTGGGTCACCGCGAGCACGCCCTCGTCACTGGTACGCTCCAAAAACCGCCCGAACACCCACACCGCGAACCCGCCCGGCGCATCGACCTCGACCCATCCCGCGCGCTCGCTGTATACCGCGAGCAAGACTCCGGTTTGAACTTCGCCAATGGACAGGCCCTGGGCGTCTGCGACGTTGCGGACACTGGCGCCGCCCTCCCGGGCTCGCGCGTAGCGCAGCGGCTGGCGCGTTTTTTTCTCTCCGTCGTGGGTCGCCACGGCCAGCGCACGCGCCCCGGGCGTGCCGACGCCGGCCTCGGGCGTGATCGACACCATCGCCCGCGGCGAAGCAACGGCGGTCGGGCTACAAAGGCCCGCGCAGACGACGGCGAAGGCAAGACTAACGGCGGCGCGGAGGGCCTGGGGCGAGCGGTGCGGCATCGCAGAATGGAGCCAGAAGGGGGTGGGGCGGGCGGAGACGGGCGTCCTCGCTTGGGCGTCCGGCGGGCGTTTGGGAGTCGCAGTCTAACCGAGCCCGGAGCGCAGGGTCGGGTTCCTGTGGGCCCTTTGATTCCCGGCGATCCCAGCGCGCCGTGAGCGGGTGTGGGCCGATGAACGCGATGAACGCGATGAACGCGATGAATACGACGAACACAGCGGCCCCCTACAACCCCGCCTTCCGGGGGGCTACAATCGGGTGTCGCCCCTCGCGGCGCGCCCCCTAATCGATGCGCACCTTCCTCCATTCCAAGATCCACAAGGCCAAGGTCACCGAAGCCAACCTGGAGTACGTCGGATCCGTAACCATCGACGAGTCCCTGATGGAACTCGCCGACATCTACGAGTTCGAGCAGGTCCACATCGTCGACAACACCAACGGCGCCCGCCTGGTGACCTACGCCATCAAAGGCGAGCGGGGCTCCGGCATCGTCGGGATCAACGGCGCGGCCGCGCACCTGATCAAGGCGGGCGACGAGGTCATCCTGATGACCTACACCCAGGCTGAAGAGCCCAACGAGCCCATCTGCGTGCTCGTCGACGCCGACAATCAGTTCGTGCGTTACCTGCGCGAGACGCCGCGCACGGTTCCGAGCTTCTAACGGTTTGCACCCCCGCCTGCCCCGCGGGCCAGGATGAGAAGGTGCACCCGCGCGGCGCCCATCGTGCGCAACGCCCGCGCCGCCGCGCTGACCGTCGCCGCGGAACTGACGACGTCGTCGACGAGCCAAACCCCGTGACCACGGACGTGGCGTGCGATGCGTTCGGAGCGCGGCTCGAACGCCCCACGCACGTTCACGCGGCGCGGCGCGGCAAACGCGGATCCCTGGGGCCGAGTGCTGCGCCCGCGGCGCAGCGCAGCGATCGAAAGCGCCGCAATACCCCGCCCCGCGAGAGCCTCCGCTGCGGCTCGTGCAAGCAGGGCCGCCTGGTCGTAACCCCGCTCAAAACGCCGCAGCGCATGCAGCGGGATCGGAACGAGCCGCACCGGCGCGCGCGCACTCGCCGCAGATTTCTCGTCCGCAGATTTCTCGTCCGCGGGCAACTCGTCCGCGGGCAACTCGTCCGCGAGCAGATTGTCCGCGAGCAACGTCCCGAGCGCCGCACCGAGCAGCCGCGCGACGTCCCTGCGACCGCCGTACTTCAACGCGAAGATCCACGGTGCGATGCCATCGTTTGCGCCCGTCCGACCGTCATCCGGGGTGCGCCATTCACCCAGCGCGAGCCCGCCGTCGAGCACCGGCCCCTCGACCCGACACGCTCGGCACGGCGCCCCATCGATGAACACCGCTGGCAGCGCCGCCAAACAGTGGCCGCAGCGTGGTCCGCCCAAACCGCCCCACGGCGCGCCGGAATCTTCGGCGCCCCGCACGGGCCACCACCCGCCATGGGGATCACACGCGAGCCCATCCGCGGCAAAGCGCCCGCACAGGTGGCAACGCCGCGGCGCGACGGCATCTGCAACCTGCGCGGCCACTTCGAGCGCGACCCGCCCCGCGAACGCACGCAGCCGGTCGCCAAACCCCACGTCAATACGAGCGCTCACCCACCAAGGACCGCACCCGCTCGGCGAGGTTTCAAAAAAACCGCGCTGACGCGCGCCGCTCTCAGCTTTCGTCGCCCAGGCCCAGCGGCTCGCCCAACGGCTCACCCAACGGCCGCGTTGCGCGGGCGCGCACCCGCTGCGATGCCTGGGGCAACCCTACGGCGATGCGCAGGCGTGCGACGAACGACTGCACGGTGTCCTCGGGTTGGGGCTCGACTCCGAACAGCTCGCCGAGTTCACGCGCGAGGCGCGAATCGGTCTCGAGCTCCGGCTGGTGCTGCAAAAGGTACGCACGCACGTAGCGTCGGATCAGGCGCTGGGACAGCCACCATCCGAGCGCCTGCAGCAGCGCAACACCAACGACGGTCAATCCCACCCACGTCGCGAGGAAACTCGGGGATTCGGGCGATGCCGCAAGCCGCTCGAAAAGCTGCAACCCAAATCCACCGAGCAGCAGCAGGAATCCGAGTGCGACCTGCACGCGGTTGAAGGTTGTTTCGCGGATCGAAAGCAGGCGGCCGCGCGCGGCGGCGAAGTGCTCTTCGACGAGCTCTCGGGGGTGGCGGAAGAGGATCGCGTTGGCGAGCAGGAATCCGCCGGCGATGCACAGGACGAGGCCCACCACGCTCCAGTCCGTGCCCGCCGAGTCGAGCACCGGCGCGAGGCCGTCGCCGCCACCCTGCGCCGCCGAACGCGCCCACCACGGATCGAGCGCGGCCACGCCGAGGAAACCCGCGTGTCCCGTGGAGACGCTGTGCTGCCGATCTGAATGGGGGCGCCGCTGGGACATCGCTCACGGTCACGGTAGGCGCAACCCCGCATGCGAGGCAAGGACGCCGCAGCGCTCGCCTCACCCCGTCCCGCGGCTACCATGCTCCGCCCGCGCCCCATTCCATTGGCCCTTTGGCTCGATTCCCACCATGAGCGCTGCCCACGGACACCCCTCCCCGACCGCCCCGACCGGCGCGACCCCGCCAGCGGCCCACGGGACTCCCGACCGCGCGGTCGTGGCCCGCACCGCCGCGCTCGCCCGCCTGGCGCTTTCCGACGCGGAACTCGACGCCGTCGCACCCCAGTTCGCTCGGATCCTGGGCTCGTTCGAGGCCCTGCGCGGCCTCGACACGAGCGGTGTCGAGCCCATGACACGTCCGATCGAGCTCGCCATGATCATGCGCCAGGACGTCCCCGGCGATTGTCTCGATCCGCAGGCGGCGCTCGCCCCAGCACCCAAGCAGGTCAACGGCTTCTTCGCCGTTCCCAAAACGCTCGAGGCGGAGGGTTGAACATGTCCCACCCCAACCCCATCGACGCGGTCGAAACCGCCCGGGCGGTCGCCGCCGGCGAACTCAGCGCTGAGCAGGTCGTGACCCGCGCCCTGAATGCCGCGCGCGACCTCGGTGGCCGGCTCAACCTGTTCCTGTCGCTGGATCGCGAGCGCGCCCTTGACCGGGCACGCGCGGTCGACAGTGCACGCGCGGCGGGACGCGCCCTCGGTCCCCTGGCCGGCGTGCCGGTCGCGCTCAAGGCCAATATGTGCGCGGAGGGTTTCGAGTCCAACTGCGCGAGCCGCATCCTCGCGGGTTACCACGCTCCGTACACGGCGACGTTCGTGATGCGGCTCCTTGATGCCGGCGCAATTCCGATCGGCGTCACGAACATGGACGAGTTCGCGATGGGCTCGTCCGGCGAGAACTCGGCGTTCGGGCCCGCGAAGAACCCGTGGGACGAAGCGCGGACACCGGGTGGCAGTTCCAGTGGCGCGGCGGGGGCCGTGGCGGCGGGCATCGTGCCGATCGCGCTCGGCTCCGACACAGGCGGATCGGTGCGCCAACCGGCGGCACTGTGCGGGATCCTCGGCCTCAAGCCGACCTACGGCCGCATCAGCCGCTACGGCTTGATCGCGTTCGCGAGTTCACTCGATCAGGTGAGCCCGTTCGCGCGCTCCGTGCGCGATCTCGAACTCCTGCTTGAGTTGCTCTCCGGTGCGGATCCTTTGGATTCGACCAGCTTGCCGTTAGCGCCCCTGGGACGCTCGGGCGAGGAGGGCGCGCGTCTCGACGGGCTGCGCATCGGCGTTCCGGCGCAGTACATGCCCGCCGGTCTCGATCCGCGCGTGCGCACGGCGATCGAAGCCAGCCTTGCCACGTTCGAATCCCTCGGCGCCAAGCTCGTCGAAGTGTCGCTGCCCCACACCGACGCCGCGATCCCGTGTTACTACGTCGTGGCGACGGCCGAAGCGTCGAGCAACCTCGCGCGTTTCGAGGGTGTGCGCTACGGCATGCGCGAGCTGGGTGACGGTTCGCTGCAGGGCATGATGGCCGCCACGCGGGCTGCGGGATTCGGCCCCGAAGTCAAACGCCGCATCCTGCTTGGGACCTACGTGCTCTCGTCGGGTTATTACGCTGCGTGGTACGGCCAAGCGCTCAAAGTCCGCCGGCTGTTGCGCCGGGATTTCGACCGCGCGTTCGAGCAGTGCGACGTGATCGCGGGCCCGACATCCCCCACGCCGGCATTCCGCCTCGGCGCAAAGACTGCCGATCCGGTTGCTATGTACCTCAACGACATCTTGACGGCGCCGGCGAGCCTCGCGGGGCTTCCGGCGCTCTCGCTGCCCTGCGGATTTGCGGAAGAGAGCGGAACGCGCCTGCCGCTCGGCCTGCAACTCATCGCACCGCCGCTCGAGGACGCCCGCGTGCTGCGTGCCGCACGCGCCTTCGAATCCGCCACCGACTTCCACACCCAGCACCCGGCCCTCTTCGCCTCCTGACCATGAGCCGACCCACAGACGACGACGTGCCCGGCGTGGTTTCAGCGCGCACCGGCCAGCGCTGGATTCCGGTGATGGGGCTCGAGGTGCATTGCCAACTCAAGACCAAAACCAAGCTCTTCAGCCACGCGCCCTACCGCTTTGGCGCTGAGCCCAACACACGCACGACACCGGTGTGCACCGGCCAGCCGGGAGCGCTGCCCGTGCTCAATGAAGCGGCGGTGCTGCTCGCCGTGCGCGCGGCGCTGGCTCTCGACGCCACTGTGGCAACGTGGAGCAAGTTCGACCGCAAGAACTACTTCTACTGCGATCTTCCGAAGGGTTTCCAGATCACGCAGTTCGACCAGCCCTACTGCTCGGGTGGCGGCGTCGCGTTGCCGTCGGGTCGCATCGTGCGGTTGACTCGCATCCATCTCGAAGAGGACGCCGGCAAGGCCATCCACGACCGCGGGCCAGACACACTCGTCGACCTGAACCGCGCGGGTGTTCCGCTGATCGAAATCGTCAGCGAAGCGGACATCACGTCCGCGCAGGAAGCCTTCGATTACCTCACCCGCTTGAAAGAAACCCTGCAGTTCGCCGGTGCCTCAGACTGCGACATGGAGAAGGGCAGTCTGCGCTGCGACGTCAACATCTCGGTCCACCGCCCCGGCGCAAAGTGGGGCACGAAGGTGGAGCTCAAGAACCTCAACTCCTTCCGCAACGTGATGGCAGCGGCGGACTTCGAGATCCTGCGCCAAATCGAGGCCTACGAGTCGGGCGACTCCGCCCTCTTCCCCGTGCAGGAAACGCGCACCTTCGACGCGGGCAGCGGTAAGACGCGCAGCATGCGCTCGAAGGAGGATGCCCACGACTACCGCTACTTCCCCGAGCCCGATTTGCCGCTGCTGCACTTGTCGGCGGAGCTCATCGATCTGCAACGGCGCAGTCTTCCCGAGTCGGCTCCGGCCCGCCGCGCACGCTACGTTGGTGCGCTGGGCCTTTCGGAGTACGACGCCGGCGTTTTGACCGCATCGCCGGCCCTCGCCCAGTGGTTCGAGGAAACCGCCGACCTTGCGGGGAGCCCTAAGGACGCGGCCAATTGGATTTCCAACGAGGTTTTGCGTGCGCTCTCGGATCCGCAGATCGAAAGTAAAAGCCTGGAGGACCTGCGCATCACGCCTTCCAGCCTGGCGGAACTGATCGGTTTTGTGCGCGCGGGCAAGCTCAACGTGCCCGCCGGGCGCGAGGTTTTGCGTGCGATGCTCACGTCCGGCCGTCATGCGGCCGAGCTGATCGCGGAACTCGGGCTCGAGCAGGTCAGCGACGAAGGTCAGCTCGAGGAATGGTGCCAGGAAGCGCTGGTTGGCAAGGACAAGGTCATCGCGGACGTGCTGGCCGGAAAGGACAAGGCCGTAGGAGCGCTGGTCGGGCCTGTGATGAAGGCGAGCAAGGGCAAAGCGAACCCGCAGGTCGTCACCGAGATCCTCCTGCGCCTGATTCGGGACGGCGCGCCCTCCTGAACGGCGCCAAGCCCAGGGGACCGGCGGCGTTCACCTGGAGGCGGTTCGCCAAAAAAACCGGCCAGGACCCCCCCTCCCGAGTTATCTGTAGGTTCAGAATGTGCTGAGTCAACATTGGCGCAGTGCAGGGCGTGCTCTACACAGACATCTGCGCCGTTCGAAACACCTGATCGGTCCCGCGCCCTTCGCCGCCAGCTTCCAATGAGATAACCCCATGATCGCAGGAATCGCAGGTGCGCTCGCCACCTCGGGCGTTGCGCTGTTTTGGCTCCCGGCCGCCCAGTTGCCGCCCGAAGCGGTCACCGTACGCCTGGAAGTCCTCACGGACACCCTCACCCCTGCGGGTGGGATCGCCGTGCGGATCAAGGACGCTCAGGATCAGGCCACCCAATTCCTGACCTCTGCGACCGGCTCCACGGCCGCCGTCGACGCTGCCGAGCTGGACACGCTCGACGTCGCTTTCCGCGAAACCGTGTTGAGCGACGGCATCGCGCTCGGGCAGCGGTTTGCGCTTCCCGTTCCGGTGTTCGACAACTACGCGTGGGCGGCACCCTCCGTTGGCACCCTTCCCTGTGCCCTGTGGGTCTCGCGTACTGTGCCGATCGGGGTCCCTGTGGTGTTGTCCGGAGGGGGTGGCGCGGATACCGAAGTCTGGGCCGAGGGGCGCACGGCGCTCTGGTCTATCCAGTGTCCGGGTGAAGGTTCCGATTACCGCTTCCAAGCGTTCGTCGCACCGTCGGGGTCAGGCACGGCGGTCGCGTCGTCCGCGTCCTACCATGGCGTCGACTTCGAGCCTGATCGGTATCTCGCGGGGCTTGCCATCGGCAGTAGCGGCGCGTTCCTCGGCGTCGATACGACAAGCACGTGGTCTGGGTTTGTTGCGACGCTCGACCTCAACCCGCTCGGTCATGGACAACTGACGGACCTCACGCTCGACGCGTACCACTTCCGGACAGCACCCCCGGTCCTACCGCCGCCCGGTGAACCGTCGATCCAAGCCCAACCGCTGGAGGTCGACCTCGTGGGATTGGATGCAGGCTACGCAGGTGTGCACGTGAGCGGACACCTGCCCGCAGGGTGGTTGATGCTCGCGCTGCGTCCCACCGACGGCGTGCCTGGAAAGCTGGTCGTCATGATGAGCAACCCGCCGCCCTTCGAAGGTGCGAGCTCAGCGGGGCTGTTTTCGATGGGCGGTAGCCTCTCGCCCCGAACCACCGCGATGGCGAGCGTCGTTTCCGCGCCTCCGAGCCACTCGGCCAGCCGTCATTGGTTCCCCCCGAGCGGGGTCGCCGTCCGCGACGTCGCCCTCGTCGGTCTGCCGCTCAAGGCCTTCTTGGCGGAAGACTGCACTCCGGTTCCCGCTGGCCCCCCGAGCGATTGGTCGTGCGCACCGCCTGCCACTTCCAAGTTGGGGTGCCCCCCACCGGTGATGGGGCCCGTGGAGTGCAGCGACAACACGTCGCCCACGTCCGACATCTTTTGTGGTGAACCCGGAGACCAGGGGGGGGAGCGCAAGGCCCGCGCGAAGTCGTGGACCACGTCGATCCGCACGACAATTCCCGGCACCGCCGTGGGAAGCGAATCGAGCCACACGTTCGAGTCAACGACCGAATCGTTCAACTCCAAGACCTTCCAATCCGGCGCGCACGGGCTCGGTCAGTGTTACCAAACGTTCCTGCTGCGGACGTATTGTTATGCATCCGCGATCGAAATACGCCACGGGCTCAAGTGGGTCAAGGACCACGGTGGTGGCTGGTACCGCGAGGTCGTCGCCTGCGCCGATGAACGAACCGTGCTCTCGGTCTGCTCACAGAATTGGCACTTGCAAGAGAGCTGCAGCCGCACACCGTGAGTGCTTTCGCCCGATAGGGCAAAACCGCGGCGGCGGGCGTACAGCCAGCCATCACGGCGAGGTTGGCCTCACTCCCACTCGATCGTGGCGGGTGGTTTGCTCGAGATGTCGAGCACCACGCGGTTGATCCCGCGCACCTCGTTGATGATGCGGTTCGAGATGCGCGCGAGCAGTTCGTGCGACAGCAAGGACCAGTCCGCGGTCATGCCGTCCTCGGACGTCACGATGCGCAGGGCGCAGCACTTTTCGTAGGTGCGCCCGTCCCCCATCACGCCGACGGAGTTCACGGGCAAGAGCACCGCGAAGTACTGCCACAGGCCCACGTGGGCTCCCGCGCGCTCGATCTCGTCGGTGGTGATGCGGTCGGCCGCGCGCGCGAGACGCACGTGCTCGTCGGTCACTTCACCGAGGATGCGCACCGCCAATCCAGGGCCGGGGAAGGGCTGGCGTTCGACCATCGCCGCGGGCAATCCGAGGCGGCGGCCGATCGTGCGCACTTCGTCCTTGAAGAGCTCGCGCAAAGGCTCGACGAGCCCCATGCCGAGGTCGGCGGGCAAGCCCCCCACGTTGTGGTGGCTCTTGATGACGGCCGTGTTGCCGCCGTGCGCTGCAACGGACTCGATCACGTCCGGGTAGAGCGTCCCTTGGCCGAGGAAATGGGCCTTCTTGAAGCGTTTGGCCTCGACCTTGAAGACGTCGACGAACTCCTTCCCGATGATCTTGCGCTTGCGCTCGGGGTCGGTGACTCCGGCCAGCGCGTCGATGAAGCGCTTGGCCGCGTCGACGACCGTCAGGTCGACTTGGAAGTGGTCGCGGAACGTGCGCTCGACCTGGTCGCGCTCGCCTTCGCGAAGCAGGCCGTTGTCGACAAAAATGCAGTGCAGGCGCGGCCCGACGGCTTCGCGCAGGATCACCGCGGCGACGCTCGAATCCACTCCGCCAGATAGGCCGAGCACAATCTCGCCGTCTTCACCGACCTGGTTGCGGATGCGCTCGATCTGGCGCTCGACAATGGAATCGGCGTTCCATTCGGCACCCAGGTCGCACACGCGGTGGAGGAAGTTGTCGAGCAGCTCACGCCCGCGAACCGTGTGGGTCACTTCCGGGTGGAACTGCAGGCCGAAGAAGCGGCGTTGGGGGTCGCCGACGGCGGCAAACTCGCAGTTTTCGCTGCGCGCGAGCACGTCGAAGCCCGCTGGGATGTGTGTCACGTGGTCCCCGTGGCTCATCCACACTACCGTGTGGCCGGTCACGCCGTCGAGCACACCCTCGGCGCGCACCACTTCGATCGACGTGCGGCCGAACTCGCGCTTCGCGGCCGGCTCGACGGCTCCCCCGAGCTCGCGCGTCATCCACTGCATGCCGTAGCAGATGCCGAGCACCGGCACCCCGAGCTCCAAAATCTCCTTGGGGATGCGCGGTGCGTCCGGCGCGTACACCGACGCGGGGCCGCCCGAGAGGATCACTCCGCCGAGGTCCATCGCACGGGCGCGCTCGAGGGCAAGGGCGGGTGGCGCGATCTCGCACCACACCGCCGACTCGCGCACCCGCCGCGCGATGAGCTGGGCGTACTGCGCGCCAAGGTCGACGATCAGGACGCCCCGGGGAGCGTCACTCGTTTGGGATGCGGTGCTCACTCTTGGAAGTAGTTGGGCGACTCTTTGGTGATCTGCACGTCGTGCGGATGGCTTTCGCGCATGCCGGCGGCGGAAACGCGCATGAAACGCGCGCGCTCCCAGAGGTCGGCGAGCGTGCGCGCGCCGCAATAACCCATGCCGGCGCGAACACCGCCCACGAGCTGGTAAACAAACGGCGAGAGCCGGCCCTTGTACGGCACCATGCCCTCGATGCCCTCGGGCACGAGCTTGTCCGCGTCGTCGATGTGACCCTGGCGGTAGCGCTCTTTGCCCCCTTCGACCATCGCACCGAGGGAGCCCATGCCGCGCACGGCCTTGAAGGAGCGGCCCTTGTAGAGGATCTGCTCGCCCGGGCTTTCCTTGAGGCCCGCGAAGAGGCTGCCGAGCATCACGCAGGACGCGCCCGCGGCGAGCGCTTTCACGATGTCGCCCGAAAAGCGGATGCCGCCGTCGGCAATCACCGGAACGCCGCTGCCGGCCGCGACCGCGACAACGTCCAAGATCGCCGTCAACTGGGGCACGCCGATCCCGGCGACGATGCGCGTCGTGCAGATCGAACCCGGGCCGATTCCGACCTTGATCCCGTCTGCGCCGGCGCGGATCAGCGCCTCTGCGGCTTCGCCCGTCGCCACGTTGCCCGCGACCACGTCCACACGCGCGTGCAGGGTTTTGAGCTTCGCGACAGTGTCCAGCACATTAGTGCTGTGGCCGTGGGCGGTGTCGACCACCAGCACGTCCACACCGGCGTGGACGAGCCCCGCCGCGCGCTCGTAATCGAACACACCGATCGCTGCGCCGACACGCAGGCGGCCGCGCTCGTCGGTCGCCGAGTTGGGGTAGGCCTCGAGCATATCGAGGTCCTTCATCGTGATCAGGCCGCGCAACCGGTCTTCAGCGTCAACGATGATCAGCTTCTCGACCTTGTGCTTGTAGAGCTTCTCACGCGCTTCATCGAGGGACGTGTCCGGGGGCGCCGTGACCAACCGGCCGCTCGTCATCACGCGCGCGACGGGTGTGTCGTCGCTCGTCTGGAAGCGGCAATCGCGGCTCGTCAGAATGCCCACGACACGCTGTTCGGCGTCGATGATCGGCAAGCCGCTGATGTTGTAGCGGGCCATCAACTCGCGTGCCTTCGCCATGGTCGCGGTCGGCGGGAGCGTGACGGGGTCGAGGATGATTCCGTTCGCGCTGCGCTTGACCTTGTCGACCTCGCGCACCTGCGCTTCGATGTTGAGATTGCGGTGGATCACGCCCAGTCCACCCTCGCGCGCCAATGCCACCGCGAGTTGCCACTCGGTCACCGTGTCCATCGCGGACGAGGTCAGCGGGATGCGCAGCGGCACGCGCCGGGAGAACCGCGTGGTCACGTCGGCGTCCCGCGGCAACACGTCGGAGTGGCGCGGGACGAGGAGGACGTCGTCGAAGGTCAGGCCTTCGGGCAGCGGGCTCGTCATGACGGCTGGGGTGCGGGCGGGCCATCCGGTCCGCCGAGAGGGTTGCCGAGGGTGGCCGGAACGGGCCGGGGGAGGGAGCGCGCGCCCGTCCGTCGGGCGCGGTCGGGGCGCACCCCCGCGGTCGCGGCGGGTGGACGGGTCGACCGCCCGGCGCGCCGTGGAACGGGCACAGGGCCGAACTCGAAGGGACGTCGCTCCCGCCGATGCCGCGGGGAAGGGCGAAGAGCGTAGCCGGGGCCCGCGGGCGCTCCAAGGGCGGCCCCCTTTCCCGCTCCCCTGTCGCTCCCGCGGCCGCAAATGAAGAGGGCCCGAACGCACCCTTGATGAGTGCGCCGGGCCCCGAAGAAGGAGGAGATGAGATGTATCGGCACCAGCAGCGCTGCGGCCAAAGGCGACCCGCGGGGGTCAGGCCGCCGGAGCCGACCCCGGGACCGGACGGGCCGGAGCGCCGCCGCCGGGGCCCGCGCTGGGGCCGGCGGGGGCCTATCCTCCATCGCCCCGCCCCCGATGAGCCTCGCCGTCCTGCACGTTTTTCCGACCTTTGCCGCAGCGGGCTCCCAGCGCCGGACGGTTGACCTCGTGGCCGGCCTCGGGGACGAGTTCCGCCACGCCGTGTTGGCGCTCGACGGCGTGACAGGCGCGGCCTCCCTCCTCCCCGCCGGGACGCTCGAAATCGTTCCGCCCCCGCCCAAGGCCGGCACCCCCGCCACCGTGCGCCGCCTGCTCCGCGTCCTCGCAGAACGGCGTCCCGACCTCGTCTGCACCTACAACTTCGGCGCGGTCGACGCGCTGCTCGCGGCGCGCCTGCGCGGTGGGCCCGGGGCGCTGCACCACGAGGACGGATTCCACCCGGACGAAGCGCAGGGACGCAAACGGCGCCGCGCGTGGCTGCGCAGGCTGGCGCTGCCTGCGGCGCAGCACGTGGTCGTTGTCAGCCGCACGCTGGAGCGCATCGCCCGTACGGAGTGGCACCAACCTGCGGAGCGGGTGGTTTACGTGCCCAACGGGATCGATCCGGCGCGTTTCGAGCGCGCCGCGCTCCACAGCGGGATGCGCGCGCAGATCGGCTGCCTCCCCACGGACGTCGTCGTCGGCTGCGTCGGGCATTTGCGCCCCGAAAAGAACGTCGCGCGGCTATTTGCGGCCGCGGCGGCGGCCATCGACGCGGGAGCGCCCGTGCGAGTGCTTGTCGTCGGCGATGGCAACGAGCGCGCCGCGCTCGAACACCTCGCCGCGCAGCCGCCCCTCGCCGGGCGTGTCCACTTCGCGGGGCACCTTGCGGACCCACGCTCCGCGTACGGAGCGATGGACATCTTTGCGCTCACCAGCGACACAGAGCAGATGCCGATTGCGCTGCTCGAGGCGCTGGCGGCCGGCCTGCCCGCGATCGCGACCGACGTGGGCGATGTGCGCGAGATGGTGCCAGCCGAGGGCAAGGAGTTCGTCGAAGCACTGGGCGGCGCTGGCGAACCGTTGGCGCAGCGCCTCGCGCGTGGCCTGCTGCGGCTCGCGCGCGATCCGAAGCTGCGCGCACGGCTCGCGGCGGCGGCGCGCATACGCGCCCTGGATTACGACCGCACGACGATGCTCGCGACCTACCGGCGCCTGTACCTTGAGTCCGCGGCCCGCACCCGTTAACCGAAAACGCGCCGCAAAACCGCGCCGTAAAACCGCGCCGTAAACCCGTGCGCGGCTCCCCGCGGCGCGGGCTCCCCCGCCGTTGCTGGAGAGCGGCCGCGGAGCGCCGTAGGATGGCTCGCTTGCACCCGCGCGCACCCGGCACCGGCTGCCGCCCGGTCCCTGCCGCTCGAGCGCCACCCCATTAGCCCCGGCCATGACCACGCAGACCCTGTCCGCCCCCACCCTGGACGTCGTCGGACGGATCGCGGAACGCGCGTTCTCCCAGATGGTGGCGATGATCCACATCGCCAACAGCCGCAAGGATAAGCAGCCGGGTGAGCCGAAGATCGGCGGGCACCCCGCCGCGTGCGCGAGCTGTTACCAAATCCTCGGAGCCCTGTACCTCGTCGTACGCGAGCCGCAGGACTACGTCGCCTGCAAGCCGCACGCGTCCCCCATCGACCACGCCTACCACAACCTCATGCGCCTGTTCCGGCGCGAGGACGGCACCTGGCTCGACGACGATGCGGCGAAGGCGGCGATGACACGCCTGCGGAAGTTCCCGCTGCCCGGAGCCGCGGACGTCTTCCAAAGTTACCACGCAAAGAGCGACCCGGACACGTTCCACTTCCTGCCCTCGGGCTCGGTCGGCATCCCGCCAGTCAACTCGGTTTATTTGGCTCTCGCGTACCGCTTCGCGCGGGACCACGGCCACGAAGTGCCGGCACATCCGCACTTTTGGTCGCTGATGGGCGACTCCGAGTTCCGCGAGGGCTCGCTGCTCGAAGTGATGCCCGAGGTGGCCGAGCGCGGACTCACCGAGGTCACCTGGATCGTCGACTACAACCGCCAGAACCTCGACGGCACACGCACATCCTCCGCGACGAGCCGCGTGGGATCGGACGCGGAGCGCATCGAAGGAACCTTCATCGCGAACGGCTGGAAGGTAATCCAACTGCGCCACGGCGGTATCCGCGAAGCGCACTTCGCAAAACCGGGGGGCGACGAGCTGCGCCAACTGCTCGAGCACGACCTCACCGACTACGACCTGCAGTACCTCCTGTTCCGCAAGGACGCGGCGCTGTCGCGCGACCTGTGCGGCAAACGCCGCCCCGCGGCCAAGCAGGTGCTCGGCGAGCTCTCCGACGGGGATCTTGTGGCCCTGCTCGCGGACCTGGGTGCCCACGACCTCAAGCGCTGCATCGCCGCGCTGCGGACGGCACGCGAGGACACGAGCGCGCCGTATCTGATTGTCGCGCACACGCTCAAGGGCAAGGGTCTTGAGTGCGCCGCGGATCCCGCAAACCATTCGAGTTTGCCGTCGAAAAAGGAGGTTGAAGCGCTGCTCCAACGCGACGGCCTGTCGCTGGAGTCACCTTTCGAACATTTCCCCGAGGGCTCCGACGAAGCAGCGTTCCTCGCGGCGCGCCAAAAGGCGTTCCGCCGCGGCATCGAGCACCACGACGAGCTCATCGCAAAAAACCGCGAGAAAGCTGCCGCGGACATCGACGCCGTCGGCGAGTTGCCCCGGCAACTGGCTATCGACACCTCCTTGTTCCCACTGACACACACACAGTGGATGTGGGGCCAACTCGCCGCCAAGCTGATCCGCATCGGCACCCACGGCGAGGGCGGCGCGCCCATCGGCGGCGCGGGTGAGGAAAAACCCCTCGACGACGTGGAAGCGCGCTGGGTTCCGGCCGCCCGCTTCGTGCTGACCCTGTCCCCGGACGTGGGCACCAGCACAAACCTCGCACCGACGATGAACAGCCGGATCTACGGGCCGGGCCAGGAAGCCGACATCGTGCTCGACTTCCAGGCGCGCCACCCGGAACTGGTCGCGAAGGAGCAGCGCTACACACGCCACGTGCGCTTCGAGATCGTCGAAGCCAACTGCATGTCCGCGCTTGGGTCCTTCGGGCGAATGGAGGCTTTGACCGGCGTGCCGCTCCTGCCGGTGATGACGGTGTACGACTTCTTCCTGAAGCGCGCGCTCGACCAGCTCTACTACAACCTCTACTGGGGATCGAGCTTCGTGCTGATCGGTACGCCGTCGGGTGTAACCCTCAGCCCCGAAGGTGCGCAGCACTCGTGGAAGAGCGACATCCAGATCCCCAACCTCATCACGTGGGAGCCCGCATTCGCCGTCGAGATGGACTGGATCCTGTGTGATGCCATCGCGCGGCACATGGAGCACCGCACGAAGGGCCGCAACGGCGTCTTGATCCGCGCCGTGACGCGCGGCATCAAACAGGGGCTGTTTCTTGAAAGCCTGCGGCGTCAGCGGCGCTTCAAGCAGGAGGACGCGCTGCTCGCGCCGCCCGCCGAGGGTGATTACAAGGGCGCAGTGCCCGAGGCGGACGCCGCGCCGCAGACCGACGCCGCGATCCTCGACGTGCTGCGCGAGGAGTGCCTCGCCGGGGCCTATCGGCTCGTGGATTGGCGCGGTTACGCGGGTTACGCGCCCGGTGACAACGTCGTTTCGATCCTCGTGATGGGATCGCTGGTGACGGAGGCCCTCGAAGCGTCGAACGTGCTGCTCGAGCTCGGGATCTACGCGGATGTGGTGGTCGTGACATCGCCCGACCTCCTCGTCGGCGGTCTCGCCCACGAAACCAACTACCTGCACCTGCGCGAAGGCCTCGACCTGGACGGTGACCTCCACCTGGCCCCCAGCACCGCGGGGGCCACGCTCGATGCCGCCGGCCTTGCGGGCCTCGCCGGACGCCGCGTTCCGATCGTCGCCGTGTGCGACGGGGAAGCGGGTTTGCTCGACAACGCGGGCTCCGTGCTCGGCGTCAAGCAGATCACGCTCGCCGTGCGACGCTTCAGCAAGTCGGGTCGACCGGAGGAGATCTTCGGTTACCACGGCATCGACGGCAAAGCGATCGTCGATGCGGCCGGGCGCGCGCTCGCCGAGACCGCCCTTGAGGAAGTGCGTGTTCCTAAGGGCTTGCTGGAACGCCTTGAAGGCCAGCAGGGCGCGGGTCCGCGCCCCCACTGGCGCGAATTGTGGCCCAACGCGGGCGCCGAGTGACCGACGCGCCCGATCACGGCGCGGAGTCCCGTGCCCCGGTGGGTCCCAGTGGCCCCCAGACCTCCGGCGACAACTTGGACCACGATTTCGCGCTCGCACAACCGCAGCCGGTGCCGCGCGAGCCCGACGACCCTCCCGATTTCCCGCCGTTCACTGCACTCGCACAGCCGCGGGTTTACGACAGCCCCTGGTGCGGACTGCGCCGCGATTGGATCCGCCTGCCGAGCGGTGCGGAGCAGGATTACCACGTGTTCGAGGTTTCGAATGCGGTCGCGATCGTGCCCGTGCTGCCCGACGGGCGCATTTTGCTCCTGTGGCAGTACCGCTATCCGAGCGGACGCAACCAATGGGAAGTGCCCGCGGGACGCATCCACGCGAACGAGCCGCCGGTCGACGCAGCTGCGCGCGAGTTGCTCGAGGAAACCGGCCACCGCGCGCGTCGCCTCGTGCCCTTGCCCGGATGGTTTCCGACGGGCGGCATCAGCGCGCACTACGCACACGGTTTCCTCGCCGAGGGCTGCGAGGAGGTCGCGGCGACCAACCACGACGGTTCCGAGCAGATCCTGGTGCGTGCGTTCGAGCGTGACGAAGTGCTGCGGCGCCTGCACGCGGGTCGCTTCGCCGACGCATTCACGGCGCTCACGCTCTTCTACGCGCTGACCAAGCCACGCGGCTGAAGGGCGTCAGCGCAGCGTCGCGAGCACGCCGTCGAGCGCCGCGACAGCCTCACCCACCGAGCGCGCGGGAACCCGCACCACCCAAGGTCGCGCCCAATCGGGCGACGTGACGCGGTAGGTGTCGTCCGGTCCCTTCGCGAACAAAAGGCGCAGCGTTCGTTCGTCGGCGAAGCGCAGGTTGAACTCCAGCGCGGGGGCCTCGAACCCGTGCTCCGGGGCGGGCTCACCCGCTTCGAGCTCGGCGAGGTAAAGGCGTCCCAGGATCGCGAGCAGTTTGTCGATCGCGATGCGCCCCAACTCCTTTTCCCGGGGCACCGTCGCGATCCAGCGGCTTCCCGCATCGCCGTCGCGCACGGCGGACAACGCCGCGTTGCCGCCGGCCTGGACGTCGAGCGCGAGCGCATCGCGCGGGTCCCGTTGCGCCACGTTCGCGAGGGACAACTCCAGCCACGCCGTAGCACGCGGAATAAGCGGTGCGATCAGTGCCGTGCGGTGGATGTGTGCGGAGCCCTGGGCGCGAACCAGGCTCCCTAAGGGCGCACCCCCGCCCGCGGGCGCGGGCGCAGAAACCTGCGCAAACGCCGCGACGACGTTGCCGTCCCCGTCGCGCAACTCCACCTCGACCGCGTCGCTGACAGTTTCCCCGGCGCGACCCGCTTCCCCGGTGCCGCCCGGCGGCGGGAACCCGAAGTCCGCGCCGCTTCCCGAGGCGATATGGTCGGCATCGGCGGTGCGCGGCAGGTGCGTCAGGAGCGCTTCCACGACATGGGGAGTCGCCGGAAAACCATGCTGCGCGGGCAACGTCCAGCGCTTGCCCGCGAGCTCAAGTTCAACCGTGTCGCCGCCCGCTCCGCGGATGCGGATCGTGCGCACGTCCGACGCGATCAGCGCGGGAAATACACGCTCGCCGGTGCCCCGCGCGAGCGGCGGCGCGGGCCGCAGGGCGAACTCCGCCGCAACGAGCAGCGCGACCGCGATCGCGAGCGCGGTGTTGGTCCGGCGGAGCCTCAAGTGGACCTTCCGCGCACGAGCAACGGTGCGCGCCGGCGGCGCATCGCGATGAGCTGCAAACCCAGCACGCCGAGCAGCGATCCACCCATCGCGGCCGCGCTCGTGAGCCACTCCTTGCGGCGCGCACGGGCGCGGGCGTTCTCCTCGGCGGGTGTGGCGCCCTGGCCACGGTCGCCGACAGCGCGCTCGAGTGTGGAAAGGTCGATACGCTCGAGTTCCTCCGCCATGAAGTTGCGGATCGAGCGGTCGCGCGGCAAACGCGTGCGCAGCCCCAGCAACTCGGGCTCGAGGGTCAGCCAATCGATCAATCGGTCGAGCAGCATGCGGTTTTCGCCGATCAGGGCCGCAAGTCCACCCTCGGCGAGGCCGCGCCGCGCGACCACGTCCGCGTCGCCGACGAGCACGAGCCGCGCCGCCTCGCTCGCCGCGCTCGCCGCGGTCTCCCCACCCACCCCGCGCACGGCATCCGGCCGATCCGGACCACCCAAGGGATCGCGCGCAGCGGGTGCCGTTTCGCCGGCAAACGGCGACGGCCAATCCCCGGCCAACGCAACGACCAACGCCTGGGGCTCGGGCTTGGCGAGGGCGAGCAGTTCGGTCTCCGCGCGGCGCAGCGCTTCGGCGTCGAACTCCAGCTCCATCGGCGGCTGCGCGGCGTAACTGCGTTCGCTCGAGCGCACGAGGATGGTGCGCTCGAGGCCAACAGAGTTGTTGCTCGCGAGGCGGAACGGGTGGGCCCACAGGAACTCCGCGCCGGGCAAGCGCTGGGTCACGGGTTGGTCCGGGTCGAATCCCTCGGGCGGGATGCGCGCGAAGTACGGATAGGGCTGCTCGCGCACGTTGTCGCCCGCGCCGCGCAGACGCACGGCGCCGGGATGGCCGCGCTCAAACACGATCGCGGGCGTGTGCTGGACGCCCAAATGCGCCAGGTAGCTCTCAAGGCCGGTAGCGATCGGCGTCAGCGTGCGCGCGGCGGGATCGGCGAGCGACCGGTCGAGGAACATCACTACACGTCCTCCACGCGCCAGGTACTGGTCGAGCTCGAACACCGCGCGCGGGTGGAGCGCCCGCGGCCGCACGAGCACGAGCGCATCGAGTCCAGCCGGTACGGGAACACCCTCCGCGAGCCCGCGGACGTCCTCGACGTCGAATCGCAACTGCACGAGGTCGCGCGCGAGGCCGAATTCCTGCGTCGGGGCATCGTCCGCCAGCCAGCCCACCTTGCGGCGCCGGGGACTCTGGACGGAGTCGAGCGCCTCGAGGAACGCAAACTCCAGCGTGTGCGGCAACGCGAACGGAATCGCCGCCTCACGGCCGCGGTAACGCAGCACCATGCCGAGGTACACGGTCTCGAACACCGCGGCCGACCCGCGCCCCGACCCGTGTGCCCGCCCGACGATCCCGTAGCGCTGTGCCTCAAGGCGCGCCGCCGCGGATTCCCCGGGGTCGACGCGCACGAGCTGCATGCGGCCCTGGGCGAGCCGTTCGAGTTCGCGCAATTGCTCCAGGAGCTGGCGCTGTGCCACCTGGTACAAGCCGGACTCGACGCGCCCGGAGAAATAGAGCTCGACCTGCAGGCGATCCTCGAGGCGACCGAGCAGCGACGCGGCCACGGGGCTCAGGGACAGCAGCTTGTCCTGCGTCAGATCCACACGAAGGTCTGCGTGCTCGCGCGCAAAACGCGCGCCGGCGATCCAGACCGCGAGCCACAAAACACCCGCGAGCCACAACCCGGCCTGGAGCCGCGCCGCGCGCCCGCGCGCGTGTTGAACCGCGCCGCTCACCGCCACCGTCGGGCCTCCACAACCAGGGAACACAGGTGCAGCGCGCCGGCGGCGAGGAGGCCGTGGAACAGGAAGTCGCGCAGGTCGAACAGCCCGCGCGCGGCAGTTTCGAGGTAGTGGTACGCGGGGCTCGCGTACAGCAGTCCGTCGGCGAGCGCCCCCGAGAAGTGGCCCACCAGCAACATCGGCGACCAGGACACGATCAAGACGAGCGCCGCGACGACAAACGCCGACAGGGGCTCGCGCGCGCACGCGGAAATCAGTTGGCCGATCGCGAGGTAACCTGCGCCGAGCAGCAACGCGCCGAGCACTCCGCCGAAGGCTGCGCTCCAGTCAACAGGGCCGAGGTAAGCGGCCGTCGCGATCAGCGGCAAAAGCGCGACGGTCAGCAAGATGGCGAGCAAGACGAGTCCCGCCGCGAACTTTCCGATCACCACTTCACCCGCGCGCACGGGACGCGCGAAGAGCAGGTCTTCGGTGCCGCTGCGGCGCTCGTCACTCCACGACCCCATCGTCAGCGCCGGTACGAAGAGCGCCAGCAGGATCGGAAGCCAAGCAAAGACCACCGCCAGAGTGTTCGTGGTTCGAACTTCCCACAGGCCACCGGAGCGCAGCTCGCCGATCGGATATCCAATGTGGAAAAAGAGCGCGCACAAAACGACGGCGAGCACGAGTGTGGCGGTGCGCACCGCCGGTGCATCCAGCGCTGCGCCGAGTTCGCGCGCGGCCACGGCGACCACGCGGCTCACGGCGCCACACCCGTCGGCGATTTCGCGGCCACGGCGTGTGCCGCGGCAAAGCTCGGGTCCGTGCGCTGCAAAAACACACGCTCGAGGGTCGGTGCTTCGTGGCGCAGCTCGATCAGGCTCGCGCCAGCCGCGGCGACTTCGCGCACCACACGCTCGGCCGCGGCGCGCCGCAGCGCGGGCGCTGCGCTCCCGAGTTCCAGTGCAAACGCGGCGATGCCATCGGGCCGGTCCCCCGCCGTTCGCACGCTCGCGACGTCGGCCACACGCTCCAGTCGTTGCGCCAATGCACCCGCCGTGCCCGACATCCGATCCAGCCGAACCTCGAGCGTCAACGTCGCGCCTCCACCCTCGACCAGATCCCGCGGATGTCCGTCGGCCACAAGGCGGCCGCACGCGAGGATCAGAACGCGGCCACAAACCTCCTCGATCTCCGAGAGCACGTGGGTCGACAGCAACACCGTGCGCGAACGTCCAAGATCGCGGACGAGCGCCCGGATGCGCTGGATTTCGCCCGGATCGAGCCCGCTCGTCGGTTCGTCGAGGATCAGGACCTGTGGGTCCCCCAGTAGCGCCTGCGCGAGCCCGACACGCTGGCGATACCCCTTGCTCAACTCGTCGATCCGCCGGCCCACGTGGGTTTCCAGGCCGACTGATTCGGCGGCGGCGAACAGCGCGCGCGGACGCTCGCGCCGCGTTATGCCGACGAGTCGCGCGCAAAAATCGAGGTAGCGATCGACGCGCATAGCCCGGTAGAGCGGCGCGTTCTCGGGCAAATAACCGATCCGCGCGCGCGCGGCCGTCGAACGCGCCGGATCGCGCACACCGCCGATCGAGACGTCACCGGTGTCCGGTGCGAGGCAACCGGTCAGCATCCGCATCGTGGTCGACTTGCCCGCCCCGTTGGGTCCGAGGAATCCGACAACTTCGCCGCGCTCGATCGAAAAATCCAAGTGGTCCACGGCACACAACGCGCCGTAGTGCTTGGTGAGGCCGCGAACTTCGATCATCGGGCGTGGCGCAAACGGGCCCGGGCGCCGCTCCAGCGCCGCCCGGCGCTGGACCCGACGGCACTTGAGAGATCCTTCGCTTCGGCCCAGCCGATTTTTTCCCGGGCCCTCACGCTTCGGGGTCGACCTCGAAGCGCTTCAAGAAATCGTCGTTGCGCTCGACCGCTTCCAGCTTGGTGATCAAAAGGTCTAGCGCATCGGCGAAATGCATGCGCATCAGCACACGCCGCAGGGTGTTTATGCGTTTCAGGCGCGTCGACGAAAGCAGCTTTTCTTCCTTGCGCGTACCGGAGCGTTCGAGGTCGAGCGCTGGGAAAATGCGCCGCTCCGCGAGCTTGCGCGACAGCACGAGCTCCATGTTGCCCGTGCCCTTGAACTCCTCGAAGATGACCTGGTCCATCTTGCTGCCCGTCTCGATCAGCGTCGTGCCGAGGATGGTCAGGCTACCGGCCGTTTCGGTGTTGCGCGCCGAGCCGAAAAACTGCTTCGGGCGCTCCATCGTCTTCGCATCGATTCCGCCGGACATCGTCTTACCGCTGGTGCCGTGCACGTGGTTGTACGCACGCGCGAGGCGCGTGATGGAATCGAGCAGCAAGATGACGTCCTCGCCAAGCTCCACCAACCGTTTGCAGCGCACCCACACGGATTCGGCGAGTTCGACGTGGTTCTTCGGGGGTTCGTCGTTCGTGCTGACGAACACTTGCCCCTTCGTCGCGCGTTGCCACTCGGTCGCCTCTTCCGGGCGTTCGTCGACGAGCAACACCATCAAGCGCACGTCCGGGTAGTGCTCAGAGATGCCCTTGGCGATCTTTTGGAGCAGGATCGTTTTGCCCGTGCGCGGGGGGGCGACGATCAAGCCGCGCTGGCCGCGGCCGATCGGACAGATGATGTCAACCAGACGCAGCGCCACGTCCTTCGTGAAATCGCCCAGCTCGTACTGAAAGTCCGGGTCGATGCTCGTCAGCGCCTTGAACGGCACCAGGGACCGCACTTCCTGGGGATTGCGCCCGTCGACTTCGTCGACGTCGATCAGGTCGAAGCGGTGCTTGCCAAAACCTGGCCCATAGGGCCCGCGAAGGATCGAGCCCTCGCGCAGGGCGAACTTTTGGATCAGCCGAGGCGCGACGTGGACGTCGTTCTTTGCGTCGGGCAACCACATACGCTCGATGCGGCGCAGCTTGCCGTGGCCACCCGTGTCGATCACCAGAAGGCCTTCCGCCGTGCCGCGGTTCGAGTCTCCGCCGACGGCCTGGTCCGAACCGCTATCGGCTTCGTCGCCCGCGCCTTCCACACCCTCGTGGTCGTCGGTGGCGACCACCTTCGGCGCTCCGCCGGGCCCGCCCTCGACGCGCGGACGGTCGCGGAACTTGCCGTATTTGTGGCGCGCACCGCGGGCCGCAGGCGCACCGTCGCTTGCCGGCGGCTGACCCTCGGGAGCAGCTCCGGTAGGGCGCCACTCGCGACCGCGACGGCGGCGGCCCCGGCGACCGCCCCCGCCTTCGTCCTGGAGCGCTCCACCTGTTCCGCCTTCCCCGCCCGGCGCGCGGGGCGCATCGCCCGCACCCGATTCGGACCAAACGACCGCCACCGCGCCGCCGCCTCGGCCGCCTTCAGGGCCGCTGCCGGGGCCGCCTTCAGGGCCCTCGTTCGAGCCCCCTTCAGGGCCTTCGCGCGGGCCATCCCGGCCCACCGCTCCGTCTGCGGGCCCATCTTCGCGGCCTCCACGGCGGCGGCGGCCGCCCCGTCGCCCCGCTCCGCGGCGCTTGCCCACAGGGCGCCAATCGCCCCCACCCTCGGAACTCCCACCGGCTCCGTTCGGGTCGCCTCCGCCGCCTTCGCGCCGGGGAGCGCTCGCAGTCGACCCCTGGGCTGGGCTATGTGCTTGGGCCGGCGAGTCGCCCTTTGGGGCGGGTCCAGGCCGGTCGTAGGCGGGGTCGTCCCGGTGGCGCACCTTACGGCGGGGCGGGCCCGAGTCGCCGACGGAGGAGCCATCCGCGGCGCTGGGCGCGGAGGGGGGATTCGCCTGGGACGGAGCCGAGGACGCTGACGAGCCCGCGCGACGGCGGGACGGCTTGGGATCGTGGAGGGCCACGCTCGATTCGAAGGGTTGCAGGCACGCGCTCGGGACGAGACGCGGGCCGGGAAGGGCCAAAGTCGTGAGGGGGCGGCGAGGGCACCCGGCGGCTCGCACACGCGGCAAAGGCCGCGGCGAGTTCGCCGTCCCAAGGAGCGCCGTCCCTGGGAGCAAGGCAGAGGGCAGGCCGCGCTGGACGCACCCGGATAGGCCGGATGGGTCGGAAGGAGCGCGATCAGGCCACTCGGGCAAGGAGATCGGGCGGGGCGGGCGCCATCGAAAGCCGTGGCTACCCGGTCACCGGGCCCGCCGCGGTGCCAACACCGCCGACCCGGCCCGAGCGCGCAGCCTGAAACGCTGCCACCCCGGTGCCGGGCACGCCCATGGGCGACCACCCGGACAAACAGCATGGCACGGACGCCGTTGCAATGCCATCGGGAAGCGCCCGCACCCCATTTTTGCCCAGCACCGGGCCAAGGACCGCGCGCCGCCCCTTTCCGCGCCACGGTCCCCCGGTTTTTCGCCCGCGGACGGGCTCCCTCGCGGTCAGCATCGGCCTTACTCGCGATACATGCTTGCCCAGGCCCGCTCCTCTCCCCGGACTCCGGCGGCGTGAGCATCCTCCCTGTCCAAGCCCCGCAACTCGCCCCCGGCGCCGTGCTCGTCGTGCCCCTTCAGGCAGCGTTCATCTCGCCGTCCGGCGAGCTGTACCTCGGCGCCGTCCGCCACCAGGTAGTGGTGCCCTAACCCGCCCGCGACTGCGGGTCGCCGTCGAGTCGCTTCGGGAAAGTGGTCGGGGCGAGAGGATTTGAACCTCCGACCTCTGCGTCCCGAACGCAGCGCTCTACCAAGCTGAGCCACGCCCCGACCCGGAAGGGCGACGAGGGTATCAGGCGGAGGGCTTCCGTCAAGTCGGAGGGGCAGAATCGCGGTGCGCGTGGAGGGTGAGCGGCGCGAGCGAGCCGCCGAGCCACAGCACCGGGTGACCCCATCGCGCAGCGGCGCGGCGCGGCGTTCAGCGTCCGAGGTTGACGAAGACGCCGCCGTTTTCCTCGGCGAGGCGCTTCATCAGTTGGTCCGAGAAGTCGCCGATCGCGATCGTGTGGATCGCGATCCGGCGCAGGGCGTTGTTCTCGCGCACGACACGCAGGACGTCGGCCTCTTCGATGAACTCGCCGTGGGTGGGTTGGCCGTCGGAGAGGAAGAAGATGGTGTCCGTCTCGACCTGGTACGCGCCGGTTTGCGCGGCGGCCTTCGAGCCCACCGGCACTCCGAGGGCCGCCATGATCGCTCCGTGGGTGTTGGTTTTGCCCGCACCCAGGTTCGA
>JBBRWC010000015.1:0-53413 GCA_038246255.1 Planctomycetota bacterium
ACGTGCGCCGCCAAGCGCCCGACCCATCCGGGCCCTGAACTGCGCCCTTCGGCCCTGCCCGTGTGCCAAATCTCGAAACTCTTGAAGTGGCTGCGGTTGGGCTGGGGATACCCCACACCGTGGACGACACCAAGGCGCCCTTCGCTCCACTCCGCGTGCAGTTTCACAAGGGGCCGCGCGAGTCCGATGTGGCCATCCAGGTCAAGCACGTCCGCGGCCGTTCGCGCGGTGGACGGGCGTGCGCGTTGGTACCCGTCGTCGCCATAGGGCACAACCGTGTCAAGGCCGTCGTTGCCACCGGTCAGTTGAACGAGCACTAGACACGGGGATGCATCATCCTTGCCATCGAGCCCAAACGGCGCGCGGCGTGCGGCGCGAACGTGCGCGCCGGGCAACAACCCTGCACCCAACAGTCCCGAGGAAAACAGCAAAAGGTCGCGTCTGTTCACGGTTTGGCCTCGATCAGTGCAACTGGGCTTCGGGAAGCGAAAGGATGCGATGCGCCATGCGACGCAGCAACTGCTCGCCGTCGGCGCCCCAGGACGCCAAACGGTCTTCGGGCACGCTGAACTCCGCACGTTGCTCGGCGAGGAACCCGATCAACTCCGCACGCGTTTCGGCGGGGGGCGGAATCGCGAGGAGGTCTTCCATCAGCACCTCGATCGCCGCGGCGTCCGTGGTGGCCTTCGCCGCATCGAGCCGCTGCGCAAGGTCAAGCTTGGGGTTCCAGCCGCTGCGGCCCATGCGTCCGAGTTCGCGCAACCCCTGGTCACGCCCAGCAAGTTCACGCAGCTCGGGATTGCCAAGGCGCGGAGCGCGGCGTGCGCGCGGTCGCCGCGGCGCTTCGTTCCCATCCACCGACTCGGCTTCCATCGAATCCGCCTCGAGGTCCGCGCCAAGCAGCTCCGCAATCCCGATGGATCCCGTCAACATGCCCGCGAGGTTGCCGCGTGCGAGCAGGCTCGACGTCGTGATCCACGTTTCGCCACCGTCCCAACCTTTCACGCTGGGCGGGAAAAAAAGCCGTTCTCCAAGGTTCCGCGCACCCAGGTCCAGCGCGCGATCGGGGGGCTCGACCCCCAGTCGGCGCGCGGCGCCCACCAGGAAATCGAGGGGGCCGGCGACACGTGCGCCACGCACGTCATCGCGATAAAAGTCGGGGTCCTCGAACAGCGTTGCGAGGAGCGGTGTGATTTGCCAATCGCTCGCGCGCAACTGTGCTGCGTAGCGTGCGACGCGGTCGGGCGTGGGCGCGACACCCTCGAACCACGTCAGCAGCTCTTCGGCGATCGTGAGTGCAGTGCGCGGGTGGTCAAGCAAGATTTCGACGAGGTCATCGCCGTCGAAGCGGCCTGTCTTTCCGAGAATCGTCTTTTGTCCGTTGTCGTGGCGGCGCGGCGTGAAAACGTATTCACCGCGGAACGCCGCGCGACCGGTCAACGCGCGGGCCGCTTCCTTCACGTCGTCCTCGGTGAAGTGGCCCTCACCCAGCGTGAAAAGCTCGAACAGCTCACGCGCCAGGTTCTCGTTGGGGTTGCCGCGGCGGTTGCGGTGGTTGTCGAGGTACACGAGCATCGCCGGGTCCCGCAGGATCCCTGTCAGCAAGTCGCGAAAGCTGCCGAGCGCGCCCGCTCGCAAAAGCTGGTGTTGGCGGATCATCGCGTGGCTCGATCGCACGTCTTGCATGGAGCTCGTGAAGTGCCCGTGCCAAAACAGCGTCATGCGGTCGCGCAGGGGATCGTCGCCACGCACCATTCCCGCGAGCCATTCGGCGGTGTACTCCGCGAGCTGTGCCGCGTCGTCGCGGCGCAGTTGGGCCTGCAGCTTGCGGCGCTCGGCCGCGCGCGCTTCCTCCGCAGCATCCGCGTCGCTCTCCTCTGCCTCACCCATTTCCCCCTGGTCGCCGGGCTCCGCACCGCTTTCGGCTTCCGCCGGTGGCAACCTCTGCGCACCCAGGGTCCCGCTGTAGGCGAAGTTCTCCGGCTCGAAGGGCACCACCGCCCGTGCAACGGGTTCCAAAAGCAGCCGTAGGGTGTGGCGGAGCCCGCGTTCGGCGGCGGCGTTCACCTCAGCGGTGTTCACACCGAACCCGGCGCGTCCGAGCAAATGCTCCGCGCGCCGCACGTCGAAGGGGGGCTCTGCGGACGCCCCGGCCGGCGGTGTGGGAACGGCAGCCTGGACGCAGGCGACGAGACCAATGAGGATGCTGATCATGGCGGGTTTGGGCGCGACGCCCGGATCCTAGGAACCCGCGGGGCGGTTCGGGGTTCCGAAGTGATTCCGAGCCGGCGGGGGAATGCCGCTCCTCGAACTCCCCCCGCCGGGCGGCTACAAGTTCGCCGGGCCAGATGGCCCCCCCCGATGCCCGACGCCCCCCGCAATTTGGCCGAGTTCACCGCCGCACTGCGACGGAGCGGCGACCTCGTGGAAGTGGAAACCGAGGTCGACGCCGACCTTGAGGTCGCGGAGATCCACCGTCGGGTCATCGCGGCGGAGGGTCCCGCGCTCCTGTTCCGCAACGTGAAGGATGCGGACTTCCCGCTCGTCACGAACCTCTTTGGCACTGCGGGTCGCGTGGAGCGCGCATTCGGGCGCCGCCCCCAGGAAGTGGTCGCGGCGGCGGCCCGCCTGCCCGAGGAACTGATGCCCCCGACGGCGGCCAAGCTGTGGAACCAGCGCGCCCTGTTCGCGCGCCTGGCGCGGGTAGGCCTGAGTCGGCGAGCGCGCGGTCCGGTTTGCGACGTCATCCAGCGGCCCGCTCGACTGAGCCGGCTGCCCGCGCTGCGCACGTGGAAGCGCGACGGAGGCCATTTTATCACGCTGCCCCTCGTCGCAACGCAGCACCCGGTCACCGGCGGTCCGAACCTGGGCATGTACCGCGTCCAGATTTACGACGACACGCACACCGGTTTGCACATGCAGATCGGCAAGGGTGGCGGCTTCCACTTGGCGGAAGCGGAGCGGCTCGGTCAACCGCTCCCCGTCGTCGTGCACATCGGCGGGCCACCCGCATCGATCCTGGGTGCAATCGCGCCGCTGCCGGAAAACGTTCCGGAGCTGCTGCTCGCGAGCCTTGCACTCGGCGCGCGGCTCCCCCTGTGCAAAAACCCAGCGGGACCGATTCCGCTGATCGCCGAATCGGACTTTGCGCTGATCGGCGAAGTTCGCCCCGGTGTTCGCGCGCCGGAGGGGCCCTTCGGCGACCACTACGGTTATTACTCCGAAGTCCACGATTACCCCGTGCTCGATGTGCATGCGCTCGCGCACCGCAAGGATGCCGTGTTCCCGGCGACCGTAGTCGGCAAGCCGCGGCAAGAGGACTTTTTCCTCGGCGATTTTTTACAAGAGCTCCTGTCCCCGCTTTTCCCCGTCGTGATGCCGGCGGTGCTCGATCTTTGGAGCTACGGCGAGACCGGTTACCACTCCCTGTCCGCCGCGGTGGTGCGCGAGCGTTACCGCCGCGAAGCGATGGCGAGCGCCTTTCGCATCCTCGGCGAAGGCCAGCTCTCGCTCACGAAGTTTCTGCTGCTGACCGACACACCGCAAGACCTCAAGGATTTCCGCGCACTGCTGCAACACGTGCTCGCGCGCGCGGATTTCAGGCGCGACCTGTTCGTGTTCGCCAACCTGTCGATGGATTCCCTCGACTACGCGGGCCCGCGTGTGAATGAGGGCAGCAAGGGTGTGCTGCTTGGCATCGGCGCGCCGATCCGCGAGCTTCCGCGCGAGTTCCGCGGCTCACCCTCACGGCGTGTGCGCGACGTCCGTGTGTTTTGCCCCGGAGCGCTCGTTGTCGAATCTGCGTCCTTCGCGGAGCACCGTGAAGCTCCGGCGGAGATCGCGCGCGACCCCGCTTTCGCCGATTGGCCGCTGATTGTCGTGACCGACGATGCACGCCGAGCTTCGAAGAGCGCGGTCAACTTCCTCTGGACGACGTTCACGCGGTTTGACCCCGCCACGGACATCCACGCGGCCGCGGTAGAACTCGTCCAACACCACCCCTCATTCACGCCGCCGATCGTCATCGACGCGCGGATGAAACCCTGGTACCCAAAGGAGCTGTTCTGCGACCCGGACACCGCCGCAACCGTCGAGCGACGCTGGCGCGAATACTTCCCGAGCGGCAACGTCCAAATGGGCGACTCAGACCGCGGCCACCTCGACTGACGGCCGGGGAGCCTTGCCGCTCCAAGAGTTCAGGGAACGATCGTGACCGGGACGGCGTTGCTGGCGAGTTCGATCGCGAGCGTTTGTGCGTCGAGCACCAGGTAGGCGTGGTGCAGTGTCAGACCCACCGTGCCCTGGGGGGTGCCGGGGGGCAGCACGAAGGCTCCGACCGCGCGTCCCCACGCATCGAGCAAACCGAGAGATCCCGGCAGCAGCGGGCCGTTGGGGTTGTTGAAGGTGAAGAGCGTATAGGCGTCGGGCACCAGCGGCAGCGACGACGTCCCAAGTCCCAGTGCGGGCGACGTGCCACTGAACGAGCCCAGCACCAAGTAGAAGTCGCCCGCGTGTTTCGCGCACGTCCCCAAGGTCAACCACTGCACTCCACCAGCAGTGTTCGAGAGCGACACCAAGGTGCCGCTCATTTGCGCGGCCCCGTCCGTGGAGAAGGTGTGCACGCGGCCGGGGGTGGGGGTCGTAGATCCCGGCGCTCCCACAACGAGGGTGTCGCTCGTGCGTTGAAGCGACCAGCCGAAAAATCCACCGGCTCCTGGGTCCGAGCCGAAGAACTTGGAAAGCTGTTTCCATTCGCCGCCTTCGAGTTGGAAGTAATACGCAGCGCCTGCGCTCGAGGCGAACGTCGCGTCGCCCGGAGACCCCGCGAAGAGCTCGTTCCCGCTGAGGTCGAGTGACCACCCAAGGCGTGGAAATGCCGTATTTCCAAGACTTGAAAGCCCGCCGCGCCGCGGTCTCCCATAGGCGGGGTCCTTTCCGCCCAGGCAGCCCTCACTTGCAAGGAGCGCTGGGAGCGCGGGCCTCTGGCCCGCCATGGAGCGAGGGCCGCGCTGCGCAGGCGACGGAAGCTCTCCAGGGCGGGCCGGAGGCCTGCGCTCCCAGCTGAGCCGCCGCGCGAAGTGCGGAGGGATCGCCCTCTGACGCCGGTCAGCGGCGCCGCTACGCTGTCAGCGCGACACTTTGGGGGTGGTGGCGCGTGTGCCGTGGCGCACGATTTCGCCTTCCACCATGTAGATGACGTCCTCGGCGATGTTGGTCGCGTGGTCGGCGATGCGTTCCAGGCTTTTTGAGACGGAGAACATCTGCATGCCGGGTTCCACCGCTTCGCGGTCGGATTCCATCATCTTGATCAGCGCGCGTGCGATCTCGCGGTGCAGGCGGTCGACCTCCTCGTCTTCGCGGCAAATGCGCCGCGCCGCGTCCACGTCCCCGTTCACAAACGCATCAAGGCTCTCGCGCAACATGCGCATCGCCTCTTCCATCATCGCCTTCAGTTGGTGCGGGACGGGGAAGGGCCGCACGGTCGTCAAAAACGCGGCGCGCTCGGCGATGTTGACGGCGAGGTCGCCGATGCGCTCGAGGTCGTTGTCGATCTTGAGGCACGCCGCCGTGAAGCGCAGGTCTGCCGCGACCGGTTGGTGCAGCGCGAGGATCTTCAGGCACTCCTCTTCCAACTCCACCTCGCGCCGATCGATGCCCTGGTCACCGGCGATGACGTCGAGCGCGACGTCCTGCTTGCGGTCGAGCAACGCGTGCATCGCTTTGCGCACAGCGTCTTCGACCTGGGCGGCCAGGTAGAGCAACTGCTTCTCGAGCTTCTCGAGGTCGAACTGGAGGTGGTGTGCCATCGAATGCTCGATCCTAACCTTGCGGCGCCGCGCTGCGGCAAGGGAACCACAGACCTGGCGTTAGGGAAGTCCCTGGAGATAAAGGCTCAGGGTTGCTTCGTCCGGGGCGACCACCGTGCGGTCACCGGGCCCGGCGCCGGCACGCTCGACCTGCGGCACCTGGTCGCCGCGCGCGCGGAAATCCGCCAGCTCGGCGGACCCCTCGCGGAACACCCAGACCCGATCGCCGTCGAGGAACGTCGCAAAACCTTCCCGGGCCACTTCGTACCGGTCGAGCACATCCGCATCGACCGCGCGCAGCGTCATGCCGGGACGGGGCCGGGTCACGGTTTTGGAGGGTTCCTCACCCGCATCGAAAGCCGCGAGGTCGGCGCTGCCCTCTTCAAAGATCCACCGCCGGCCGTCGTGAAGCCGCACCGCAAACCCCGGGCGCCAAGCCAGGTACTCGTCGAGCGTCGCCCTGTCGGCGGACATCACGGTCATCCCAAGGGGCCCCGCGTTGACCAGGGTGTAGCGCTGGGACGGGTCCCCCGTCTCCACGAACTGGGCGAGCGCTGCGGAGCCCGCGCGGAACACCCAGATACGCCTGTCGACGACCTGCGTCGCAAAGCCCGGCCGTTGGGCGACGTAAGCGAGCACATGCTGGTCTTCGGTGCTGCGATAGGTGCGCGTGGGAGTGACTCGCGTGACCGTTTTGGAGGGCTCATCCCCCGCTTCGAACTGGGCGGCCTCTTCGCTGCCCGCCGGGAACACCCACAGGCGGCCTTCGCGTTCGAACACCGCGAAGCCGTCGCGGTCGAAGGGGCCGCGGGTGCGCGGCGCGGCCGCGGGGATCGCGGTGGCGGTGTCGTCCGTGGCGGTCTCGTCCCTGGCGGTGTCGCTGGGGGTCGGCGCGGTAGCGACAGGCGCGGCAGCGGACTCCGCGGTCGGCTCGGATGCGGTCCGCGGAGCGGCGACGGGGTTCGACTGGCAGCCCAACGCGAGCATCGCGACGGCCGCGGAAATGAGGAGCTTGCTCATGGTGATTCTGGTTTCGGACCAAATACTGCGTGCGCGGCCGTGGCACGTCCGGGCGCGCGCGATCAGCCGAATCGGCCTGTCACGTAGTCTTCGGTTTCCTTGAGGCGCGGGTGCAAAAAAATGTCTTCGGTCGGCCCATACTCGATCAGCCTGCCCAGGTACATGAACGCGGTGTAGTCGCTCGTGCGCGACGCCTGCTGCATGTTGTGGGTCACGATCAGGACGGTGTAGCTGCCCTTGAGGTCGTGGATCAGGTCTTCGATCTTCGAGGTGGCGATCGGGTCGAGCGCGGAACAGGGCTCGTCCATCAAAAGCACTTCCGGCTCGGCGGCGATGGCCCGTGCGATGCACAGACGCTGCTGCTGTCCACCCGAGAGGCCGAGCGCGCTTTCCTGCAGGCGATCCTTGACTTCGTCCCAGAGCGCCGCGCCGCGCAGCGAGCGTTCGCAAATCTCGTCGAGCACCCGCCGGTCGCGCTCACCATCGATGCGCAGCGCGTAAACGACGTTTTCGTAGATGCTCATCGGGAACGGGTTCGACTTTTGGAACACCATGCCCATCCGCTTGCGCAGTTCGATGACGTCGACACGTCGATCGTAGATCGAATCGCCGTTGAGCCGCATGTCACCTTCGATGCGGATGCTGTCGATCAGGTCGTTCAACCGATTGACCGAGCGCAACAGCGTCGATTTGCCACAACCGGACGGGCCGATCAGCGCAGTGACTTTACCCTTCGGGATCGTCATCGTGATGTCGTGGAGCGCCTGCGCCTGGCCGTACCACAGCCGGAAGTTGACGACCTCGAGCACGGCCTCCTCGGCATCCAACGCAGGGTGGGTTTCGGTGCGGTGCGCACCGCCGCGGATCAAACTCGCAAGGCGGCTTTCCGCTTCCTGGCGATCGACTCCGGCGGCGCCACGCGCGGACGCCACTGCACTTTGATGATGGGTGGTACTCATGGCCGGCTCAGAACTGGTTGGCGACAAAGCGCCGGCGCAGGCGTGTGCGCAGGTTGATGGCGGCGAGGTTCAAGGACGCGATGATCAGGATCAAAAGCAACGTCGTCGTGAAGACCATCGGCTTCGCGGCTTCGGAGTTCTGGCTTTGGAACCCAAGGTCGTAGATGTGGAAGCCAAGGTGCATGAAGCTGCGCTCCAGGTGGAAAAACGGCCAGTTGCCATCGAAAGGCAGCTCGGGCGCGAGTTTCACCGCTCCGACCAGCATCAGGGGCGCCACTTCGCCCGCACCGCGCGCCATGGCCAGGATCGCCCCAGTCATGATGCCGGGCATCGCGCGCGGCAGCACGATGCGGCGGATCGTTTGCCACGTGCTCGCACCGCAGGCGTAGGAGCCTTCGCGCATGGAGCGCGGCACCGCGGCCAGCGATTCCTCAGTGGCGACGATGACCACCGGGAGTGTGAGCAGCGCCAAGGTCAAGGCAGCCCACAGGATGCCGCCCGTGCCAAACGTCGGCGCGGGAAGCTTGGCGGGGAAAAATACCGCGTCGACACCGCCGCCGACGAGGTAACAGAAAAAGCCCAATCCAAACACGCCGAACACGATGCTCGGCACGCCGGCGAGGTTGTTGACGGCGATCCGCACCGCGCTGATCATCGGACCGGCTTTGGCGTACTCGCGCAGGTAGAGCGCGGCGAGCACGCCAAACGGAACGACGACGAGGGTCATGATGAGGGTCATCATCACGGTCCCGAAAATCGCCGGGAACACACCGCCTTCGCTGTTGGCCTCGCGCGGGTCCTCGGTCAGGAACTCCCACCAGCGATCGACGTAGATCCCAACGCGCTCGGCAAACGAGAGGCTGTTCGCGGGGTACGCACGGACGACATCCGCGAGCGCGAGGGCTTGGTCGGCGCCGTCGGCGGTGCGCAGGACGAGCTCATAACGCGCGTTTTCGGCATTCAGCTCGGCGATCTCGCCGCGGATGCGCTGGAACTCGCTCTGGGCCGCCGCTTCGATGTCCTTGAAGCGCTGTTCCGCGCGCGCGGCCGCGGGTGAGCCCGGATCGTCGAGCGCCGCTTCACGCGCTGCCAGACGCGCGCGTTCCTGGAGGTAGCTGAGCGCTCCGATCTCCTCGGTTTCGAGGCGCCGGCGTTCGTCCCAACGCTCGCGCACCTCGTCGTGGTGTTCGTTGTAAAGATCCCACACCGCCTCCGGGTCCGATGCGGCCACCTCGCCGTCGATGCGCAGCGCCACCGGAGTTCCAAAGAAGCGGCCCCACGTTTGGCGCTCCACCACCAACGCCCATGCGGGGCGCTGCTCACGCGCCACGACGTGGTCGCTGACCCACGTGAAGTGCTCGCCGGAGAGCTCGTAGTTGCCGGTGCGCAAGAGGCGCCGCCCGACCTCTGTCCCCGTTGCGGCCGCCGCCTCGAGCGCCGCACGCACGTCATCGGGCAGCGCCACCAGCACGTCCTCCCCCGGCGTGAAGGTGTCGTGGCGGGAGACCTCGCCCATGAACCGTTTGCCATCGATCGTCTCGACTTCGACGATCTCGCCCGGCCAGAACGTGCGCATCCCCTGAAAGAGGATGAGCGTAAGCAATCCGACGATCATCACGAGGCAAACCGCGAGGCTGCTGCCCGTTAGCCAGATCATCGGCTGACCTTGAGCGAGCAGCGACGCGGGGCCACGGGTGCGCGCGCGCCGCGTCGGCCGAGCTTCGCGGGTGGGTGCCGGGCCAGGGGCCGCGGGCGAACTGGGGAGCTGGGTGAGGGTGCTCACAGTTGGAAGGCCCGCTTGCGGTAGCGCGTGCGCACGATTTCGGCGACCGTGTTGAGCACGAAGGTGATGCCAAACAGCGTCAGCGCCGCCAGGAACAGCATGCGATAGTGGGTTGAGTTCACGGCGGCTTCGGGCAGCTCCACCGCGATGTTTGCGGACAGCGTGCGGAAACCGTTGAAGATGTTCCACTCCATCAGCGGCGTGTTGCCGGCCGCCATCAGCACGATCATGGTTTCGCCGACCGCGCGGCCAAACCCGATCATGATCGCCGAGAATAGCCCGCTCATGGCGGTTGGGATGACGATGCGGACGGCGGTTTGCCACGGCGTTGCGCCGGCGCCGAGGGACGCCGCTCGCAGTTGCTCGGGCACGGCCGAAAGGGCGTCTTCACTGATGGTGTAGATGATCGGGATGACCGCAAACCCCATCACGAACCCGACGATCAGCGCGTTGCGCTGCACGTAGGTGCCGAGGAATGCGCCGCGAGCATCGAACAGGACCGCGTCGAGCGCATAGGAAGCGCCAATGGCAAATAGGACCGTGGCGGCACTGACCGTCAGGAACTTGACGAGGTCGACGCGCGCGAGCTGCGCGCGGGTCCATGTGCTCGCGAGGTTGCGGACGTAGGGTGTGACGTAGCGCGCGCTCAACCACGCCGCCAGGATCGCGGACAGCGGCAGCATCGCGAACAACCAGCCACCTGCACCGCCCGCGCCCGGAGCCCCCGACAGCCACACACGCAGGTCGCCCTTGGGGCCCATCGGCGTGTCGACCCAAAAGAAGGTGCGCTCCACGATGGGACCCAAACCGCTGGCCGCCCACATCGCGATGGGCAACGCGGCGAACATGCCGACCATGCGGTACTGGGCCCAACCCAACGCGCGGCGCTCAGGCAACAGGTTCCATAGGTACGCGCCGAGCAGCACAAAAAACGGCACGCCGACGAAAGTGACGAGCACTTCCGGCACGATGTCCTCGACGAACGGCGCGAAGATCAGGGCCGCGAGGAAACCGAGCACGACGCTCGGCAGCGACGCCATCAACTCGATCGTCGGCTTGATGCGCGCTTTTGTGCGCGGTTTGAGGAACTCGGCGGTGTAGATCGCGGCCAACAGTGCGATCGGAACCCCGAACAGCATCGAGTAGAGCGTCGCTTTCAGCGATCCGAAGATCAACGGGACCAGTCCGTACTTCGGTTCAAAGTCGTCCGTGCCGCTAGAGGACTGCCAAACGTGCTCCGGACCCGTGTAACCCTCGTACCAGATCGGACGGAACATCGCCGCGAGGGTCGTCTCCGGATGCGGCGCGTCCACGTCCCAGGAGATCAATCGCCCCCCCGACGCGGCGAACAGGCCGTCGTCTTTCGGGCTGAGAACCAGTGTGTCGATCGCCGCGTCGGTTTCGGCGAAGACCTCCGCTAAGAGCTGCTCGCTCGTCACGTGGTACATCCGCGCCGTGCCATCGGCAAACCCCGCGGCGATCTTGCGGTCGCGGGACGAGATAGCAAGCGCGCGCACCGCGACCTGACCCTGGAAGGTGTGGGACGGAACGAGGAGCGACCCGTCGCTCGTAGCCGCTGCGTCGGGCTTCACCCGGAACCAGGCGCGCACCCGTCCGTCGGAATCCCCCGACAGCAGCGACGTTTTGCCGATCATGAAGGTCAGCGCCGTCAACTGCGCGCCCGACTCCGGCACGAGGTCCACCACTTCGGCGAGGGTCAGCGCCGAGGGATCGCGCGTGTCAAAACGACGCGTTTCGCCGTCGGACCACACGAGGTAGACGGTGTCGCCGCGGCCCGACAGCAGAAGCTGGATCGGCGCTTCACCGTCGGCCCGGGGCTCGACCGCAAGGTCGCTGCCCGAGATGGTGGTCGTCGTGCGACCCGTCATCATGTTGCGGCGCTCGAGGATCCGGCGGAAGCGCAGGCGCCCGTCCTCCGTGAGGAGCGCCACCATCGGCCCGGTGGGCAGGGGGCTGTGGTCGATCAGCACGACCGACGATGGATTATCGAGTGCGAGTTCGTCGCCTAATGTGACCTCGAGTTCTTGCACCCGGACCTGGATCGAGCTGGTCCGCTGCGCGACACCCTTGCCGTAAACCGCGCGCTCGCCCAACGGCAACCCGCTCAGTTCCGCGGGAACATCGTCCCCGGTCAAGAAGCGCGTGGCGAACCCAACGCGTCCGAGCCGGAATCCACCGTCCTCAAGACCGAGCGCAACTTCGCCCCCCGCTCCAAAACGCAGCGCGGACGCACCCCCCTCAAGGAGCGCCAGCCGGTCGAGTTCCGTCCCACCCGCGAGTTCCACGAGGCGTAGGTCCCCGTCGGCGAACAACGACCAGGCGAGGGAGTTGTACTCGTCAACACCCAGCGCGACCGGCGCGGCCGCCGCTTTGCTCAATCCGCTCGCCGCCACGCGCCGCTCGCCCACGTCCGAGCCCAGGAAGAGCGGGACGACGACCCACGCGAGGAAGAAACAGACGAGCGAGACGGCCAGGATCGTCGCGACACCCCCGGCGGTGATGAACACCTTCGCCGTCCGATCCGCGATGCGCACGCTGGCCGACGTCTTGCGACGGCGTGCTCGACCCGTGGAGGATTGGGACATGGGCGCGGTGGGAGCGGACGGGGGCGTTGGGGACACGCTCGTGGAGCGCATGCGCGGTCCGGAACCCGCCAGGTGAGCGCCGCCCCACCCGAGTTCACCGGTTAGGCGCGGCGCAATAGGTCGGAAAGTTCAGTCCGGGCGAGCGGCGGGCGGTTTGGCCGGTCGGGGGGTGAGGCCGAGGTTGGCCAGCTCCTCAAGGGCCATCGTCGCGGTGACAGGATAGTAACCATCCTTGAGCACGTCGCGCTGCCCCGCTTTGCTGAAGACGTACCGGATAAACTCTTCGTGCAGCGGCTGCAGTTGCGTGCCCGGCTTGTAGTTGATGTAGACGTACAGGAAGCGCGAAAGGGGGTATTCGCCGGTGTAGGCGTTCTTGTCTTCGGCAGCAACAAACTCGGCCGCTTCGAACGCGAGGGGGACGGCCTTGACGTCAGCGGTGCGATAACCGACGCCCGAGTAGCCGACTCCGAAGCGGTCGCTCGCGACTCCTTGAACGACTGAGGACGAACCCGGCTGCTCCTTGACCGAGTCCTTGTAATCCCCGCCGAATAGGGCTGTGTCCTTGAAGACGCCATAGGTGCCCGACGCCGAGTTGCGGCCGTACAAGGAGATGGGCTTGTTCGCCCAGTCGCCGGTCAGACCAAGGTCACCCCAGGTTGCGATGTCCTTCGTCGCGCCGCCCTTACGGGTTTTCGAGAAGATCGCATCGACTTGCGCGAGCGACAGACCCTGGATCGGGTTGTCCTTGTGCACGTACATGGCGAGCATGTCGATGCCCGTGCGCAGAAGGTGCGGCTTGTAGCCGAACTTCTTCTCGAAGTCGTCGATCACCTTCGCCTTCATCGTGCGACTCATCGGGCCGAACGACGCCGTTCCGCTAATGAGGGCCGGCGGTGCGGTCGAAGAGCCTTTGCCTTCGATCTCGATTCTGACGTTGGGGTACTGCGCGAGGAAACCCTCGGCCCACAGCGTCATGAGGTTGTTCATCGTGTCCGACCCCATGCTCTTCAGGGTGCCGTCGACACCTTCCTCGAGCTTGTGGTAGTCGGGCAGCGCCGCATCCAGCAGATCCTGCCTCGCGGTGGGTGTCGGGGGCGCGCAGACGAATGCGAACCCGGATGCCGCGAGGACCGTATTGAGAAGTAGGGTGAGAGGGCTGACCATCGTCGGATCTCGTGGCCTGTGAGGGCGCTGGGAGACGGTGAGAACACAAGCTCGAGTTCGGGTGGCCGAGCATCACGCCGCAGCACCCTGAACAGCAGTTATTGGATTCCCCCGCCATGAAGCGCGGATAAGTCGAAGATCAAGAAAGAATTAAGAAGTCCGCCGCATTCCCCCAGCCGATGGGAAGATGTCTAGTAGATGGGCCCGAGATCTACGATCCGGGAGCTCTGTCTCAGATTCGATTTGTTAAGCAACAGTTCGCAGCATCGCTGCCTACGCTCCGTTTGACGTACACCCACCGTCCGCGGCCGCTGGGTCTGACTCGCCCCCTTTCACGAACTCCCTTCTGAAGTACCGCCCCTCCATGCTTCGCAACCCCATCGCCCGCGGCCTCGGACTTTCCACCGTCTGTTACGCCGCCGCCCTCGCGAACGGAGCCGACGCCGAACTGCCGGCCCCGATCGCGGCCAGTGTGGCCGCACCCACCGCGCCCGTGTCCGCCACCGACATGCGCGTGTTCTGGAACAACGGCCTGTGCTTCGAGACTGCGGACAAGCAGTACGCGTACAGCCTGAGCGGCCGCATCCACCTGGATGGCACCTACATCGACGCCGCCCCCGGCCTCGACACGGCCCCCGGCGGCCCGTCCGACGCCGACCGCGTGGCGTTCCGGCGCACCCGCTTGCAGTTCGACGGTGTGTTCTACGAATCCTTCGCCTTTCGCACCAGCTATGACTTCGCGGGGGGCTCCGCGAACTTCCGCGACGTCTACGTGCAACTGCGCAAACTCCGCTGGGGCACCACCCTATGGTTGGGTCAGTACCGCGAGCCGTTCGGCCTCGATCAGCTCAACTCGTCCAACGACAACGCGTTCCTCGAGCGCAACCTGGTCGACATCCTGAGTCCGGGCCGCTCCACCGGCGTCGCGCTCAGCGGCGCCGCCCAAAAGGGCAAGGTCAGTTGGAGCGTGGGTGTGTTCCACGCGAACTCGACCGCGAGCGTGGGCACGGGTGCAGGTGATGGCGCCTACGCCGCCACCGGTCGCTTGACCTGGGCCCCGGTCATGAACGACGCAGGAACGGACGTCGTGCACATGGGTGTGGCGCTCAGCCAGCGCGAGAACGTCGAGAACTATGACCGCAGCGTCACGCGCCCCGAGTTCGATGCCACTGGCAACTGGATCGTCGCCGACTTCAACGCCGTCGACAGCGTCACGCTGATGGGCGCGGAGGCGGCCATGCTGCACGGCCCGCTCGGCCTGCAGGGTGAGTTCGTGCAGGCCGAGATCGACGGCGCCAACGGCGATACCAACCGGTCCGCGTATGGCTACTACGTCCAAGCCACCTATGGCCTGACGGGCGAGGGCCGAACGTACAAGGGTGCGGTCATCCAACGGCCGAAACCCACGACCCCCTACGCCGGACCCGGCACGGGCTGCGGTGCATGGGAACTCGCCGCGCGTTACTCGTTCCTCGACCTCGGCACGGGTGCGATCGAATCGAACGACGCCAAGAGCATGACCGTGGGCATCAACTGGTACGCCAACACCGCCCTCGCCGTTCGCCTCAACTACGTGCTGGCGGACTTCGACTCCGTCGACGCTACGGCCAATGCGGTGGGCCTGCGCGTGCAGGTCGTGTTCTGATCCGCAGCGCCAGGGACCGGCGGGCCGAATGCGCCCGGCGGCGAGCGTGGGGAGGGGACGGCGGACGAGCCGGACCTTCCCCACGCGCCGTTCAGGACCGGGTGCTCTGAGCCTCCGCGTCGCGCAGTCCAGCCGACACACGCGCGAGCGGCAGTTCGACGGTGAAACAACTGCCTTCGTTGAGGCGGCTAGCCACGCTGACGGTGCCCTGCATGGCCTGCACGAGGTGCTTGACGATGGACAATCCCAGGCCTGTGCCGCCGATCTCGCGCGAGCGCGCTTTGTCGACACGGTAGAAGCGCTCGAAGATCCGTTCCAGGTCTTCCTCGGGGATGCCAAGGCCACTGTCGGTCACCGCGATGCGGCCCATCGAACCGGCGCGCTCGAGCCGCACCGCGACCACGCCCGCGCCCGGCGTGTACTTGATCGCGTTGTCGAGCAGGTTGTCGATCACCTGCGTGATCGCTTCCGGGTCCCCGAGCACCATCAGCGATTCGCGGGCAGCATCGAGCCGGAGCGAGACATTGCGACCGCGCGCGGGCTCTTCGTAGCGCCGCAGGGCCTTTTGCACAAGGTCGCGGGCGTCGACGGGCTCGCGCGGCAGTGCGCCCTGTTGGGCTTCGACGCGCGCGAGGCTCAAAAGATCGGTGACAAGGTGTGTCAAGCGGTCGACGTGGGTTCCGATCTTCTCGAGGAAGCGCACGTTGTTGCGCTCATCGGACAGCGCCCCGTCGAGCAGGGTTTCGACGTAGCCTTTGATCGAAGTCAGGGGCGTTTTAAGCTCGTGACTCACGTTCGCGACAAAATCGCGCCGCACCCGCTCGAGGCGGCGCAGTTCGCTGACGTCGTGCAGCACGATGACGAGGCCCGTCGCGGCATCGCTCTCAAAAGGGCTCACATGGGCCTCAAGGATGTGCTCCCGCGTCGCGCGCTGCACGTGGATCTCGCGGCGCACGACATGCCCTTTTGCGTGCGCCTCCTCGAGCAATCGCACGAGGTCGGCGGTCCGCAGAAGCTGCCACATCGGGCGTCCGATCGCCTCGTCCTCGGCAAGGCCGAGGAGCTGGCAGGCCGCATAGTTCAAGAACACCACGCGGTCGTCCTGGTCCACCGCGATGACACCCTCGACCATCGCCGCGAGCATCGCGCGCAACCGCGCGTCGTCGTTGGAGATCGTGGCGATGCGCTGCGTGATCTCGTCACCCAGCCGATTGAGCGTAGAGCCCAAAACGCCGAGCTCGTCGTCGCGGCGCGTCTCCACGCGCCGGCCGTAGTGCCCACTGCGAAGGCCTTCTGCGACGCGTGTCATCTCCGCGATGGGCCGCGTGAGGCGGCGTGCGACCACCAGCGCGAGCAGCAGCGAACCCGCGGTGCCTAGCGCAGCGCCGAGCGCCAGCCGTTGACGCAGGAGCGCGAGTTGTACGGCCACTTGCTCGAGCCCGGCAGACAGCCGCAGCACTCCAACCACCTGTCCGTCGGGCCCATCCAATCGCAGGGCTTCGTACAGCATCGTCCGGTCGACGACGACACTTTGGCGGCGCGTGCGTGCAGCGCCCTGCGCGAGCGCGCGGGTGACCTCGGGAAAACGCGATTCGTCGCCGAGGCGCGCCGGATCCGCGTGGGAATCCATCCGCACCCGTCCATTGGCGTCCAAAAGCGTGATGCGCAGCTCGAGTTGCGCCGCGAGGACCCGGATCTCAGCGCGCGCGGAATCGGATTCCGGGTCGCGGATCAGTTCCGCAGCGCGCGGTGCGAGGCGCTCTGCTCGCGCCTCCAGTGATCGTTCGAGTTCGCTCAGCAACGTGCCCTCGAGCTGGCCATGGAGCAGCACACCCGTCACGCCCACGGTGAAGACCACTAGGGCGGCGTAGGTGACCCAAAGACGCCACAGGACGCGGGATCGAAACACGACAGGAGGCTACCCCGCGCGGGGCGCGCGCGGCCCGATCGGCCGAGCGAAAACGGGCCCACCGCCGCAACGCGCGCCGAAACGGCGGTTCGAGCGCGCCCGAACTCCGGAGCGCGCCAGGAGCTGACCGCCCGAGTCGAAGTTCCGGCTCCACCCGGCAGCGGTCCGAATGACGTGCGACGGTTCGTGCGCTGCGATCGCGCCGCTCCCCGTCGAAACGGTCAATCCTTGCACTTGTAGCCCACGCCGCGCACGGTTTGGACGAGGTCACCCTGGTCGAGCAGCTTCTTGCGGATGGCGCTGACGTGCACGTCGACGTTGCGGTCGAGGATGAAGCTTTCGCCCGCGGTGATGCGGTCGACGAGCTCATTGCGCGTGAACACACGACCGGGTTGGTTGACCAGCGTCCAGAGCAGGCGGAACTCAGCGCGCGTGAAGTAGATGAGCTCGCCGTGGACGCGGACTTCGTGTCGCTCGGCGTCCAGACTGACCCCGCCGACGTCCAATCGGTTCGGTTGGCCGACGGCCTTGCGCTTGCCGCGGCGCAGCACCGCGCGCACACGGGCAACGAGTTCCTTCGGGCTGAAGGGTTTCGTGACGTAATCGTCCGCCCCCAACTCCAATCCGAGCACAACGTCACTTTCTTCGCCCTTCGCAGTCAGCATGATGACCGCGCTGCCCGACGTTTCCTCGCGCTGTTTCAAGAGCCGGCAGACTTCAAGGCCATCGATCCCGGGAAGCATCAGGTCGAGCAACACGAGCGCGGGCTTGCGCTGCATGGCTTCCTTGAGCCCGTGTTCACCGTCGAGGGCGGCCACGACGCGGAATCCTTCGCGCTCGAGGTTGTACTGCACGAGCTCGACGATGTCCGGGTCGTCCTCGATGATGAGGATGGATTCCTTGGCCATGGTCGGGGCCGGACGCGGCGTCCGTTGGATGGAGCGGTTGGGGAGCATGCGGGTCGCCCTCCTGCGTGGGCACGCGGGAAGATTAGGAAGCGCCCGTGAAGGCAGCATAAAGCACCCGCGACGGCGCCGCGCCCGCCCCAAAGACGGGGCGCATTGCGCCTGTGTGAAGGTTTTCGACCGCGCGTCAGCCGACCGCGAACCCGTAGAACGCCGGGGTTTGGAGGGCCGGAGCGGCCGACGCGCGCAATTGGTACGTCCGCACCGCCCACAGGTCCCGGAATACGCGGTAGGCCAGCGCCGTTTGATCCAAGTAGTCGACCCCCGCGCTTCCGCCCGTCCCCGTGCGACGGCCGATGACACGCTCGACCATCCGAGCGTGGCGTTGCCGGAAAATAGTGAATGCCTGCTCGAGCTCGATCAGGCCGTCGAGCACCGCACCCGGCCAGGCGAGCAGCGCGAGGTCCTGGTACGTGAGGATGAACAGCAACGCGGCGCGCAGTCGGCGCCGAGCAGGGCCGCCCTCTTCCGCGGATCCGCCGAGGAACCGCGTCAACGAATCCTTCTCGCGCTGGTAACGCTCGAGCAGTCGACGGCGTTCATCTGCGCTTCCCACGTGCACGAGCGCCGCGTGCGCCGACCGGTCGACTTCGCGGGCGTGGGCTTGCGCATAGGCCTCGGTGAACCCCGCGAGCGATTCCTCGGCGCTGGGCTCGTCCGCGGCAACGCCGTCGATCGGCGTGCGCAGCAACCACTCTTCGATCGCCACACGCACGCTGGGCCCGTCGCGCTTTTGGCGCTCAACACGTGCCGACGCGGGCGACGGTTTGCCGTCGTGGTCGCGCAAGGCGTCGAGGTAACTGCCTTCGACGCCAAGGGAGATACGTTCCGCGTCTTCGAGCCCGAGCAGGATCTCGAGCTGTCGCATCTGCGCGCTTTGGAAGCCGCTGGCCGGGGTCAGTTTATCGCGAAACTCGAGGTACTCCCGCGTGCGCAGGGTCTCCATCACCTCGAAGTGCTCGACACACCGGCGCAGGATCACCACGCAACGGCGCAGGCCATGGACGGCGTCCGCGAGCTCGGTTTCCGCGACACGCGGGCCGCTGAAAAGGTTGCGCACGGTCGTGAACTGCCGCAGCAGCAGCTTGAACCACAGCTCGTACACCTGGTGGACGGTGATGAACATCACCTCGTCGTCGCGGAGCTGGCTTTCGTCGCCCTCAAGGCCCCCTTGCAGGGCCAGGAGTTCCTCAACGCGGATGTACTCCCAGTAGTTCGGTCGACGCGGATTCATCGGGCTTCGGGTGGGGCTGCGGCGGTGCCGGCGGTGCCGGCGGTGCCCTGGCGCGGGCCGTGCGCGCACGCCCCGCGCGCGGATACCATACGGCGCGCCCGGGCGCGGGGCCAAGGACCCCGGCGGGCAGCCGCAGGCGGGCGGCCCCCGCGCCCCACCGCGCCCTTTGACCGCGAAAGACCATGACCCACGCCCACCCGACCGCGGCCCACGCCGGCACCTATTCCGCCACCACCGCCGGCCCGAAGGCAGCACCGGCAGGCGGCTCGACCGCAGCCCGTGCGCCCCGCAGCCCAACGTTGGAAGATGTGCGCGCGCTGTTCAACGAGCCGCTGCTGGAGCTCGTGAACCGCGCGGCGACGGTCCACCGCGCGCACCACGATCCGCGCGCGATCCAGTGTTCGCAGCTCCTGTCCATCAAAACGGGGGGTTGCCCGGAAGACTGCAAGTACTGCCCGCAGAGCGCGCACTTCTCCACCCCCGTCGAGCGCAAGAAGTTGATGGACGTGGATTCGGTGCTGGTGGCCGCGCGTGCTGCCGCGGACGGTGGCGCGGACCGCTTCTGCATGGGCGCTGCGTGGCGCGAAGTGAAGGACGGAGCCGAGTTCGACGCGGTGCTCGCGATGGTGCGCGGTGTCAAGGATCTCGGCCTGGAGGCGTGTGTGACGCTTGGGATGCTCGAGCAGCATCAGGCCGCGCGCCTCGCCGAAGCCGGACTCGACTACTACAACCACAACCTCGATACGGGCAAGAGCCACTACGGCGAGATCGTCACGACGCGCACCCACGATGATCGACTGCGCACCCTCGACGCGGTGCGTGCGGCGGGTGTCCACGTGTGCTCCGGAGGCATCCTCGGTTTGGGCGAACCCATTGAAGCGCGCGCCGAGCTCCTGTGGGAACTCGCGTCGCTGCACCCACAACCCCAAAGTGTCCCGATCAACGCGCTCGTCGCCGTCGAAGGCACGCCGCTCGAAGGACGTCCCGCGCTCGACTGGAGCGAACTGGTACGCGGCGTTGCGGTCGCGCGTATTTTGATGCCCAACGCCGTCGTGCGCCTCTCCGCGGGCCGCACGCAGCTCGATGAAGCCACCCAGGCGATGTGTTTCCTCGCCGGCGCAAACTCCATTTTCGTCGGGGAAGAGCTCCTCACCACCCCAAACCCGGGGCCGTCGCACGATGCCGCGCTCCTTGCCAAGCTCGGCCTCCAGGCAATCGGTCGGCGCGTCGCAGACAACGGCTGATCCCCGCCGGGCCGAACACCTGGCCATGTCGCACAACTTGGAAGAAACTCTGCGGGCGGATCTCGCGCTGTGGGCCGAGCGGGGACTCGCGCGGACCCTTCCGAGCGGCGTGCCCGAAGGGGTCGACTTCACGTCGAATGACTACCTGGGCCTCGCGCGCGATCCGCGCATCATTGCCGCGTCGCGCGTCGCCCTCGAAGAAGGCGGAACAGGTGGCCGCGCTTCACGCCTACTCGGTGGCGGGGATCGCCACCATCGCGAGGCGGAGGCCGCCGCGGCGGCGTGGCTTGGCGCCGAAGCCGCGCTGCTTTTCCCGAGCGGCTATCAAGCCAACCTCGCTCTCGTCAGCGCGCTCGCCGGTCCCGCGGACACGATCGTTTCCGACGCGCTCAACCACGCTTCACTGATCGACGCCGCACGCCTCTCGCGCGCGCGGGTTGCGGTCCACCGCCACGGCGATCTCGACGATGTCGAGCGCGCCCTCTTCGCCGCGCGCGGGGCGCGGCGCCGGTTGGTCCTGACCGAAGGTGTGTTCAGCATGGATGGCGACCGCGCTGACCTCGCCGGACTGGCGCGACTGTGCGAGCGCCACGACGCGTGGTTGGTCGTCGACGAAGCCCACGCCATTGGGCTGCTCGGAGCCGAGGGCGCGGGAGCGTGGGCCGCGGTCGAGGGCGGACTCGCCGCCGGCACGCGCGCGCGCCTCGCGGCCCGCATGGTCGCCTGCGGAAAGGCGCTCGGCGCCGCGGGCGGGTTCGCGGTCGGTTCCCGCGCGGTGGTTGACACGCTAGTTCAGGGTGCGCGCGGTTTCGTGTTTTCGACGGCTCCGCCGCCCGCATTCGCCGCGGCCCTGACGCAGTCGATTCGAATCGTGCGCGCGGCCGACACGCTGCGCGAGCGCTGCCTGCAACACGCGCGCCGCATCGCCTACGAGCTGGGGTCGCCCGCTCCGGCGTCGGCCATCGTGCCGTGGGTGCTCGGCGCGCCCGAAGTCGCGCTCGCCGCCGCCGCCGCGCTCGCGGAGCTGGGCCTCGACGTGCGCGCCGTGCGCCCCCCGACGGTGCCGCCGGGAACATCGCGCCTGCGCATCGTGGCACACGCGAACCACACGGTCACACAGGTCGATCATCTGATTTCCGCATGCCGCGGATTGGCCACGACGGTCCGCGGCGTCCCCGCCGCGACCGAACCGAAGCTTCACGCGGCGCGCGGGCGCGCGCTCGTGGTCGTGGGCACGGACACCGGCATCGGCAAAACGGTCGCGAGCGCGTTGCTCCTATGTGCCCTGCGCGCCCACGGCCCGGCTGCGTACTGGAAGCCGGTCCAAACCGGTTCGGAGAGCGACACGGATGCGGTGGGTGAACTCGCGTCGGCGTCGGGCGCGGAGCTTCTGAAGCCGCTTGCCGAGTTCGCGTTGCCCGCTTCGCCCCATACGGCCGCCGCTGCCGAGGGCCGCACCGTTCCGGTCTGCGCGCTCACTCCGCACCTCGACGCGTGGCTCGCCGCGAACCGGGGACGCAGGCTCGTCATCGAACTCGCGGGCGGTTTGCTGGTGCCCTACGACGGGACCGTCACGCAGGCCGACTGGCTCGCCGAGTGGCGTCCACGTGTGCTACTCGTCGCACGCGCAGGCCTAGGAACTTTGAACCACACACTGCTGACGGCGGAAGCGCTGTGCGCCCGCGGAATCACGCCGTTCGCGCTGTTACTCGTGGGCTTGCCCCACCCGTCGAACCACGCAACCCTCGCCGCAAGGCTCGGCCTGCCCGTGCTCGAGTTGCCCCACGTGGAGGACGTGCGCGCGGCGCTCGCGCCCGGCGGTGCGTGGCAGGGACGGATGCACGCGTTGGGGGACCTCGCTGCCAACGCCGCGCCGCTCGAAGAATTGTGACCCGCGGCGCGCATGACTTCGCTCCACGGTCACGGGGAACCGCGCCTCGTCGCGGCGCTCGAAGGCGACGTCCTCGAACCGATCGCGGGCGCGGTCGAACACCTGTGCGACGTGGCAAGATTGGTTTGAGCTGCGCGGAAACCGCGCGTGCCCTTCACCGCATGAGGTCGGTGAAGTCCTGCGGCGGAGGGGCCTCAAACACCACCGGCCGCGCGGTTCCGGGGTGCAAGACCGATAGCCGCGCCGCGTGCAGTCCCATCCGCCGCGCCCGCGTGCCATAACGCAAATCGCCGACCACTGGACAGCCGAGCCACGCGAGGTGCACGCGGATCTGGTGGCGACGGCCCGTGTCGAGCTCGACGTCGAGCAGCGTGCGGTTGCGGTGCACGGAGCGCACCGCGTAGCGTGTGCGCGCGTCCTTGGCGCCCGGTCCGTCGCCCACCTGGACGCCGAGGATCGGATCCTCGAACAAGGGCGCTTCCACGACTCCGCGGTCGGCTTTTGGTCGACCCTCGACCACCGCCAGGTACTGCTTTTGCGCCTCTTCCCATGCGTCCTGGACCCACGCTTGGGTTTCCTTGGTGCGCGCAAAGAGCAAAACACCCGACGTTTCACGGTCCAATCGGTGCACCGGCCAAAGGCCGCCGCCACCGAGCCCCTCGCGCACGAGCGCGAGGGCCGTTTTCTCGCGCTCACTGTCGGTCGAAACCGAAAGCAACCCCGCCGGCTTGTCGATCGCCACGAGCCAATCGTCCTGGTAGAGGACTGGGATGCGTCCGGCGATCCGCACGTTGAGCCGCGCTTGGGGGCGTTCAACGATGCGCACGGTCGCGCCGGGCTTCAAAAGGTCGTTGCGCTGCACCGGCACGCCGTCGACCTCGACGCAGCCCGAATGGACACGCTGCTCGAGGGTTGATCGTTTCCACTCCGGCAGCTTCGCGCGCAGGAACGGAATCAGGCGGACCGCTTCCGCCACGGTCCATCCGTCATTCATGGTGTCCCCATCGCGCAACCGCGCGCTCCGTTCAGAACTGGAAGTAGATGTAGGGTGTGTCACCGACCACCAAGATGGCGACGCAGCCGGCGGCAACTCCCGCGAGAGCCCCTGCGAAGACCGTCGGCATGCGCAGGAACATGCGGTGCGCGGCCTCCGTGATCGCCGGCGGCCAGAAGTGTGTCAAGGCGCCGCCCGCGAGGGCCCACCACGCGTAGGGCGAGATGGTCGCTGTGCCCTGCTCGCCAAACACGGTCAGCATGTCGATCAGCTGTCCTGTGCTCCGCGAGCGGATAAAAAGGCACGAAAGCACGATGAAGTGGAAGGTCAGCGCCCAAGCGCAGAGGCTGCGTCCGGGTGTCGTCGCGTATTCACGGCCGCCGCGCCACCGTTCCAGCGCGCGTTCTAAGATCATCACCGTGCCCTGCAACAGCCCGTAGAGTGCCCACAGCAGGCTCGATCCGTGCCAGATCCCGATGACGAACATCGTGATCAGGAGGTTGCGGGCCACACGACCCTCGGAACCGCGCGAGCCCCCGAGGGGGAAAAAGATGTAGTCGCGCACCCAGGTCGAAAGGGAGATGTGCCACCGGCGCCAGAACTCGCGCACCGAACGCGAGCGGTACGGCGTCAGGAAGTTTTCCGGCAGGTCGAATCCGAGCAACTTGCTCGTTCCGATCGCGATATCCGAATAGCCGGAGAAGTCGAAATAGATCTGGAACGCAAACCCGTACAGCGCCAACAGGTGGACGGCGGGTGAGTACAGCTCAGGCTGGTTGTAGACCGGATCGACGAGGTAACCACCGAGCACGTCCGCGATCGCCACCTTCTTCAAGAGGCCCGTGACGATGCGCCAAAGGCCCTCATGAAGGCGTTCGCGGCTGTAGCGGGGCCGGAACTCGAACTGCGGCAGGAACGTGACCGCCCGCACGATAGGGCCAGCGACGAGCTGCGGGAAGAACGCAACGAAGAGTGCGAACTCGAGGAAGTTACGGGCTGGCTTGAGCTGTCCGCGGTAGATGTCGATCGTGTAGGAGAGCGTCTGGAAGGTGTAGAAGCTGATGCCCACCGGAACGGCGATCCGCATCAGGTCCGAATCCAGCACGAAGTCGGGCAGGAACGAGCTGCGCGCGGCCAACAGGTTGACTTCGAACCCGAGCCGATCCGCAGCGAGCTGCAGGTTCTGGAACAGCCAGTCGGTGTACTTGAAGAACGCGAGCACACCGAGGTTGCCGATCAGACTGATCCCCAACCCGATCTTCATCCCGCGCCGATCGTCGCGCTCGCGCGCACGCTGGATCGCGGTGCCGCAGTACCAGTCGAGAGCCGTCGAGAAAATGATGAGCGACAAGAACCACGCTTCGTAGCTCCCGTAGAACAGATAGCTGCCGCCAAGGAGCAGGAGATGCCGGGCGGTCCGCCGATTCGCCAGGGCCCAGAAAAGGCCCAGAACGATAGCGAGAAAAACGAGAAACTCGATGCTGTGGAAGTTCACCGCTGGGCTCTAGTGAAAAGGAAGGAACGCGGCCGTCCGGGGGGCGCGAAGGCGCGTGCAGCGTCTCGATTCGGCAAGGTCAGCGGCTCGTCGCGTCGAAGGGGCTGGGTCCAAAGGCTCGGGCGCGCGGAGCTTCGGCGCGGCGTGCGGCGAGCTTCTCGATCAGGTTTTCCTGCTTGAGCCGGCGCAGCAGGCCGTGGGCGAACACCTCGTGGCCGGCCTTCGACCAGTGAGCGTTGTCCGACATCGTGTGGCGCGCACGCTCGGGTCCCATGTGGCTGACCTCCGGGAGGAAGTTCCACGTGCGGTGGCCGCGCTCCTGCAGCATGCGTTCGAGCTCGTCGCCAGGTTCGTTGCGCGGTGTGCCTAGCGGAGGTGCCCCGGAGCGCTGGTTGCCGCGTAGGTACGTTTCCCACATGGCATCGGTGCCCATGTCGTTTTCGGGCAACACGAGGACGCGCAACTCGATGCCGCGGCGCTTGCACTGCCCGCCCAGGGCGTCGATTTCCTCCAGTGTCGCGGTGAACATGCGGTCAGCGGCGGTGGAGCGGGGTGCCTTCGACACAGTCCAGCGCTGCAGATCGCTCGTGCGATCCGCGCCCTCGGTTTGGAACTTCGCCCGATGGCGGCGGTAGATCGCCGACTGTTTGCCCATCGTGCGGTGCACCGCGGCGACCACTGGCCACAGGGATTCAGGCCAACCGCCGGCGACATCGGTGGGCATCAGGTCGTCCGTGCCCGGTCCGTAGCGTACCTGCCCACGCGCCGCGGACGGGTCCAGCATCAACTGTGCGCCCGGCGCGGCGATCACGAAGACCAGGTCGGGCTCGAGCGCATCCAAGAGGAGCGCTGCGCGCCGACAGGCTTGCAGCGTCGAGTATGCCATCACCCCGCCGTTGATGACACGCACTTGGCCCGGGAACTTGCGCTCGAGGAGTTCGTCGAGCTGATAGTTCCAAAGCCACGATTGCAGCGCTCCACCGGCTCCGTACAGCCGCGACGCGCCGAAGCCAGCGATGCGCACTTCGTCCCGCGGCACGTCCTCGGGAATGTCGGGACTGCGGTTGCCATAGCGGTCGAGCACCGTTTCGAACTCGGGGTTGCGAAAGTGCGGCCGCGAGGTCCACACGAGCTGTTCGTGGCGCAAGATGCCGCGCTCGCCACCATCCGCGCCCTGGTCAGAGTCCCACCAGGCGACTGCACGGTCGACGAGGACCAGCCCGACGAGGACCCCCGCTAGAACGACCACCAGCCGCCGCAGCATCGGACCGCGCACGACCGGTCGCGGATCGAGGCCGTCCTCCGACGCGATCGCGCCGCGCTCGTTCAGCGGATCACGGTGTTTCATGGGATGAGCAGCACTTTGCCCGTCGTGTTCCGCGCTTCGATGGCGGCGTGGGCGCCCGCGGCGTCGCAGAGCGGGAAGCGGCCTCCGATGGCGGGTCGCAAACCGTGCTGCGCAGCGAATGCCGCGAGTCGCTCGAACGTCGCGCGGCGCCGCGGGAAGTCGATATTTTCGACGTTGAGTCCCATCAGGCCCCACGACCGCAGGAAAAGCTGCAGCGGATGGACACGCTTGATCGTGTTGGCGTGGTCTTTCTCGACCGACGAGAAGCCGATGGCGACCAGGCGGCCAAGGGGAGCGAGCGCGCTCAGACTGCGGTCAAAAACGGCCCCACCCACCGATTCAAGGCAGTAGTCGACACCGCCTTTGGAACCGCAGTGCTCGCGCACGACTTCTTCGAAGCTCGGGCCCTCGGATTCAGCGGCGCACAGGTGCGCGCCAAGGCCCAAGACAGCTTCGCGTTTCGCGGCGCGCCCGACCACTCCGATGACCGGGTCGCATCCCCGCGCGCGCGCGAGTTGAATCGCCGCGCCGCCTGTGGCGCCCGCCGCCGCCTGGATCAACACCGCTTCGCCCGTACGCACGCGGGCCAGCTCTTCCTGCGCGTACCACGCGGTCGCGAAGGCGATGGCGAAGGCGGCTGCTTCTTCGAGGTCAAGGTGCGCGGGAATCGGCAAGAGCTGATGGGGCAGCGCAGCGACACGCTCCGCATAACAGCCACCTTCGAAACGAATGACGATGACGCGGTCGCCGACGCGGATGCCATCGGCGTCGGGATGCACCGCGACCACGCGGCCGGCGGCTTCCTTGCCGATCTCGTAGGGCAGTCGTTGGTCCTTGCGGTAGAGGCCGCGCCGCTCGACCAACTCGGCGAAGTTCACGCCGATGGCCGCAAGTTCGACGACGCAGCCCCCGGGCGGAGCAATGGGCTCTGGCGCGTCCGCGAGCCGCAGCACCTGGGGCCCTCCGAAGGCTTCGAGGACCACCTTGCGCATGGATCTCAGCCGCGGGCGTCGACGCGCCGCAGCAGCGCGCTGCCGTAGGTGAAGCCCGATCCAAAAACCGTGAGCAGAAAAAGGTCGCCGTCTTTCAGTTCGGCGGCGCGGCTGTCGGCCGCCGTGCAGAACGCAGTGATGACCCCCGCCGCGCCCTGATTCCCGCACGTGTCGACGTTGTACCAGTGCTGCGCGGCGCTGACACCAAGGCGCCCGGCCACTTCCTCGAGCACACGCAGGTTCGCCTGGTGCCCGCAGAATGCCTTCAGCGATCCGACGCCGATGCCGTGCCGCGCCAACATGCCCCGCGCGCTCTTTTCGAAACTGCGCAGAGCGTACTCCTTCACACGCCGACCATCCTGGCGGAATGTCCCCCCGATGGGCGTGCTGACGAACTCCGCACCGTCGTTGGCGTTCTCCATGCTGATGTCCACGATCTCGAACCCGACTTTGGGGCGATCGGGTGCGAGCAGGACCGTCGCGGCGCTGTCGCCGAAGAAGATGCAGGTGTTGCGATCGTCGTAGTCGGTGACGCGCGTGTATTTTTCAGCGGTGCAGAGCGCGGCGCGGGTGTACCCCGCGGTTTTCATGAGCGACGTTGCGACGGCGAGTCCGTACACGAAACCCGAGCACGCGGCGTTCACGTCGAAAGAAACCGGATTGATGCCGAGCTTGCGGCCAATCCACGACGCGGTCGCGGGGATCAGGGTGTCCGGCGTGCTGGTCGCGCAGATCAGAAGCTGCAGCGACGCCGGATCCCAACCCTGTGCGGCGAGGGCAGCTCGGGTGGCGGCCGCGCCCAAATCGCTCGTGTCGACGTCCTTCGCGGCCCGACGGCGCTCGCGGATGCCCGTGTGGGACAGGATCCACGCCTCGTTGGTGTCTACGCGCGCCATCAGCGCGGCGTTCGTGACCACCTCGCTTGGAACGGCGGTGCCGGTGCCGCAGATGTACGTCATGGGGGGGCTGGGACGAAAAGCCATCCACGGCCCGCGGCGTCGGTTCAACCGACGGCCCGGGCCGCGGACGCCGAAAGTATACCGCTGCCCGAGGGCCGGGCCGGGCGCGGGCCCCATCGCACCTTGCACGCATGCGACTCGGCGAAGCCAACGTGTCACCGAACGTTCAGCGAGCCATCGGTTCGGTCGGGATCAGGTACACACGGCCCTGTTCCGTCCCCGGGTGGACCGGCCACGCCAGTGCGCCCGCGAGGAATCCCCGCTGGCCGCCAAGTTCCGCGGCGGCGGCGCTGAACCCCAGGTGGTCGCGCGCTCCCTCGGCGTGCCAGCGGGCGGTGGGCGCGGGTGGAGCAAGCGGATCCGCGTCAAAGCGCAAAAGATGCAGGCTGCCCCGGCGAAAACCGTCGGGATCGGTGCGGGCTTCGTCGAAGCGCTCTCCGGCGCGGCTCGCGTTCGGCGCACCCACAGCGAGTACAGGACCGTTCACCGCGAGGCTCCAACCGAAACGTGCAAGCTCCTGGGAGCCGTCGATCCGCCACAGCCGTCGGCCCGATCGGTCGAACGCGTGGACGGAGCCAACGGCAAGACCTTCGGCTCCCACATCGAAGGGCGCCCCGACCAGGGCGATGGGGGCGCCCCCGACCTGGGCCCATGCGATCGCTCGCCCAAAATGGGACTCGGGTGCGCCCCCCTCCAGCCGCGTCGAGACTGTCGGCGCGCCCGCCCCATCGAGGTGGACGATGCGCGCGTGGCCGCTCCCGGCTGCGGCGGCGATCCAACGGTCGGCGGCCGGGTCGTACGAGAGGCCGAGGGCGCCGCACAGGAGGGCCGCCGGCACGGCCCGGGCGGGGTCAGCCGGAAGCATGGCGAGGGATGTCCCAAGGCTGTCCCCCGGCTCACCCTCCGCGAGCACCGTCGCGCCGAGCCGCGGGTCGTCCACGCGGATCCGGTCGAGGCCAGCCGCGAGGGTCCGGTCCAGACCCGCGGACGGCACGCGCCAAACGCGGCCGCCAAAGCCCGGCGCGAGCGACCCTCCGGGTTCTCCCACGATGAGGTCGGCTCCCCCGTCACCGTCCAGGTCGAGGGCCGCGAGCGCGGCGCCGAAGCGGCCCCCCGCGATTGCCCCGTAGACCCGCATCCGGGTCGCGACGATCGGCTCCGGCCCGGCGCCGAGGCGCGCTTCCAGGTCGGCCCCTGCGACGACGTGGACAACACCCCGCTCGGTGAACTCGCCCACTTCCTCCCAGGGGCCCCGGGGCGCACCCACGGCCAAATCCGGGGGTGTCGCCTGCGAGGACACCAGCCGCGGGCCAAAAGCCAGGGCAAAGCCAAAGCGGTCGCCCGCCTCATCGCCCTGGACCGCGGCGATGGGGCGGACGGCTCCGGTGCCCGGAACGGGGTTCGCGCGGAAGAAAGCGACGATGTCGTGGGTCGTGGCCGGAGCTTGGGGGACCTCGATCCAGGGGTTTCCGCCCCCCGCGGCGATGATCGCGCGGCCCGCAAAGCCGGGCTGGGGCGGCACCACCGTGTGCCCGATGTGGTCGTTGCGCCGACCCGGTGCGCCCTGCCAAATCGCCGGAGCGTTTGCCGCCTCGAACTCGGGGGTCAGGGGCGACGTCGGCGGACCGTCGTGGCCCCCACCGCAGGCGGCCGCCAAGGAAAGCGCGAGCGGCGCAATGGCCGCCGCGCGCGGCCACGCGGGTCGGACCCGCCCAGGGGCCGGGGAAACGGATGAATGGCGCATCGGCATCGCGCCCGCAAGTATCGGCGATCGACGCCGCCCGGGGTAGACGGCCCGGCCTAACCTTGCGCGCCACGCTGCTTCGGGGGCCACCCGCGCAACGCTCGCGCTCACACCCGTAAGCGCTCATTTCGGCATGCGTGTCGCGGTTGCGTACGCGTCGCTCGCTGCGTGCGTCTTGAGGGAGCGCGGGGCTCCGGCCCGCCTTGCGCGACTTCGGTCAAACCGGCCCCCTTGAGGCGAAGCAAGGCGGGCCGGAGGCCCGCGCTCCCAGCGGTGAGGGCCCGCCGCGACGTGCAACACCTGTGCGTGCTGACCAACGAACGCGAAACGTCAAACAACCCCCTGCCCGCAGCGCCGCCAACCCAACCCGGCCATCGGGACGCCGACCGCCCTCCTCCAGGGCGATGGTCGCTTCGGCCGCAGCCGCCAGGGCCCCGGCCGCACGGGTTGCGGTCCCACAAGCCGCGGTCCCACAAGCCGCAGTGGCCCGGGTTGCAGTCGCCCGGGCTGCAGTGGCCCGGGCTGCGGTCGCCCGGGTTGCGGTGGCCAGGGCCGCAGTCGCCCGGGTCACTGTTACCCCGGGCATCTATCCCCAAAACCGACCGCCATCCCGGACAATCCCCCCGACCCAGCCCACCTTGCCCATGACCCAACGCGGCACCCCCCGCCCCCTCGCCTTCGCACCGGCCCACGTCGACGTCGCCCCCCATCGGGACGGCGGTTATGTCCTGTCGTCCCCGCTGCCGCCCGCCCCGGCGGCCCGGCAGATCGGCGTCTGGCTCCGCGAATGGGCCGAGCGGGCTCCTGACCGCGTGTTCCTCGCCGAGCGACGCGCGCGCGGGGCCCAGCCGACATTCTCGTCGGCTGCGGCACCCGCGACAGTACCCGCGACAGCACCCGCCGCGTTGGCAGCATCGACCGGCGCGTTGGGCGATTGGTTCGAAGTCAGCTACGCCGACGCGCGCCGCCAAGTCGATCGCCTCGCCGCACAACTCCTTCAGCGAGATCTGGGTCCCGAACGTCCGGTTGCAATTCTTTCCGACAATTCCGTCGACGCCGCGCTCCTGGCGTTGGCGGCGATGCAAGTCGGTATCCCCGTCGCACCCATTTCGCCCGCGTACAGCCTCCTCGCGCGCGACCTCGGCAAACTGCGCCACTGCCTTGAGCTGCTGACACCAGGACTCGTGTTCGCGGCAGACGGTGACACTTTTTCACGCGCACTCGCCTCCGTCCCCGCGGGTACACCCACGTTGGTCAGCACCGGTGGCGCAAACGTGCGCGCCGAGCGCCTCGAAGACTGGCTCGCCAGGCCCGATGACGGAGCCAACGCCGGCGTCGAAGCCGCCTTCGCGCGCACGGGGCCGGACACGATCGCGAAGTTCCTCTTCACGTCCGGCTCAACCGGCGTGCCCAAAGCCGTCGTGAACACCCACGGCATGTTGTGCGCGAACCAAGCCGCGATCCGCCAAGTGTGGACGTTCCTCGCGCAGTGCCCTCCGACCATCGTCGACTGGCTCCCCTGGAGCCACACTTTCGGAGGCAACCACAACTTTCACATGGTGCTCGCGAACGGCGGCTCGCTGTACATCGACGGCGGCAAACCCGCACCCCACCTGATCGCCACAACGGCGGCCAACCTGCGCGCGGTGCCGCCCACCCTCTACTTCAACGTGCCGCGCGGCTTCGGGCTTCTCTTGCCGCTGCTCGAAACGGACCGCACGCTCGCGGCGCGCTTTTTCGAACGCCTCGACCTGATCTTCTACGCTGGAGCTGCACTGCCCCAGGACCTGTGGGAACGCGTCGAAGCCCTGTGCCTGCGCGAAACAGGCCGTGTGCTGCCGATGGTCAGCGCGTGGGGCTCCACCGAGACGAGCCCGCTCGTCACCAGCGTCCACTTCCCCATCCCGCGCGCGGGTGTCATCGGCCTGCCGGTCCCCGGCATGCGGCTCAAGCTGGTGCCAAGCGGAGCCAAGCTCGAGCTGCGTGTCGCGGGACCCTGCGTCACACCTGGCTACTGGCGCCAACCGGAGCTCACCTCAGAAGCCTTCGACGACGAGGGTTATTACAAGATTGGCGACGCGGGCGCCTTCGCGGACCCCGCGGATCCGTCGAAGGGCATCGTGTTCGACGGCCGCGTCGCGGAGGACTTCAAACTGTCGAGCGGCACCTGGATCAATGCCGGCCGGCTGCGCGTGGAAGCGATCGCCAACTCGGGTGGATTGCTGGCCGATGCGGTGGTGTGCGGCCACGACCGCGACGACGTGCGCTTGCTTGGCATCCCCGATTGGAATCGCGTGAACACCCTCGCGACGGATCTGGGCCCGGACGCTTCACCGTCCGCCAAGCTGACCCACCCCTGCGTCGCTGCGGCGCTCGCGGAGGCGTTCGCGCACTTCAATCAAACGCGCGAGCGCGCTTCCGAGCGCATCACCGCCGTCCGGCTCCTCGCCGAGCCCCCGTCCATCGATGCTGGCGAAATCACCGACAAGGGTTACCTGAACCAGGCCGCGCTGCGCACAAACCGCGCAGACGACGTGCGCGCACTCTACGCGTCGCAGTAACCGCGCACGAAGTCCTCCGCGAGCCCGGGTTTCATCCCCAAGCGGCGCGCCTCCACGAGCGCCTGGTCGAGGGGTACACCGTGGTCGAGCACGCGGTGGATGGCCAACACGAGCGCCGCGCCTTCGCCGCCGTCGCAGAAGAGATATTTGGCGCCCGGACGCCGCAGCTCCACGAGCGCCCGCTCCACGGCATCGCGCTCTGGCGCGCGTGTGCCGAAGGGGATGCGCACGTAATCAAGTCCCTGCGCGCGCGCGGCGCCGTCGATGTCGTACACGGCGGGCACCTGTGCAGCGCTGATATCGATCACGCGCACCAATCCGCGCCGCAGGGCCAGTTCGAGGTCGGCGCGCTCGGGCCGACCGCCAATCCATAGGTCACCCGCGCGGTGCACGTTGGGGGCGGAGCCGAGCTCTGCGCTTTCGAACGCCGGCCACGGCGGCGGCGGCGGCTCGGGTGGAAGCGAGCGGCAGGCTACCAACGCGGCGACGACGAGCGCGGCCGCGATATTTGCGCCGGACCTCACGCGCGCTCTGCGCCCATACGCAGCGCGCGTCCGAACAACAGCAGCCATCCGGCGATCAGCACAACACCGCCGATCGGCGTCACAACGCCAAGCCCGTCCGGCAACACTTCGAGCGCCAACAGGTAGAGCGAGCCCGAAAAACCCAAAACCCCGATCCCGAACAGCCACGGCAACGCGCCACCGCCGACCCGGCGCTCCAGCGGTGCAAGAGCGAGGAGCGCGAGCGCATGCCACGCCTGATAACGCACGCCGACATCCCACGCGTTGATCAGTTTAGGATCCGCGCCCGCAGCGAAAAAAGCGTGGCTGCCGAGCGCACCCAGGACGACGGCCGTACCGCCGAGCAACGCACCGAGAATCAGGTTGGACCGCTCTACTTGCATGCGGACAGGTTACGACGCCAATGCGCCAAATCATCACCGCGGCGCGCCGATCTGCTGCGCTTCTAGTTCCGCGATTCGGGCGCGCAGTTCCCGGATCCGGTTGGGATCCGGCTCACCTCGTGCCTCGAGTTCAACCGCCAGTTCCCAGTGCGCAAAACGCAAGTCGTGCTGCCGTCGATCATCGCCGCGGCGCGCGCGTGCGTCGAGGTACAAACCAACCCGCTCCAACCGCTCGGCGAGCGCCAGGGGCTCGGCCGCCGGGTCTTCGCCAAGGTCGCCGCGGCGCAGGAGCGGAGCGACGGCCCGCAGTTCCCTGACGACCGCTTCCGTGTGCGCACCCTCGCGGTGGGGACTTGCACGCAGCATCTCGGCCGCCTGCGCCACCGCCGCTGACAGGCGGAAGGCTGGGGACGCCGAGGCCACCGCACTCAGGGCGTCGCTTCCGCGGATAACCGCGGCCTGCTCGCTCGGCGCATCCGCGCCGGGAGCACCAAAGGGCGGTTTGTGGCGCACGCGAAAGGTTGTGAGCGCGCCGGGACCCTGCAGCGACACGTCGTGGAGCTCAAAGAGTGCGACGACGCTGTGCCCCGCGTTCACTTCGCCTGCGTCGACACTGTCGTCGCGAAAACTGCGGTCCGCGAGGGCACGGCTTTCGTAACCGAGCAAACGCCAACGCCCCACGCGTGCGGGATCGAACTCGACCTGCAACTTCACGTCGCGCGCAACCGTTTCGAAGCTGCCCACGAAGTTTTCGACAAACGCGCGGCGCGCTTCCCGCTCGTCGTCGACATAGGTCGCGATCCCATCACCCGTGCGCGCCAAGTCGTCGAGCAGCGCGTCGTTGTGGTCACCCATGCCCACCCCGATGGTGTTGAGGTAGATGCCCTTCGCACGTTGCGCGCCCACGCCCGCAAGCAGTGCCTCGCGGGTGACTGCGCCAATGTTTCCCACACCATCGGAAAGCAGCACAACGCGGTTCCCTGCCGCGGGATCGAAGTGGTCGGCGGCGTGCTGGTAGGCGAGCGCGAGCCCGCCTTCGAGGTTCGTTCCACCGCCGGAGGCGAGGCCGCGGATGGCCTCAAGCAAAGGGCCTCGGTCGCTTGCGTGCGTCATCGGAAGGATGATCCGCGCAACGCTCGAATACGCGACGAGCGCAACCCGGTCGAAAGAATCCAGCTCTTCGACGAGCAGTTCTAAGGCCGACTTGACGAGTTCCAGTCGGTTCAGGGGTGCCATCGAACCCGAGACATCGACGGCAAACGTCAAAGCCAGGGGGGTGCGCTCCCCCCGCGGAACATCGCGGGCGACGGCGGTCGCACGCAGGAGCCACGGCGCGCGCTGGACGTCGCCAAAGGGTGATGGCGCAAGCTCAAGATGCAGCGCGAAAGTGCCGTTTTGCGGCCCGCTATCACCGTAGGAACCGCGGAAGGCGTTGATGAAGGCTTCGGTGCGCACCAGGTCCGCAGGCGGCAGTTCACCGCGCTCCAAATAGGCGCGTGCGTGGCTGTAGCTGGCCGTATCGACGCTCGCCGCGAATGTGGCGATCGGTTTGCGCCGCGCGCTTTCGAACGGGCGCGATCCGAACGCGCGCAGGAAGTAGTCGAACGAGCTTTCGCCGTTGAAGGGTGCGAGCATGTCCTGAATGCGCGCGAGCGCAAGGCCCTTGCTCATGGGGACTGCCGCGCCGTCCTCGACGTACCCCAGGGGCGCGAGTCGCGCGGCGAGTTCCGGACTGTCGAGCGTGCCGCCATCGCCTTTGTGCGTCGGGGCCCCGCGATCGACCGACGAAGAGTTCGAAGGCTCGGAAGCGCCAGGAACGACGCCGTAACCGCCATAGCCCAACGCCCACAATTGCTTAATCTGCTCAGCAGTGAGGGCACTCTTGGCTGCATCAGCGGGCGCATCCAGCGACGCGGCCATCTCCGACTGCGGGGCGGTTTCGCCCAGCCACGGATCAAGCCTACCCGTCGAAAAGAGCCCCAACCCCGCCAGGAACAACGCCGCCGCCGCCAAGGCCAGCGGACGCACGATCCGCCGCCATCCGCGCCGCTTGGCGGCCGACGCACGCGCGGCGTCGATCAGCGCGTTCATTCCCACGCCGTCAACCTGTTCAGCGCCGCTTGCGCTCCGCGCATGCTCGCGCAGCAACTCGACCACACGCTCGAGCCGCAATCGCTCGGCCTTGAGCGCGGGTCGCTCCAACAGCGCCGCATCCACACGCGCACGCACATCAACCGCCGCTTCCCCCAGCATCCACGCCACGAGATCCGCACGCTCCTGCGCAGTCACTTCTTCGTTCGGCTTCATCGCAACGTCCCCCGCGCGCCGGCTTCCTGGCCCGGCATCAGGTGGTTGAGCTCATCCGCGAGGCGCGTTAGCCCCGCGCTGATCAGCCAGCCCACGGTCCCCTTTTTTTTGCCCGTGATCGCGGCAATTTCGCTGTAGCTCTTCTCACCGAAGAGCCGCAGCGCGATCACCTCCCGTTGGTCCGCACTGAGGCGTTCGAGCCCGCGCTCGACCGCCGCGCGTGTGTCGTTGGTTTCCACGTTTTCCTGTCCCCCCTGGATTGCCTCGATCGGCGCCGTTTCCCGCTCACGCCGGCGCCGGCGCGCCTCCCCGCGCTGCGTGTCGAGGCACACCCGACGCAGCACCTGGTGCAGCCACCCCGACAGCGCAGATCCCGCGGCTTCGCCGCCCCCCACCGGAATCCGCGGTGGCGACTTCGCGAGCCGCAGGAGCGCCTCTTGGACCGCGTCCTCCGCCCCACCGCGCCGCCCGACGAGAGACCGGGCGTGCGCGAGGAGCGGCGCCTGATGGCGAGCGGCGAGCGCCGTGAACGCCGCGACGTCGCCGCGCCCAAACGCCAAGAGGAGGTCGCTATCCGAAGGCTCTTCCATCGCGTCCACGGGCATCCAACGCCGCCCGTGCGGGGCATCTTGGCGAAATGATCGAACCGGACCGTCCCGCGCGCCAAGATGGAGTCCCGCGCCCCGCGAACCGCCCACCATGAGCCCAGCCGCCGACTTCCTGCCCCAGGGTTTCGACCCCGCCGCCGCCGCCGACCCGGACAGCGGCCTGTTTGGCCTCGACGTACCGCCCGAACAAGCACGGGTCCACGTCCACCCAGTCGGCTTCGACGCGACGACGAGCTACCGCGCGGGAGCATCCCGCGGCCCGCGCGCCGTCCTGCGCGCGAGCCACCAAGTCGACCTCTTCGACCGCTACTTCGGGCGCCCCTACACAGCCGGCATCGCGCTCGTCCCGGCAGCAGCCCGCATCGAAGCGCTGCAAATCGAGGCTTTCCCGCGCGCGCGCCGCGTGATCGCCGCGGGCGGACGCATCGGCGACGACAAAGGGCTCGCGGCGGACCTCGCAGCCGTCAACGGGTTGGGTGGAGCGCTCAACCGCATCGTGCGCGAATCCGTGGAAGCGAGCCTCGCGAGCGGAGCCTTGCCCGTCGTGCTCGGGGGCGACCACGCGGTGCCCTTCGGCGCGATGGAGGCGCTCGCGCTACGCCATCCGGGCCTGGGCATCCTGCACTTCGACGCCCATGCGGATCTGCGGCCCGCGTACGAGGGCTTCGAGTGGTCCCACGCGTCGATCCTGCGCAACGCGATGGAGCGCTTGGACGGTGTCACCCGGCTCGTGCAAGTCGGCCTGCGCGACCTCGCCGAGGAGGAGTTCGAGTACCAGCGCGCGAGCGACGGCCGCATTAGCGCGCTGTTTGACGACCAGTGGGCGGAGGCCGCCCTCGACGGAACGCGCCGGGCGCTCATCAAGCGCACGATCGCGCTCCTGCCGCGCGAGGTCTACGTTTCCTTCGACGTGGATGGCCTGGACCCGGTCCTGTGCCCGAACACCGGGACACCCGTCCCCGGGGGGCTCTCCTGGCACGACGCCATGGCGTTCCTCGTGGAGCTCGCCAAGAGCGGCCGGCGGATCGTCGGCCTCGACCTCGTCGAGGTCTCCCCCGGCGAGCCCGCGGAGACGGAAGACGGCCTGGGAGAACACGACTCCTGGGACGCCAACGTCGGCGCCCGGCTGCTTTACCGCCTCATCGGATGCGCACTCGCCACCCGCGCTTGAAACCTGGCCAGCCCATTTCCCAAGACCTCCCCATGACCTCGGCTTTCGACGCGCTGCACCGCACCGAACCCCTGCCGGAGACGGCGGTGGATCGCACCTGGCCCGTCCTGACCCACCTCAGCGGTCTGCTGGGGTTCGCGATCCCGTTTGCGAACATCCTCGCGCCGCTCGCGATCTGGCTGACCAAAGGCAAGTCGGACCGCGAGGTCGAAGCGCACGCGCGGGAGGCGCTCAACTTCCAGATCACGGTGACGATCGCCGGGCTGATCGCGGGGGTGCTGACCTTCATCCTGATCGGGATCCCGATGCTGGTGCTGATCGCCGTCAGCCAGATCTTGCTGTCGATCTTCGCCGCCGTCCACGCTTCCCGCGGCCTCCTGATGCACTATCCCTACACACCGACCTGGGTCCGAGCGCCTGCGAGGTGACGAACGTGGAACGTCAGAACAGGTTCCAGGTGTACCAGGCGTACGCGAGGATCAGCGCGCCCCCTTTCAAGCGCCCGTAGCGCGCGCCCCCGAGCCAGGGCAGCAGCGCAAACGCCACGCTGAACGCCATCACGTAGGGAAAATCGTTGGCGAGCGCACCGCGGAAGGCGAGTTCGAGCTGTTCGCGCGCGGCTTCGTCGCGGGTGTTGTCCGGCGTGAGCGGCGACACGATCCCCACGAGACCCAGCACCGCGATCACGTTGAAGACGTTGCTGCCAAGGACGTTGCCGAGCGAGATGTCGCTCTCCCCCCTGAACGCGCTACCAAGGCCTGCCGCAAGCTCCGGAAGGGACGTGCCGACGGCCACCACGGTCAGGCCGACGATGCGCGCATCGATGCCGAGGCGCAGCGCGCCCCCTTCCGCTCCCACCACGACCAACTTCGCGCCCACCGATACGACAACGACCCCGATGAAGGCCAGGAGCGCGGGGTGCATGCCCTTCACGGCCGCAGTGGCCCCGACCTCGGCCTCGGCCGCCCCTGCCCCTGCCCCTGCCCCCGCCCCCGCTGCCGCCGCCGACCCGTCGTCGAAACGGCGGGCTCCGCGCCAGAGCACGACGTTGTAGACGGCAAAGAGGAGGAGCAGCAAAACGGCGTCTAGGCGGCTGAGGTCGCCGTCCGAACACGCCCACCACAGAGCCCCGACCGAGGCAAACAGCCAAAAGAGGTCGCGACCGCTCAGCTTGCCCTCGAGCACCCGCGGCAGAACGAGGGCGCACGCGCCGAGGACGAGCCCGATGTTCGCGATGTTGGAGCCCAAAACGTTGCCGAGGCTGATCGCCGCCTGGCCCTCGAGGGCGGCCAGCACGGACACGACGAGCTCGGGGGCCGATGTTCCCCAGGCGACGACGGTCAGGCCGATGGCAAGGGAACTGATCCCCAGGCGGCGCGCGAGTCCCGCGCTGCCCCCCACCAGCCAGTCCGCTCCCTTGGCGAGCAACACAAAGCCCGCGACGAGATAGATACCAAGGAGCAGCCAGGCGGGTTCGTGGACGGGCACGGGATGCGGGAGTTGGGGAGCGACGAGCGAAACAAGCGCGGGAACGGGGTGCGGCGCGCGGGTGCCCCGCACGGACGCCCCGTGGGCGGGGAGATTACGCGCAGCGAAGGTGTTGGGGGAAGCGTGGCATCGCGGGACTACAATGGCGCCCCCATGGAACTGCCCCGTCGCCCCTGGATCGGCATCAACGGTGGCTTGAGCGAGCGCGGCGGCATGCGGGTCGACCTGCCCCTGCGCTACGCCCAGGCCGTGCTGCGAGCCGGCGGAACGCCCGTCGGCATTTATCCGTGCGGCGGCCCGCGGGACATGGTGGACCTCCTGGCGGGGCTCGACGGCATCTTGCTGTCCGGTGGTGACGACTTCGACATGGCGCGGCTCGGCAAGGGCGCGACCCATCCCCTCGCGACACCCGTGCCACCGGAAAAACAGGATTTCGACGTTGAGCTCGCGCGTGCGGCGCTGGAGCGCGGCCTGCCCGTGCTCGGTGTGTGCTATGGCATGCAGCTGCTCGCGCTGGTCGACGGCGGCGACCTCTACCAGCACCTGCCGGAGGACCTGCCCGGCTCGCGCGAACACGGCGGTGGTGTGCGCCACGAAATCCGGACGCTGCGCGGCACACGCATCGCGGGGCTGCTCGCGGTCGACCGCGTGGCCGTGCACTCGCGCCACCACCAGGCGGTCGCGCGCACCGGCCCGGGCTGGAATGTGGCGGCGCAGGACGACCAGGGGCTGATCGAGGCGATCGAAAAGCCCTCCCATCCGTTTGCTCTCGGGGTGCAGTGGCACCCGGAGATGTCCCCCGAAGGCCATCCGGACGCGGCGCTGTTCCGCGGACTGGTCGAGGCCGCAGGCCTCGGCGCCACCCGGCGCGCCCTCACTCCCCGATAAGACGCGCGTCATCCGCGCGAGGACACCCCATGCGCAAGTTCAAGGGCGCGCAAGCCCCCCGCTCCGGCCTGTCGGGCGGCGAAAAAGTACGCCTCGGGCTCATGCTCGTGGGTATCATCGTGATCGGCGCCTCGCTTTTCTACGCCAACGCGCCCCGCGGGGAAGGTCAGGCCGTGGTCGCGGAGCCGGTCGAAATCGTCGCGCGGGTCGAACTCCCCACGATCCCCGTGGATGCGTTGCGCGCCGGTGTGGAGGACAGCACACCGGCGCAGCGTGTGCGGCTCGAGCGCGCGCCGGTTGCCACGCTGCTCGGGCTCGCGCGGCAACTCACCCCCGCGCACTTCGAGGCGCTGGATGCGCGCGCGCTCGACGCCGCGACCATCGAGGAGATCCGCGCGGATCCCAATCCGTGGCGCGGGCGCGCGGTGACCGTGCGCGGCCAGGTCCTCGTCCACAAGGAGTTGCGCCCGGATGCGCTCGCCGCCCCGGAACACCACCTGACCCTGGCCGTCGAGGGCGGCGGAACCGCGCACGCAGTCGTGCTCAGCGCACCAACGCCCCTTGAGCCGGGCGACTGGCTGCGCCTGTCGGGCCTGTTCCTCAAGCTGTATTCCAACGAAGGCCCCGCGGGCGAGTGGATCGAAGCGCCCCTCGTGGTCAGCAGCCGTGCGGAGCCCTCGGTCGCCCCCATCGGGCCGCGCCCCTACCACGACCCCGATAGGCTCGATCTTGTCATCGACGACGGCCTCCAACGGCCGCTCGGCCTGGATGTCCCCGGGCGTTTTGAGTTGCTCGCGCACGCGCGGGACGCGGCGCCCGACGCGCACGACTTCAGCGCCGCTTTGGAACTCGACCGCGACCTCCTGGGCCGCATTCTCGAGGACCCCCAGCCCTACCGCGGCGCAGCGTTTCGCTTGGGCACCAGCCGCATCGAGGTCGTGCGCCATCTCGCGCTGCCCGAGAACGGCGCGCGCCTCGACACGGTGACAGAGCTGTGGATCGCAAACACCGGGTGGGACCGGGCGCTGCCGGTGATTGGCGTGCAGGTTCCCGGGCGCCTCGCGGGCTTGGCGAAAGGCCAACTGATCAAGGGTGAGCTGCAGTTCTTCAAGAACTACGCCTTCGACTCCGGGGTCGGCACCCGGCGTGTGGCGCCGTTTTTCGTCGGGCACTCGATCGAGCGCTTCGAAGTTCCCACCAATCCTGTGATGCGGCAGGTGCTGTACGCCGTCGCGATCCTGACGGGGCTGATGGTGACGATCCTCGCCGTTCTCGTCCGCCGCGACCGCCGGCGCGCCGAGGTCTTCGAGCGGCAGCAGGTCGAGCGCCGCCAGCGCCGTCGGACCTCGGACCCGGCAGCCGGCCTCGCCGAGGGCCGTTGAGCGAACGCCGTGCGGACCCGTTGGTTACGGGTAGCGGCCCGACCGCCGCGTTCGAGGTGCGCGCCAGCCGCCGGACCCAGGTCCGGATCGGCCCAGGCGCGCTTTTTGACCTGGTCGAGGCCCTGGCGGGGCGCCGCGGACAGGTGGTCGCGGACACCCACGCACTCAAGCTGCATGGCGGACTCCTGCCGGCGGAACTGCGCGAGCGCGCGATCGCGGTGCCCCGCGGCGAGGACGTCAAAACCTGGGCGCAGCTCGGCGCGCTGCTGGAGCGACTAGCGGCGGCCGCACTGGACCGCGGGGCCGTCCTGGTGGCGTTCGGAGGCGGGGCGACCAGCGACGCGGTCGGGCTAGCGGCGGCCCTTTACCACCGGGGCATCCCGTGGATCGCCTGCCCCACGACGTTGCTTGCCCAGGTGGACGCGGCCATCGGGGGCAAGACCGCGGTCGACCTGGCGGCCGCAAAAAACCTCGTCGGAGCGTTCCACGCCCCCGAATGGGTGCTGGCCGACCCGCGGCCCCTCGCGACACTCACCCCCACCGAGCGAACCTCGGGCCTCGGTGAGGTGCTGAAAGTAGCCCTGGCCCTCGATCCCGACCTGTTCGCGGCGCTCGAACGCGGCGCCACGGATGCTTTGGAGGGCCCCGCGGAGGGTCTGTGCGCCCTCGTCGAGCCCTGCGCGCGCGCGAAAGGGCGCCTCGTCGAGGTCGACGAGCACGACACCGGCGCCCGCGAAGCGCTCAACCTCGGCCACACCCTCGGCCATGCCATCGAAACCGCGGCGGGCCACGGGCGCGTGCCCCACGGGGTCGCGGTGGCGGCGGGAATTGGCTTTGCGCTGGAGTTGGCGGCGGAGCACGGCGGAATTGCCCCCGGCCTGCACGCGCGGGTGGCGAGCGTCGCCCGGCGGCTGGGGCTGCCGGCGGGGCTCGGGGATCTTGAGTCCGCACTCGGGGAGCGGCTCGACGACGAAGCCCTGCTCGGGGCGCTCGCGCGCGACAAAAAGGCCCGGGACGGCCGGCCGCGCTTCGTTCTGCCGCGCGCGTTGGGCCGGGTCGAGATCGGCGTGGCGGTCGCCCCGCGCGACGTCGAGCGTGTGCTCGCACGCCGTTCGCCCGCGCCGTGACAACACCGTCCCGGTGTGGTCCAATCTCCCGGGCAGAGGTCCGGCGCCTCCCTCGCGGAGCCGCGTCCGGTTGCCGCGCGCCCGCTCCGAACCCGCCGCCAACCCCTCCCTTCGCTCCCGAGGCACCACCTGGGAGCTCCGCGACGCGAATGCCCAAGCGCGACGATATCCGCTCCATCCTGATCATCGGCAGCGGCCCGATCGTCATCGGCCAGGCCTGCGAGTTCGACTATTCCGGCACCCAGGCCTGCAAAGCCCTCCGCGAGGAGGGTTATCGGGTGGTGCTGGTCAACTCGAATCCGGCCACGATCATGACGGATCCGGAGATGGCCGATGCCACGTACATCGAGCCCATCACGCCCGAGGTCGTGGCGGAGATCCTGCGCAAGGAACGGCCGGATGCGCTGTTGCCCACACTGGGTGGACAGACCGGGCTCAACACCGCGCTGCGCCTCTACGATTCCGGCGTCCTCGACGAGCTGGGCATCGAGATGATCGGCGCGCGAGCCGAGGTTATTCGCAAGGCGGAAGACCGCGACCTCTTCCGCACCGCGATGGGCAATATTGGGCTCGAATGCCCGCACTCGGGCATCGCGCACACGATGGAAGACGCCCGCCGCGTGCTGGGCGACATCGGACTGCCCTGTGTCATCCGCCCGGCCTTCACAATGGGCGGCATGGGCGGGGGCATCGCCTACAACGTTGAGGAGTTCGAAGAAATCGTCGCGCGTGGCCTCGCGCTCTCGATGAACTCCGAAGTCCTGATCGACGAGTACCTCGCGGGCTGGAAGGAGTTCGAGATGGAGGTGATGCGCGACAACGCCGACAACGTCGTCATCATCTGCTCGATCGAAAACTTCGATCCCATGGGTGTGCACACCGGGGACTCGATCACCGTGGCGCCCGCACAGACGCTGACCGATCGCGAATACCAGCGCATGCGCAACGCGTCGATCGCGATCATGCGCGAGATCGGCATCGAATGCGGCGGTTCGAACTGTCAGTTCGCAATCGATCCCAAGACCGGCCGCATGGTCGTGATCGAGATGAATCCGCGTGTGTCGCGCTCGTCGGCGCTCGCGTCGAAGGCGACTGGCTTCCCGATCGCGAAGTTCGCCGCCAAGCTCGCCGTCGGTTACACGCTGGACGAGCTGCGCAACGACATCACCCGCGTCACACCTGCCAGTTTCGAGCCCGCGATCGACTACTGCGTCGTCAAGATTCCGCGCTTTGCCTTCGAGAAGTTCCCCGGCGCCGACACGACGCTGACGACGCAGATGAAGAGCGTCGGCGAAGTGATGAGCATCGGCCGCACCTTCAAGGAAGCGCTGCAAAAGGCGATGCGCGGCCTCGAGGTCGGTTTGAAGGGGCTCGGCCTCGACCAACCCCAGGGTTTCGCCGGCTCCACCGTCGATGCCGAGACGCTGTCGCGCCTCCTGCGCATCCCGACGGACAAGCGTCTGCCGGCGATCCCCGTGGCGTTCCGTTCGGGCTGGGACCTCGCGGAAGTCCACGAGGCGACCAAAATCGACCCCTGGTTCCTCGAGAACATTCGCGAACTCGTCGACTTCGAGAGCGAACTGATCGGCTCCGACCTGCATCCCGAGCTGCTGCGCGCGGCGAAGCGGTTGGGTTACTCCGACCGCCAGCTCGCCAACGCGGCGGGCTGCTCGGAGGCCGAGGTTTTCGCGAAGCGCAAGGAGCACGGCATCCAACCCGTCTATAAGTTGGTCGACACCTGCGCCGCCGAGTTCGCCGCGGTCACGCCCTACTACTACTCCTCGTTCGAGCCCGAAGAGAGCGAAATACGACCGAGCACGGGCGAGAAGATCATGATCCTGGGTGGCGGTCCCAACCGCATCGGCCAGGGCATCGAGTTTGACTACTGCTGCGTCCACGCGGCGTTGGCGGCGCGCGAGATCGGCTTCGAGTCCGTGATGGTCAACTCGAACCCGGAAACGGTCTCGACGGACTTCGACACGTCGGACCACCTCTTCTTCGAGCCCCTGACGCACGAAGACGTCATGCACGTCGTCGACGCGGTGAAGCCCAAGGGCATCATCGTGCAGTTCGGCGGGCAGACACCCCTGAACCTTGCGAAGGGGCTCGAGGACGCCGGCGCGCCGCTGATCGGCACGTCGGTCGACTCGATCGACCGCGCCGAGGATCGCAAGCGCTTCAAGGAGTTCCTCGACAAGCTCGGCCTGCGCCAACCGGCCAACGGCCTCGCGATCAACGCGGCCCAAGCTTTCGAAATTGCGCGGCGCATCGGGTACCCGGTGCTCGTGCGTCCCTCCTACGTGCTGGGTGGCCGCGCCATGGAGATCGTCCACGACGACGAGCGCCTCGACTACTACATGACCCACGCGGTCCACGCGTCGCCCGACCGACCGGTGCTCGTCGACAAGTACCTCGAGGACGCCATCGAGGTCGACGTCGACGCGATCTGCGATGGCCACATCGTCGTCATCGGCGGTGTGATGGAGCACATCGAGGAAGCGGGCGTGCACTCGGGTGATTCGACCTGCGTGCTGCCCGCCCACACGCTCGACGCGGGCATTCAGGACGAGATCATCGCGGCGACGAAGGCGATGGCGCTCGAACTGGGTGTTATCGGCCTGATGAACGTGCAGTTCGCGGTGAAGGGCGAGTCGGTCTACGTCCTCGAGGTCAATCCGCGCGCGTCGCGCACCGTCCCGTTCGTCAGCAAGGCGATCGGTGTGCCGCTCGCCAAGTTGGCGGCCAAGGTGATGTGCGGCATGACGCTCGAGGAACTGGGTTTCACTCAGGAGGTCCGGCCGCCCTACTTCTCCGTGAAGGCCCCGGTGTTCCCCCACAGCCGCTTCCCGAACACCGACTTCCGCCTGAGCCCGGAAATGCGCTCCACGGGCGAAGTCATGGGCGCGGACCCGGACCTCGGTTTTGCCTTCCTCAAGGCGTTCCTCGGCGCGGGCATGAAGCTGCCCCGGCGCGGCCGCGTCCTCCTCACGGTCAAATCCTCCGACAAGCGCGCGATCGTCGGTGAAGCGCGCCAACTCGCCGCGCTGGGCTACGAGCTCGTCGCGACCGAGGGCACCTGGCGCGCGCTGCTTTCGAACGGCATCAAGGTCGCGCGGGTGAACAAGGTCCACGAGGGCCGTCCACACATCGTGGACATGATCAAGAACCGCGAGATCGACATGGTGCTCAACACCCCCGCGGGGCGGCAGCAGCGCGAGGACGACAGCACCATCCGCGCTGCTGCGATCTCCGCTGGCATCCCGGTGATTACTACGGTCGCGGGCATCAGCGCGGTCGTGAGCGCCCTCGGAGCGATGCACCGCGGCGACCTCGTCGTGCGTAGCCTGCAGGAGCTCCACCAAACGGTGAAGCGCCCCGTGCTCGCCTCCGCTCGGCGGTAACGGGCAACACCGGAGGCGCTTTGTGCCCCTGCTTGAGGGTCTTAGGGGTCCATCCAGAAGGCTCTCAAAGCTCCTTGAGCGAGCCCGCAGCATGCCCGGGAGGCTAGCCCCCCCTACGGCGGCGCCGACCGTCCTCCGGGGCGCTCCTTGGAGCCGAAATTTCGGGGTAGAAGTGTTTCGCAACGTCCCCGCACTCGTCGAGGACACGGGCTTCTTCGGCGGGGTGGAGCGGGGCGGACTCGGCCGCCGCGAACGGCGGGTCCGGCGCAGGAAGTGGGAAATCCAGGACACCCAGGCGCGCGCGCACCGCCGCGAGGGCGTTACCCGGCGCGTTCACGAGGTCCTCGTAACGCAGCACGAGCCCGTGCGCCGCGTCGTAGAGACGCTGGAAACGGGCCATGTGGAAACACTTGTAGCGGGCGATCGCGGTGTCGAGGTCGCCGCCCGACGCCGCGCGGATCGCCGCGACGTTGGCGACGGGATGGCGCACGAGCACGATGCGCACCGCCGCGGGCTGCAGCGCGCCGATCCAAGGCGCGAGAAACAGGTGCGCCCAGCTCTTCTCCCCCAACACGGACGCGCCCATCCACTCCGGCGGCAGGAGCGCGCGATGCGCCGCTTCTAGCAGCCCCTGAACCGTGAGCTCGTCGCGCTTCGCGGCGTCGATCCACGGCCGCGGGTCGAGGCGCCCCAAATGGGCGCGGTACAAACCGCCCTGCGCACCTTCCTCGGCGCTGCGACGGTAGCGGGCGCGCAACTGGCGCGCGAACTCACGCACGAGTCCGACCGTCAGCGGCGTTTCCGCCTCGGGCAACCCGTCGAGCACAGGAGGTTGCAGCTCGTGGAACCCCGCGCCCGCGCGCATCGGATTGCCGCCCCGGCCGCGGAGCGCCCCAAAACGGCGTCCGAGACCCTCCTGTTCGTGGGTGCGCCAGGCGTCGGCGAGCGCGTGGAAGAGCCCCGCCTCCTCGAGCACGAATGCGGCGGGATGCGCCGAGATCAGGCGCGCGAGCAGGCCAGTGCCACTGCGCTCTGCGCCGAAAATGAAGAAGTGGGACGTGTTCACGGCGCGCGGATCGGGAGCAAGTGTACGGGCGCATGGCGGCATGTTGGATGCGCCGTTGCGCGCGCGGAACCGGGGTCGGCACGCCGCGCACGCGTGCCGCGCTACGCTTGTGTGCCACACCTATGGATTCCCCCGCTGATCGAGTCTCGCTCGCCGTACCGGCGCGCGCGCCGCGCCGCTCCGCGCTGCGCGGGACCCTCGCGGCGCTCCCGATCGTTTGGGCCCTCGCGGGCGCGGCATACCTCGTGCTCGACCCCTTAACCGGGGCCGCGCTCCCGCCGGTGGTCGTGGTGGGTCACTTCCAGGTTTTCCTGCTGCTCGGAGCCGCGCCCTTCGCCATTTGGGCGTGGCGCCAGCGCCAGCGCATGTTAGCGGCGGTGCTGACGTTGCTGGTCGCCGCGGGCCTGTACGTGAACCGGGTGGAACTGTTCGGGAGCGCGCCGGAGCTGCGCGGCGCTCCGCCCCCGGACCTCGTCGTGACCACGTGGAACGCGGGCCACGGCCGCGCGACGCCCGACGAGGTCGTCGCCCAACTGCGCGCAGACCCGGGCGATGTCATCGTGGTCCAAGAATGGACCGAAGAGGCCCGCGCGGCGATCGACGCGCAGCTCGGGGAGCGTTTTCCTGCGCGCCACTATTTCGGCCACGGCAAAGCGTCGCTCGCCCTGTTCAGCGAATGGCCGACCAGTGCGGTGCAGGTTTTCGAACCGGTCGGCGCAAAACTGTGGCTCGCGGCGACGGTGACGACGCCGAGGGGCAACGTGCGCATCGTGGGCTTGCACCTCGACCTTTGGGGGACTTTTTTCGGCGATTGGGCGCGCTCCGACGAGGTCCTCGCCGGCGTGATCGAACACCTGGGCGACGATCCGCGCGCGCTGGTCGCGGGCGATTTCAACCTGACGCCGGCGGCCCGTGCGCTGGATGTCCTGGGCGCAGCGGGATATGCCGACGCGTACCGCGCGGCGGGCTCGGGCTTCGGTTTCACCTTTCCGACGTTCGGGGGTTATCGCGGTGTTCCCAGTCCACCCGTCGTCCGCATCGATCAGATTTGGCTGCGGCCGGGCCTCCGCGCGCGACGGGCGTGTGTGGGATCGGACGGTGGCTCCGACCACCTGCCGCTGCATGTCGAGTTGGAGCTGCGCTGATGCACGACACGCCCGTGCGGCAGGCGGACGGCAAGCTGCCGCGTGTCCTGCGCGTGGATCCCGAGCGCCCCGATCCGCGCGTGATCGCGGAGGCGGCGCGTGTGATCCTCGCGGGCGGGCTCGTTGGATTTGGAACGGAGACCGTCTACGGCCTCGGCGCGCGCGCGATGGATCCCGCGGCCATCGCGCGGCTCTACGCGGCAAAGGGCCGCCCCGCCCACAACCCGCTGATCGCCCACGTCGCGACGGCTCGAGCGGCGCGTGCGCTCGCTGCGACATGGAACGCGGCTGCGGAGCGTTTTGCCGCCGCCTTCTGGCCCGGGCCCGTGACGCTGATCGTCCGGCGCGCCGTGCACGCGCCCGATTGCCTGTCGGCGGGCCGCGACACGCTGGCGGTGCGTGTGCCCGCGTCCATGGTCGCGTTGCGATTGCTCGAGGCCGTCGGCGAACCGGTCGCGGCGCCAAGCGCCAATCCCTCCGGGCGCCTGTCGCCGACACGCGCCGAGCACGTGGTCGAAGGGCTCGGCAACCGTGTCGACTTGGTGCTCGACAGTGGCCCCGCGACCTTGGGCATCGAATCGAGTGTGATCGACGTCAGCGGCGCGCGGCCGCGGCTCGTGCGTCCCGGCACATTGACGCATGGGGAGCTCGCCGCCGTCGTCGCCGAACTGGAAGGTCCGCACGCGGACCCCGGCCCCGGCGCGGCGCGTGCGTCGCCGGGCCTCGATGCGAGCCACTACGCACCGCGCGCGCGTGTGCATCTGGTCGACCGCACAACGCTCGCCGCACGCGCGCTCGCGCCCGGTGAAGCACGCATCGTGCGCACGGCGTTGGGTGACGGCACGGGTGTCGAGATCGTGTTGGGCGAAGGCGCGCGCGAGTGGGCGGCGCGTTTGTACGAGGTGCTGCATGGGCTCGACGCACGCGGTGTGGACGCGGTGTGGGTGGAGTCCCCCCCCAACACCGAGGCCTGGGCCGGCATCGCCGACCGGCTCCGCAGGGCAGCGGCGCCGCGCCATTGAGACGAAAGCGGTCAAACCCCACGGATCGCGCGCGCTCGCTACCCTCGGGGCTCGTTCGCCCCTCGCGCTGCCCCCCGGCGCGTTCAAAACCCATCCCCCCACTACGCGATGTCCGACGCAACATGGTTGCGCGCTGCCGCGGTCCTCGCCGCTTTTGCGGCAAGCGCCTCGGCCCAGCTCCCCGTTCCCTTTCCGCTCGAGCACAGCGGCAACACGCCGCACCCCGCGGTGCGGGAGTTCACGCCCCGCGCAACCCAAATCCGCGCGCTCGCGGAACTCGATTCCGTCCGGCTGATAGGTGTGCCCAGCGCGCAGGGCCCCGATCTTGAGCTCATGCTCGAGCGCGTTGACCTCAATCGGCTGCGCTTTGGACTGTGGGTGGACGGCGAGCTTGCGCCGGACCTGATGAACGGCCTCGACCTCAGCGTTTGGATGGGTACGGTTGCCGGGCGCCCCGGCAGCGAAGCGGTGGTTTCCTTCTCGAATCGCGGTGTGCGCGGTTGGTGGAACGACGGCGAGCGTTTGACGCACGTGCTCGCACAGCACGACGGGCGCGGCGATTGGTCGCGATCGGTCGCTTGGGTCGTGGGTGACGACGAGCTCGGCGCGCTGCGCGCGGGCGCGCCGTTCCGCTGCGAAACGATCGACGTAACCCGCGAAGCCGCGCCCCACGGTGGCGGCAGCCAACACGCCGTGTTCGGCGGCCCCGCCCCGTCCTGCGTGCTGCGCGATTGCCCGGTCGCCATCGAAACTGACTTCCAGCTCAACCAAGTGTTTGGCGGCGACCTCGGCGCGCAGACGGCACATGTCGTGTCGCTGCTGGCGGCCTCGAGCGCGCGCTACGAAGAGCAGATCGACACGGTGCTCACGTACCCCTACGTGCAGTTCTACACGAGCCCCCAGGACCCCTGGTCCGCGCAGGACAACGGCGGTGGCAGCATCGACGTGCTGTTCGAGTTCGCCGACGCATGGAGCGGCAACGTCCCGGGCGGCGCGGTGCTCGGCCATATGCTCTCGGGCGCGAGCCTGGGCGGCGGCGTGGCGTACCTGTCCGGCATCTGCGACGCCGCGCAGGGCTTTTCGTTCGCGGTCTCGGGCAACATGGACGGTTTGACGCCGTTCCCGATCGCCGTCAGCCCACTCAACTGGGAGTTCATGGTCTTCACGCACGAAACCGGCCACAGCTTCGGATCGCCGCACACCCACGACTACGCTCCGCCGATCGACACCTGCGCCCAAGGCGGATGCATTTCGAATGGCACGATCATGAGCTACTGCCACCTTTGCCCCGGTGGCCTCAGCAACATCACGACGTTTTTCCACCCGACCGTCGTCGCTGTGATGAAAGCAGGCGCGGCGAGCTGTTTGCCGCTGTTTGTGGGGATCGAGGTCGACACGCTCGCGCTCCTTGAGCCCGACGTTGCGACGTCGATCTCGGCAACCGTCAAGGGAACGCCGAACGGACCGGTTGAGCTCAACTTCCGCTTCGCGCCGACGGGCGTTTTCGCCGCGGTTCCGATGACGCCCCAGGGTGGTGGTGTCTACAGCGCATTGCTGCCCCCCGCGCCCTGCGGCAGCGCGCCGGAGTACTTCGCGAGCTTCGACGAAACGAACTGCGGCGCGGTCGCAAGTGCTCTTGTGAGCCCCGAAGTGGGTGTCGAGGTGGTGCTCTTCGCCGATAACTTCGAGGTTTCGACGGGTTGGGTTGTCGGTGCGCCCGGGGACAACGCCGCGAGCGGAATCTGGGAGCGCGTGGCGCCCGTCGGCACCGCCGTGCAACCGTCCCAGGACGTGAGCGCAGTCGGCGAGCTCTGTTTTGTCACCGGCCAACACACGGGCGGTGGCGCGGGAGCCAACGACGTGGACGGTGGCAAAACGACGCTGCGCTCGCCGGCCATCGATCTTGTGGGCACGGACGCGCGCATCGGTTACTGGCGCTGGTTCAGCAACGACGGTGGCGCCAACCCGAACGTCGAAGTGTTCGCCGTCGCGATCAGCAACGACGGTGGGCAGAACTACACCACCGTCGAGGTGGTTGGCCCCGGCGGGCCGCAGGCCGGCGGGGGTTGGTACTTCCACGAGTTCACCGTTTCGGACTTCGTAACACCGACCGGCAACGTCGTTGTGCGTTTTGTGGCGAAGGACGACGTCGGAGCGCTCGTCGAGGCGGCCATCGACGAGTTCCGCGTGCGCGAAGTGTCGTGCACGCTGTGCCAACCCAATCTGGGTTTTGGTGGCCCCGGAACCCTCGCGCTGTCCGTGTGTGGTGAACCGCTGACGTCGGGCAACAGCGCCGTTCTTGATCTGAGCGGCGCTCCCGCGGGCGCGCCCCTTTGGATTCTTGGATCTGTGGACTTCAACCCGACGCCGCTCCTCGTGGGCAACCTCGTGACGAATCCGCTGCTGATCGGCTTCACGGCGGTGGCCAATGGCCAAGGGGCGTTTGCGATCGCGAACGTGCCCGGCGGCGCGCCGGCACCCGTCACCTTGTACTTGCAGGCGGCCGCGATCGACCTCACCGTGCCCGGTTACCTCGCGATCTCGAACGCCGTCGGCGTCGCGTTCGCACCGTGATTTTCTGTTGGCCGGCCCTGGCGTTCGCCTGGGCCGGCCGCGCGTTGTTCGCTTGATCTGTGTGGCGAGCGATTCCGCGACGTCAGGGCAGCCGCGCCAGGATCGCCGCTTCGAGGCGCTGTGCTTCTTCGGCCAGCGCCTTCGCGCGCGCGAGGTAGTCGGCGCGGCGGGCTTCGTCGGCGAGGTCCTTTGCGTTGATGCGCACGTTGAGCCAGGCCCCGAGCACGGCTCCCCGTGCCGCGATTGCCCCGACACCCGCGTCGGAGATCGAACTCTGCATACCGTGCTCGGCCATCGCGGCCGCCACCGCCATCGACTCGACCGCGACTTCCATCACCCGCAGCGGCGCGTCGATCGCCCCCGCCGTCGCAGCTTGGATCGCCGCGGTGCGGGCTTCCTTTTCGGCGGCCGTGCCCTTGGGCCAGCCGAAGGCCGCCATCAGCCCATTGAAGGCCTCGGTGTCGCGATCGACGAGGGCCAGCAACTCGACGTAGCAGCGTTTGCCGCGCTCGGCCCAATCGCTGAACTCCTCCCAACGCGCGTCCCAACCGGGTTTGTGGCTCGAAAGGTTCGCCACCATCGTGCCCAAGGCCGCACCGAGGGCCCCCATCGCCGCCGCAACGGAACCACCCCCCGGCGCGGGACTGTCCGACGCCGCTGACTCGGTGAAGCCCGTCACGCTCAAGTCGACGAGGCGCGGCTTCGAGCGGTCCTCGAGCAGGTACTCGATGACACGCTCACGCGGATCGAAGGGTTTGAGCTCGTCGAGCCCCATCGACTTGATCGCGATCTTGATCAACTCCGCGTCGGGGACTCCCAGTGAGCGCTGCTGCTTGCGCAGGAAGTAGCGGCCCGCTTCGAGCAGAGCGCGCAAGGGCACGAGTCCGACGATCTCCGAACCAGTCACGCGCACGCCGCGCTCGGCCGCCTTCGCGACCACCTCGTCGAACGCCACGTGGATCGGCGTGGCCGCGATGTCGGTCAGGTTCATCGAGATCTGGGCGACACCGTACTCCTCGATGAACCAGCCGATCGCTTTGACGCTCTTCAGGGTTCCCGGCGTCCAAACGGGTTCGCCGCGCGCGTCGCGCACGATTTCGCCCACCACCGGATCGCCGGTGCGCTGGATGCGGCCCTTCTCGCGCACATCGAATGCAATCGCGTTGGCGCGGCGCGTGCTCGTGGTGTTGAGGTTGACGTTGTAGGCGATGAGGAAATCGCGCGCGCCGACCGCGGTGGCGCCGCGCACTGGATCAAAGGTCGCCGGGCCGAAGTCCGGTTTCCACTCCGGACGGCTCAGCTTGTCGACGAGGCCCTCGTACTCACCCGCGCGCACCGCCGCCAGATTCTTGCGCTCGGGTTTGTTCGCCGCCGCTTCGTAGCAGTACACGGTGAGGCCAACCTCTTCCCCGAGGCGCCGGGCGAGGCCGCGCGCGATCTTTGCAGCCTCCGCGAGGCTCACACCCGAAACGGGCACGATCGGGCAAACGTCAAGCGCTCCAAACCGCGGGTGCTCACCTTTGTGCTTGCGCATGTCGATGAGCTCACCCGCGCGACGCGCGGCGCGCACGGCGGCCTCGACGACGGGCTCGGGCTCGCCGACGAACGTCATCACCGTGCGGTGGGTCGCCTTGCCGGGGTCCACGTCGAGCAGCCGCGCCCCCTCCACGCCGCGTATGACTTCTGCTATGGCCTCGATCACCCGGGCATCGCGGCCTTCGCTGAAGTTCGGGACGCATTCGACGATTCGCTGCATGGGAGATGGGACAAATGGGGGTAAAGCGGGCCTTTGGGCCCTGCACTGTACGGACTGCGCTGCTGGGACTCGACGGCGAACCGCTCAGCCCGGGGGAGTCTGTCGAACCGACGCCGGTGGTGGACTAGAGGGGGCACGAGGAACCCGACGATGACTTCTGCAATGCCCTCCGTGCCGCCCGCGGGCCACGCTCCCGCCAACCTGTCGGCGGCAATGCCGACAGCAATCCGACCGGCAGCAATCCGACCGGC
>JBBRWC010000016.1:0-50991 GCA_038246255.1 Planctomycetota bacterium
GCACCCAAGAGCGGGCGCGGGGTGGAGCGGGGGGGGAAACGCCGTGGGGGCGGGGGATCGAAGCGGCCGCGTTGGGGCGCTCCGGGAGGACGCGATTCCAGCCGCCGGGAGCGGGAGGATCGCCGCCTCCGCGGCGGAGCGACGTTGATACCCGAGGCCTGGGGCCCGGGCAAGGGTTTTTGGCGCCGCTTGACGCCGCGTTCCTGGCTTCTAGCGTGGAAGCGCGCCAAAGTGACGCTTCACCCCGCCGCGGGCCGAAATTAGACGTCCCCCTTGCCCCCCCACGTTGGACCCGCATCCTGCGACCCCCCGCGCGAATCCGCAGCCCGCGATCCCGCCGGCTGGGCCGCGCACTCGAACCCTCGGTGTCCTGGGGGGCATCGCATCGGGCAAGTCCCACGTGGCTCGAACGCTGGCGGGAGCGGACGGCGTGCTGATCGACGCGGACGCACTCGCCCAAGCCGCGCTGCTTCATCCGCAGGTTGTGGAGCACATCGCCGCCGCGTTCGGACCCGGTGTTTTCAACTCCGACGGCCAACCGGACCGGCGCAAGCTCGCCGACGTGGTTTTTTCCGACCCGACCAAACGCCGCCAGCTCGAGGGCTGGATCCACCCGCGGGTTCGTGCGACCATTGCGCAGCGCTTGCACGCGGCGCGCGAGCTCGGCGTCCCCCTGGCCGTCCTCGACGTGCCGCTGCTGCTCGAGAACGACGCGCAACACGGTTTGGTCGCCGAGTGCGACGCCCTGGTGTTCGTCGACGCGCAGCCCCAGGAGCGCGAGCGCCGAGCGGTCGGGACGCGTTCCTGGCCCCCCGGTGACGTGGAACGCCGCGAAGCCCTCCAGTTGCCCCTGGATCAAAAACGGAGCCGCGCAACTCACGTGCTGCACAACACGGGCTCGCTGGCGGAGTTGACCGCCGCCGCCCAAGCCCTGCGCGCAACCTTGCTGCGCGGGCCCGACGGACGCCCCTGAGCCTTTTCGCGCCGCGCCCTGCTGCTTCAATTCCGAGCCCGCGCCGCCGTTTCACCCCCCATTTCCGACTCGACGTCCCGACCCGCGAATCCATGGCCCACAAGAAGCGCCAACGCCCGTTCAAACCCTTCAAGTCCCACGCCTTCCAAGGGGGGCCGCCGCCGCTTTCCAAGCCGCGTGAGACTCCGACCCGGGTCTACGAGGAGATGCGCATCGAGTGGGATGCGGTTCCCGCCGACCTGGACGAAGAGGCGCTGGCGGAGCTCGACGAGACAATTCCCAGCCTGGGTCGGAAGAAAAAACCCGAGGCGGTCGAGTACGCGGCCCTCCAGGGGCTGGCCCTCGCCGAGCTGCACGCCATCGCGGAAGCCGAGGGTCATTCCGACCTGCGCGGCAAGAAGCGCCGCGAGGTCGTGTTCGAAATTGCGCGCGCGCGGCTCGAAAAACGCGTTCCGCTGATTGCGCAGGGGGTCATCGAGATCGTCGGCGAGGACAAAGGTTTCCTGCGCACGCACCACGCCTCCTACCTCGGCACCCACGAGGACGTGTTCGTTCCGCCGAGCCTCGTGCGGGCTTTCGGTCTGCGCACGGGCATGACGGTGCGCGGGCCGCTGCGGCCGGTCCGCGAGGACGAGCGCTACTTCTGCGTCCGCTCGATCGAAAGCATCGATTTCCACGATCCCGAGTTCGCCGCGACGCGCACTCCCTTCAAGGAACTCGTGCCGCTCTACCCCGAGCGCCGCATCGTGCTCGAGGGCGCCGGGGACAACCCCCTCGAGATGCGCATCGTCGACCTCGTGACGCCGATCGGCCGCGGCCAACGCGGTCTGATCGTCGCACCGCCGCGCACGGGCAAAACCGTGCTGCTGCAGCAGATCGCGAACTCGATCATGTCCAACGCGCCCGACGCGCACCTCGTGATCCTCCTCTTGGACGAGCGCCCCGAAGAGGTCACGGACTTCCAGCGGCGCATCAGCGGCGACCGGCGCGAAGTTGTCAGTTCGACGTTCGACGAGCCCGCGGCGCGGCACCTCAAAGTCGCCGAGATGGTGATGTACAAAGCCCGCTGCCTCGTCGAAGCCGGTGAGGACGTCGTGATCCTGCTCGATTCGATCACCCGCCTGGCGCGCGCGGCCAACACCGAAGCGCCGAGCAACGGCAAGCTGCTTTCGGGGGGTATCGAGGCGACGGCGATGCAGATGCCGAAGCAGTTTTTTGGCTCCGCGCGCAACATCGAAGGTGGCGGTTCGCTGACGATCCTCGGCACGGCGTTGATCGAAACCGGATCGAAGATGGACGAGGTCATCTTCGAGGAGTTCAAGGGCACCGGCAACATGGAGCTCGTGCTCGAACGGCGCCTTTCGGACCGACGGATCTTCCCCGCAATCGACATCAACCGCTCGGGAACGCGCAAGGAAGAGCTGCTCTTCACCGCGCAGGAACTCGAGCGCATCTGGGTGCTGCGCAAGGTCCTGAACGAGCTCGATCCGGTTGAAGCGATGGAGATGCTGACGCAAAAAATGCGCCGCACGAAGGTCAACGGCGAGTTCCTGATGACGATCGGCGGCTGACGGAGGCGTCGTTTCGGCCGATTGCCAAGCCGCTGCGTTCGTGCCACAGCGCAAGGGCGTTGCACTTCTCAGGACTCCGCAGGTCGGGAGCGCGGGCCTTCAGGCCCGCCTTGGGAGAACACGCCGTCATGGCGACGTCGCGCGTCGCTCCAGGGCGGGCCTGGAGGCCCGCCCTCCCAGCCAGCGGCTCGGGCCGGTTTCAGCGGCCGCCCGAATGCGGCGCGGATGCCTTCAGAACCTCGTCGAAGGACCGCGCCGCGGGGCCCAGACGGGCGCGCGACGAACGCAACGCTTCCAGTTGTTCGAGCGCGAGCCCGAGCCACACGAGCTCGTCGCGGTCCTCGCGCAGGTACGCATCGAGGGCGGCGCGGTAGAGCGCGGCCAGATGCCGCGTCAGGCGCTCTTCGCCGTCGAGGAAACGCCACTGGAAGAGGTAGCGGTTGCGCTCGATGACCGCCCGCACCAGCTTTTCGTCCACCCGGCGCCGGATGGTGCCGCGGTGGTGGTGCTCGGCGACGGAATCCGCGCAGTACAGCACCGACCGCCCCGCCCGCCAGGCCGCAAAGCCAAGGTCGAGGTCCTCGTAATAAAAGGGCTCGTAGAGCGGGTCGAAGCCGCCGATCGCGAGGAACTCGGAGCGCCGCAGGAGTGCGGCTCCCCCCACGGCGTAGGTGACGGGCAAGACTCCGTGTTCGTAGGCCTCGGCGCGCCCCGCGAGCCCGGGCTGATCCACCTCGGCAACATCATGGCGCAAACGCACTCCGGTGACCGATTCGATGCGTTTGGCGGCTCCAAACAGCAGCAAACGGGGCACGGCGGAATGCACGAGCGGGTCGGCGAGCGCCGCGATCAGGGGTTCGAGGAATCCCGCGTGCACACGCACATCGGGGTTCATCAGGAACACGAGTTCGTGGCGCGCGGCTTCGACGCCGGTCAGCATCGCACGCGCAAAACCGCCGTTGGCGTCGCGCGCGATCGGTCGGACGGTGATTGAAGGGGAAACGCTGTCGGCCGCGGACGCAGACGTTGGGTACTGCTCGGCGAGCCACGCCGCGAGTTCACCCCTGCCCGTGTCGTCGACGACGATGACCTCGTCACCCACGTTGCGGCGCACCAGGTCGGCCAGAAGCGGCGGCAGATGGCGGCGCAACAGGTCGCGGTCGTCGAGGCTCGCGATGACGACCGAAACCGGCGAAACAACGGCATCCACGCGGGATTCGGGCGCGTTCTCCGCGCTCGGGCCCTGTGCATCGCGGTGGGCGCTCACGGTTTGGACTCCTTGGTTTCACCGTCGCGGTCGCGCCAGTTGCCCGCGCGGCGGCCAAGGCGTGTGCGCAAAAGCAGCGAGCGTGCGCGCGTGGCGCCGAGTTCCTGCTCCGCCGCGCGCATTTCGCGCCGGCGCCACTGAAGTTCGCGCAGCAGCGCTTCAAGGAGTTCCGACGCAGCCGCGCCGTCGTTTTCTCCGCGCTCGCGCGGGCGCTCGCCCTGGCCCTCTTCAAGGCGCCGCAGAAGGCGCTCCGCGTGCGATTCAAAGTGCGCGGCGCGTTCGGTGACGGCGGCGAGTTCGCGTTCGAGGTGCCCGATCCGTTCGCGCTGGAGTCGATCGAGGTCGGCAAGCCGTGCTTCGGCCTCGACGAGGCCCCCCTCGCGCTCGATCACCAGCGCCTTCAGCCGCTCGAGTTCGCGCTCCGCGCGGGTCACTTCCGCCTGCGCCGCGACCTCGGCCGACTCGAGCCGTTCCTGGTTCTCCCGACGCCACGCGTTCTCGCGCCCCAGGCCCTCCAACTGCTCGCGCAGCCAATCGCGCTCCCGCGCGACCTGCACTTGCTCGTCCCGCAGCCAATCGCGCTCTTGGGCGAGCACAAGCTGCTCGCCGCGCAGCCAGTCGCGCTCGCGCACCAGCCCGGCTTGTTCCGAATGCAGCCAATCGCGCTCTTGGGCGAGCACGAGTTGTTCACCGCGCAGACCGTCGCACTCGCGCACGAGCCCGGCCTTCTCCGCGCGCAGCCAATCGCGTTCACGGCCCGTCCCCGCACTCACTTCGCGCAATGAATCGCGTTCGGCCTCGAGCGCAGCGCGTGTTTCGCGCAGCCATTCCGCCTCGCGTGTGAGCTGGTCCACCTGATCCGCGAGCCAGGCGCTCTTCTCGCGGTCCGCCGTCTGCTGCTCGACGAGCCAACGATTTTCCTTTTGCGCCGCTTCGATGCGCTCCTCGAGCCACGCGCGCTCGCGGACTTTTTCCGCGGCCAGCTTGGCCTGTTCCTCACCCACGCTGCGCACCTCGGCGCGCGCTTCGGCGACCTGCCTTGCGCGCCACGCGGCCTCCTCTGCACGCGCCGCAAGGCCCTTCTCCGCGCCGGCCAACCGCTCACGCAGCCACTCGAGCTCGCGCGCCTTTTCGGCGAGCTGCTGGGCGCGCCAACTCGCTTCTTTCGTTTTGGCTGCGCTGGCCCGCTGCAAGCCGACCGATTGCTCGCGCAGCCAGTCGCGTTCCGTGTCCATGTCACGCAGCGTTTCGCGCGTTTTCGAAGCGCCGCCAAACGCGCGCTGGAACAGCTCCGCGCTCGAGATTTGCGTCGCGCCGAGCAGCGGACCGAGGCGCTCGAGCCCCGTCAGCACGCGCCCAAATAGCGCGGACAGGGGCATGTCAACGAGTTCCTGGTGCGCGCGTGTGACCTCGACGAGGTGCGCGAGGGGCGTGGTCGCGGGGCGCCGGCGACCGGCGGCGCGCTCACGCGCCTGTGTGTAGAGCTGCTCCAGTTCGACAACCTGCGCACTCGCGTCCTTCACCTCGGGCAACCCCGCGCGCAGGGTTTGATAAAGGTCAGACTCGTCGAGCAAGCGTCGCAGGCACGCGCGGAGGTCAGCGCTGTCGCCGGGCTCAAACAGCAGCCCGTCCACACCCGCGCGAACACTTTCGGGAAGCGCCCCGACCCGCGACGCGACCACCGGCACACCCGCGGCAAACGCCTCGCGGATGGCAAGTGGTTGGTTCTCGACCCAGATCGAAGGCACCACAAGCACATCCACGCGCTCGAGCACACCCGCGAGTTCGCGCGCATCGAACGCACCGTGCCATTTGCCGCCGAGGGCGAGCGTGCGCGCACGCATGGCGTCGGCGAACACACGATCCGTGGAGTCGCCGAACACCAGCAACTCGGCGGGACGCTCGAGCCCCGCGAACGCCTCGAGGAGAACGTGCACACCCTTGTGCTTCGTCATGCTGCCCACGTAACCGATGCGCAGGGGCGTCCGGGGCCGTTCGACCGCCCGCGCGCGCGCGAGGTGGCCCGTGTGAATGCCGTAGGGCAAAACGACGATGCGGTCCTTGCGCAGGCCGCCCGCACGCAGGCGCTCGGCGAGGAACTCCGTGGGCGCGAGGATGAGGTCCAACCCGCCGTACACCGCGGCGCGGCGGCGGTCGAGTTTGGCCCGGCGCAGGGCCGCTTCGCGCCATTCGTTCGGGTGCAGCCCGGAGCGCTCTACGTCCCCGGCGAGCACCGCGGTCAGAGCGCTGCGCTTGGTCGCGGGCAAGGATTTCGCGAAGGCCCCCTGGTGGTAGTCGCCGAGCGCGGGGATCGTGTTGAGCACCGCGAGCGCCAGGTCGCAGCGGGCGCACACCGCCGGGTCGCCCAGTGTTTCGCAGCGCGCGAGATCCGGGCGCAGGAGCGTGAAGCGGTGGCAGATCGGATAGTAGTCGTGGGCCGTGTAGACGACGGGCAGTCCCCGTTCGGCGGCGCGCTCGGCAAAACCCAATCCGAGCTTCACCATGTGCTGCAGGTGGACGAGTTCGGGCCGCTCCACATCGAGCCACGCGGCAAAGCGGTCGGCAAGTCCGGGCGGGTCGAGCGCCTCCGCGGGATCCGCCGGTGTGCGCAGGACGTTGAGCCACGTGATCTCGTAACCGTCGCGCTCCTCCCGCCGCAGCGACAGGTCGGGCAGCTCGGCCACGGAATAGGGCGCGAACACGAGCACGCGGTGCCCGCGCGCCGCGAATGCCGCCGCGAGGGCCGCGGTGTAGTTCTCGACGCCGGCGCGTTCGTGGGGCGGGAAGGCGTGGGCCACTAGGCACAGGCGCATGGTCCGTCAGGATAGCCGGACGGAGCATCGCAAGTGTCGGCCTTTGCGAGCCCACCCCACCGGATCCAAGACGCAGCGCGGGGACCGGCTCCGTTCGAGGGGCAGCGCCGGGCCAGGGAGCCGAATGGGAGCGCGCCGCGACCGCGGCTTTGGATACAACGCCCGCGGCAGGGCCCGACCGGCGTGTGCCTCGACCATGGAACCACCCCCCCACCCCACGCGGGTGCTGATCCTCCACGGCCCGTCCGCGCGGACACGCGCGGAAACCTTAGCGGCTGCGCTCGTCGCTCAAGGACTGTTGACCGTGGTCGAACCGATGTGTTCCGGCGCGCGCGCACAACACGCCCTTCGCACGCGCGCCTCAAAATGCGATGCACTCGTGGCGGTGGGACTCGGGGACCTCGCGCTCCCCGCCATCGCCCGACTGCGCGCGCTAGCGGGGCCAGCGGTTGGAGCGCGGATCTGGCTCGACGGGACGGACCGCACGCGCGTCGAACCCACGGATAGCGCGCGCGCACGTGAGCCACACCCGGCCCTCGCGCGCATCCTCGCGCAACGCGCATTCGATCCCTGCGAGGTCCTCGACGCGGACTCCACCCCGGAGGCGTGGAGCGCCCGGATTGCGGCCCGCACCGCGGCCGCGGACGCCCCCATCGGCGCTGTGCCGACACACGCGGTCGACGACGACCTGCTCGCGGCCGCGGCGTACCTCATCGAGCAAGAGCGGCGCCTCGCGAGCTGGGGCCGCGACCTCGAGGAACACCGCGCCGACCTCGAGGCCGGCGGCCGAGTACTCCCCCGACTGCGCGCCGTGCGCCGCCGGGTGCGCCGTTTCTTGCGCAAGCGCGGCCTTGCCTGAAAGCCCCTGGCCGATGGCCGACTGTTAGACTTTGTGCCCTATGCGCATCCTGCACGTGAACTCCCTGGCGGGCGCCGCCGGGGGAACCGAGTGGTACTGCCAATCGCTGATTGAAGCTCAGCGCGAGCGCGGCCACACCGCAGCCTTCCTCGGCGGGGATGCGCAGACCGCGGAGCACACCGAACTGCGCCGCGTCGTGCACCGTCCCGACTTCACGGCCGCGAACCTCGTGCACGACGACGAGCTCGAATCCGCATTTCGCGCGTTTGCCGCGCAGTTTCGGCCCGACCTGATTCACCTGCACAACACACACCAGCTCTCGGTGGGTTTGTATCCACAGGTGGCACGCGTGGGTGTCGCGGTGGTGCAGACCGTCCACGACTTCGGATACCTGTGCCCAAACTCCTGGTGTGTGTGGCCCGACGGCACCGTGTGCGCGGGTGGTCCCGGACGCAAGTGTTTTGAGCACGGCTGCGAGAAGAACTACCCCTACGACGCGCGCATCGTGCTGGCCTGGAAACTGCGCTACGAGGCGATGCAACGCTGCGTGCAAGCGTTCCCGTGCCCGAGCCAGTTCCTCGCGGACAAACTCGCGGGCCACGGTTTCCCGCGCGCCGTGGGATTGCCGCTGTGGGTCGAGGATGCGCACAACACACCGACGTCGGTGGATGCACTGCCGCCCCGGGACGCCGCGCGGGTCCTCTTCCTTGGCCGTTTGGTGCCCGAAAAGGGCGTCGAAGTGTTGGTGCGTGCGTGGCCCAAGGTGCTCGCCAAAGTGCCGGATGCGGTGCTGAGCATCGTCGGTGGTGGGCCCGAGGCCGAACCGCTTGCACGGCTCGCGCGGGACGTTGGACTGGACCCTGCGGCGATCTTCGTCGGCAAGGTCCCCCACCACGAGGTCGCGGCGCACCTTGAGCGCGCGACGTTGCAAGTGTTGCCGTCGGTGTGGTGCGAAAACTCACCGGTGACGACGTACGAAAGTTACCGGCGCGGACTGCCGATGGTCGCGAGCGACATCGCGGGATTGCCGGCCATGGTGCGGCCCGGTGAGACGGGACTTTTGGCGCGGCCGCGCGACGCCAGTGACCTCGCAGAGAAGATCGTCACGCTGCTCCTCGATCGCGCACTGCAGCGGCGGTTGTCGCAGGGCAACCTCGATTCCGCGCGGCGTTTCACGAAAGAAGTGCACCTAAAGAAGCTGTTTGCGCTGTACGACGTGGCACTGGCGGACGGCCACCCAACCGGGGACGCCGATACCGACCTCTTGGCCGCCACCGACGCGTTTTTTCGCCGCTTCGATGAAGTCGAAGACTGGGCGCTGGGGATGCAAAAACACATCCAGTGGCTCGAAAGCCAACGCTAGGCCCGGGTTACTCATCAGGTTTTCTAGCAGACGGGCCCAAGTCGTCGTCTGGTGGTGCTTTGCGGCCGCGGGCGTCCGCGTTGACCTGTTCAAGGTCGACTGTGGATCCCGTGGTCGCAAAGTGCCGCCAGCGGGCGAAAGGCGGCCGTCGGCCGCCGGTTGGGCCGTCCGATCGGAAAGCTGGGGAATAACTCGGGCTAGTTAGAGCGCTGGCAGACATGTCCAGTGCGCTTTTCAACCCAAGGCGGGCCAGATGCCCGCGCTCCCCGCCGCACCCAACTCACAACATGAACGCGCCGCCGTTTTGGTCGATGGCTTGGCCGGTGACTCCGCGCGAGTCGGGCGAAAGGAGCCACGCCACCGTCCCCGCGATCTCCGCGGGTTGCGACATGCGCCCGGCGGGCACTTCCTGCATTGCGATGCGGTGCGCCTCTGCGGGGGTCACGCGCATGGCGCGCGCCATGCCCTCGAGCCCCTCGCGCGCCATCTCGGTGTCGACCCACCCCGGGCACAACGCGTTGACTTCGATCCCCTGTGGCGCAAGCTCGCGCGCGAGCGCGCGCACGAGCCCGAGGATGCCCGCCTTGCTCGCGCAGTACCCGGTGTAACCGCCGACGCCGATGCGCGCGAGGATCGACGCGATGAACACCAATCGGCGTGGCTGTGGGCCCGGCGCGAGGTGGCGGAGCGCCGCGCGCGCCGTGAAGTAAGAGCCGCTCAAGTTCGTCGCGACGAGGTCGAGGAACCGGTCGTCGTCACCGTCCTGATTGGGCCCGCCGATGCCTGCGTTGCCGACAAAGTCGTGGAACGGTCCCTGCTCTCCCGCGGCCTGCTCGAATGCCCGATTGACCGCGTTGCGGTTGCGGACGTCGCAGGCAAACGCCTGAACGGGACCACATCCTTCGGCGCGCAGTTCTTCGATCAGCGCCGCGAGGCGCGCGACCTGGCGCGCAAACACCGACAGGGCCGCGCCTTCGCGCGCCAGCCGCTCTGCGATCGCGCGTCCGATCCCGGTTCCCGCGCCCGTGACCGCGATGTGGCGGCCCTCGAAACGTCGTTCGCCCATCGCGTCAAACTCCCTTCGTTTCGAGCCAGCGCTCGGCGTCGATCGCGGCCTGGCAGCCCATTCCCGCGGCGGTGACCGCCTGGCGGTACACATGGTCCGCCACGTCCCCCGCCGCAAACACACCCTCAACCTTCGTGCGTGTGCCACGCTGCACGACGAGGTAGCCGTTTTCGTCGGTGTCGAGCTGGCCCTTCAAAAACTTGGTGTTCGGCGTGTGGCCGATGGCGATGAAGAGCCCACCACAATCGAGCACTCCCTTCTCGCCCGACACCAGGTTCTCAAGCTGCACCCCCGTGACACGGCCCGCTTGCACGTCGAGCACGTCCGTCACCACCGAGTTCCAAACAAAACCGATCTTCGGGTTGTCGAGCGCACGCTGCTGCATGATTTTGCTGGCGCGCAGGGAATCGCGGCGGTGCACAACATGGACCTTCGTTGCAAAGCGCGTCAGGAAAGTCGCTTCTTCCATCGCGGTGTCGCCACCGCCGACCACGACCACTTCGCGGCCCTTGAAAAACGCGCCGTCGCAGGTGGCGCACGCCGACACACCGCGGTTGCGCAGCGCAGTTTCATTGGGCAAACCGAGCCACCGCGCGCTCGCGCCCGTGGCGATGATCACCGCGCGCGCTGTGTGCCACTCGCCGTCGGTCGTGCGCAGGCGCTTGACGTCCCCGGCGAGTTCGCAGGCCTCGACGTTGTAGGGTCGGATGTCCGATCCAAACCGCTCCGCCTGCTTCTTGAAGAGCTCCATCATCTCCGGGCCCGTCACCCCGTCGGGGAAACCGGGGTAGTTCTCGACCTCGGTCGTGAGCATCAACTGCCCTCCCGGCAGCAGGTCCGGTGCGTCGCTGCTGGGTTCCCCCTCGAAAACGACGGGCCGCAGCCCCGCGCGGGCGGCGTAGATGGCGGCGGTGTAACCGGCAGGACCGGAACCGATGATGATGACGTCGTGGACGGCGCTCATGGGGTAGCGGGGTCGGCGTAACCGACGGGGGGGCGGATCGGGAGGGGGCGTCTTCGGGGACCGCGGCGCGGCGCGGGGGACCGCGGGCGGAGCGGCGCGTGGTCCCCTGGGGAAATCGTCCCCCCAAAGGAGCGCCGAAAAGGAGCGCGAGTCTACCAGTCGGGCCGACGGCCTTCGCCGCCGGATTGGGGCGCACTTTTGGGTCGCACGGGTCGCTACCGTCCCCCCGTGGGATCGGTGCGAGCTTCGGACGAGGGCGACGGGCAACACTTCGAACGCGAGTGGCGTCCGTCGGCCATGGAACTTGCCCGCGACGTCCGCACGGCCGCGCGAAGGGCGCTGATGGCGGCGCTTGAGCGCACTCCGTCGAGCCGCGGGCTGGGGCTCGGCCAGGACTGGCTGGCACCCACGGGGCAAGGCGTTGGCGACACGACGTACAGTCTCGACCGCGCCGCCGAAGACGCACTGAATCCATGGTTCGAGGCCCGCGCGCGCCAGGGCCCGCTGTCGCTCTTCAGCGAAGACACGGGTTGGCGCCATGGCGGTCCGCGCCGCGGCGGCGGCATGCGCTCGCTGGCGGGTTTCGACCACGGGGGTCCGCGCATCGTGGTCGACCCGGTCGACGGCACACGCAACCTGATGAGCGACCTGCGCTCCGCGTGGACCGCCATTGGATTTGCGCCCGCGGGCCCCGACCAACCGCACATGCGCGATGTCACCGGTGGATTGCTCGCCGAGATCCCCGACAGCCGCGGCGCGCGCGCACGCGTGCTGTTCGCGAGCCGCGGCGCCGGGGCGTACCTTGAGAGCCACGACCTCGCGGGGCGAGCGCTCGAACCCGCCGCGCGGCTCAGCGCCGATGGGGAGGTGCGCTTTGACCACGGGTACTTCCCGTTTTTCAGGTATGCACCCGACCTGCGCCCAGCCATCGCGTCGGTCGAAGCAGCGTTTTTCGAGCGCCTCGCGCGGCTCGAAGGTGCGGACGTGCGCAACTGCTGGGACGACCAGTACATCGCCTCGGCGGGCCAGCTCGCGTTGCTCGCACTCGGCACCTACCGCATGGTGGTCGACCTGCGTCCCCTGATGGCGGCGCGGCTCGGGCGCTCCACCCAGCCGTCGAAACCCTACGACGTGGCCGGTGCGATCCTCGTGGCCCGCGAGGCGGGTTGTCCGGTGCTCCACCCGGAGGGGGGTGCGCTCGACTTCCCCTTGGACGCGACGACACCGGTCGCGTTCGCGGGATTCCACGGGGCCGAGGCCGCAAAGCGCCTGCTCCCCCACCTCTTGGCCGCCCTGGGAGTTCCCGCACCCGGGATCGCCCTTCCCTGAGACCCAAGGCGCTCCGCGCCCGCGGTCGATGCGGCGGGCATGGCTCCCAAGAAGCGCTCCCGCCTTGCCACCGTGTTGATCCCGTTGGCCGCCGGCGGGTTAGTCCTCGCAATCGCATTGCCCGGGGGTCCCCGCGGGCCGCGCCACCCCCTCGCCGTCGACGAATGGCCCGGCTTCGAGGGTGGAAGCTGCGCCATCCCGAACCTCGCGGGGTTGATGCTGAAACTGCACCTCGAGCGGCGCGATCAGCGGCTCGAACTGCGCCTGGATAACAGCGCGGGGTTGGGCTTCAACTGGCCAGTCGGCGACCTCTACACAAACCGCGATCAACACTGGGTCGGACTGCTCGAGCCCGGTGATTGGCGGCTCGCGGTGCGCACCCCGGATGAACCGCGTCCGATCGCCGAGCGTCGTTTTTCGTTGGCGGCGGGGCGCAACCACGGCATCGCGCTCGACCTGCGCGGACTGTCCGCCGACCCCGCGGCCGAGTTCGCGGTGGACATCGTCATCGACGGCGATGGGCCCGGCGAAACCGCGATCGCGGCGCTGGACAACCTGTTCGAAGCCCGCCGCCGGGGCGATCCGGATATGAAAGGGACCGCGCTCGCGCCCGTGCAATCGGGCGACCAGTGGGCCCTGCGGCGCGCGGTCGAGCCCGGCGAATACGTGCTATCGATGCCGAAGCTCGGCGTCGAAGCCGTGCTGTTCGCAGGTCCGTCCCAGGGGGTGCACACCCTGGTGCTTGAGGGCGCATCCGTCGCCCTCACGCTCATCGATCCCGATGGGCAGCCCTACCCCGCAGGAACACAGGTGTGGTGGAACGCCGCGCCCACAGTGTCGGCGCCGACGCTGATGTGGCGCGCGCGGGAAGCGGTGCTCACGGACGGTCCGCTACTGCTCGACACGATTGCGGGCGAGCTGCGGGTCGTCGTGAGCGCGGCGGGCGAGCGGGCGCTCTCCGCCCGTACGTCCGTCCGGCCCGGGACCAGCAACATCGAACTCGCCGTCGCGCCGCGCGTTACGTCCCGTCGGCCGTGAGGTAGCTCAACAGGCCCTCTTCCGCACGGAACAGGGCCGCGGCGCGCGCCGCTTTCAGGCTTTCGCTCACCACCGAGGGACTGACCCCCAGATTGCGCGCCACGTCCCGTTGCCGGTTCCCGCGCGTGAGCGCGACGAGCTGCGCCTGGCGCGGCGTCCAACCGGAGCGCACGGCGTGCATGAGGTCGAATAGCGCGGTCAGGAGCGCGTCGTCCTTGGGACCGAGCCCGCGCACCACGACCCAACTCCGGGAGCGCCGCGCCACGCCCAACGCGTCGCGCGCCGCGGATTCCGCGACCTCCTGGGGGGAAGACGCGCCGCCCGATCGACCTTCGAGCGCCCCACCCCAGCCCACCGCGACGGCCCTCGGGAACAGGCGCTCGGCGAGACGCCGCGCCAGGTCGAAGGCGTGCTCGGGACGGACCGCCACGGCCCGCAGGACACCGTTTGATCCCAAGTCGTACTCGACTTCTCCGTCGACGCTCCCCTCGAGTTCCCGCACGGCCGCGGCAAAGTCCGCGGTCGCCGTTGCGCGCTCGTTTTCGCCGCGGGGCGCCTGGAGCTCCACGAGCAGAACCAGCGGCGAGCGCCCCCCCGCGGGATCCATCGACAGCGATGGCCGCCCACGCGGCACCCGGGCCGGTTCCCCGTGGGCTTCCACTTGGGGCCAGTCCCCGCGCGTTCTAGGTTGCGCCGTCTGTGCTCCTCGCGTCCCCTTGTCGGGGCCGCTCTCCGCCGTTGTTGCCAGCACCTCTTGCCCCATGTGGATCGAACTCCAAAAGGACATCGCGCGCCCGGCGCCCGATGTCTACGCATTCCTGGTGGACCCCTCGCGCCTTTCGCTGTGGGTGAAGGGGTTGGTTGTGCACGAGCCCCTGCCCGGGCCGGAGCGCGGCGTAGGCGCGCGCTTTCGGCAAGAGCTGCAGATCTCGGGCTCGGCCTACGCCTTCGACGGTCGGATCACCCACGACGAGCCCGGGCGGGTCTTTGGCTACCGCCTGGAGCACGCTGAGGCGGCCCTGACGACGCGGTTTGACCTGCGCGGACTAAGCGCGGGCACGTTGGTCGTGGTCACGAACGAGGCGCAACTCAAGAGCCTGCGGCTCAAATTCGTCAAAGGCATGGTCGAGCGATTTTTGCGGGAGCAGATGGCGCTCAGCTTGGATCGACTTGCCGCCGCCATCGAGACCTCGGGCTAGCCCGGGTTATTCACCAGCTTTGCGATCGGACGGCCCAAACGGCGGCCTTTGGCCGCCTTTCGCCCTCTGGCGGCACTTTGCGACCACGGGCGTCCCTCGTTGACCTGTTCAAGGTCGACTGTGGATCCCGCGGCCGCAAAGCACCACCAGGCGACGACTTGGGCTCGTCTGCTCGAAAACCTGATGAATCAACCGGGCTAGACGCCCACGCGCGCGGGTCACGGAGTCAGGTTCCGATTGCCGCCCAATTGTGCGGCAAAACGCGCTTTGAAGGCCGCGCGCGCATCCCTGGCACTTTCCCCCCGGGAGATCTTTCGAACGCAGCGCCGGATTCAGCCCACGACGCGCTCTTCAAGCCAGGGGTCACCCCGCGGGTGGTACCCGCGCGCTTCCCAGTATCCGGAAGCGGGCCGCTCAAGGATCCGCACCTCGCGCAGCCACTTCGTGGACTTCCAACCGTAAAGATCAGGGATCACCACGCGGCACGGTCCGCCGTGGCGCGGCTCAAGGGGAACACCGTCGAGCTCGACTGCGAGCAACGTGTCCTTGTCGAGGGCGACCTCGAGCGGCACGTCTGCGCCGTAACCCCGTCCATCGAGCAGCAACACCCACGCCGCGCCCCGCGCAGGCGCCGCCTTGCGAATCAAATCGCTCAGCGGCACACCGCGCCAACGGCAGTCGAGCCGGCTCCATCCCGTGACACAGTGAAAGTCCGAGCGCTGCTCCCGCCACACCTCGCGGCGGAACGCCTCCCCATCGAGCCGCAGCGGGTGCTCGACCGCACCCGTGACCGACAGCGTCCAGTCCGCCAGATCGCAGGTCGGCACCGAACCCACGTGCAGGACGGGGAACCCGCGGGTCACACCCTGGCCGGGTGGAATCCGCGGGCGGCCGTCGACGCGGGCATGCTCGGGCGCGAGCGGGTGCTCAGGCGCGCCGGTATGCCCAAAAGCACGGAAACCGTCGTCCGCAGCGTTCAATCGATCTGCTCCCGCGCAGGGTCGTAGGCGGCGAGCGCGCGACCACCCAGGAAAATCGACATCCCGATCGCGACGCACAGGATGGCTAGCGCCGCGGCGGTCCCGAACAGCCGCGCAACGGACGATCCGAGCATCGGGGCCGTGCCCCATTGGGCGAGGTAGAACGCCCCGGCGGCGATTCCCGCCACGACGAGGCAGGCGCCACCGCGCAGCAGCACCAGGAGCGTGGAGCGACCGACGTGTTGAAGCGAACCACCCGGTCCAGGCATCACACGCACGGGCCAGTAGAGGAAAAACGCATTGTCCAACGCGATCCACACCGCGAGCCCGAAGGGCGTGAAGAGCGCGATGAGCAGCGCATCTGCCCGTTGGACGTCGGCGATGGCAACCCGCGCGAGAAGTGCCGCAATAACGAGACCGCTGACGACCGCCCACTGGGTCGTGATGAGCGCGGTGAACAAGCGGCGGGGCGCGATGGGAAGCGCTTTCCAGGCCTCCATCCGATCGACTTCTTCGCGCAGGTCGAGGCGCAGCGTCCCGCACAGGTAGAGCCCGCCAGCAATTGCGATAATGAACGCGCCGGACGCCGCGGAGTCCGGGCCACCGCTGCGTCCCACCAAACTGAGGCCGAACGCGAGAGCGAGCATCACCCCCGCAAACACCAGCGCCGTAGGGGACCGGCGCAGGAGTCCACAGCTCTTGAGCCACACAACCGCGCCCGCGGGGCCGCGGCCGAGCCAAAACGGGGCGCGCAGGAGCCGGCCCTTCGAACCTGCGCGCTTTTTCGTGCCGCCGATGAGGCCGTAACGCATCCGCTGGCGCCGCTCCTCGATGCGCAGCGACGTTCGCAGCGCGGCTTCGCGGAAGTCGATCGGCATCGTCGTCACAGCCGCGACCAGCGCCGCTAGAATGGCGACCAACACCACCGCAAAGAGCGCCGCGCTTTCCCACGATGGCGCCATGGCGACGCGTGCAAAGGGTTCCCCTGGGGCCGCCAACGCGCGGAACCACGGATGGGCGATAAACGCTTCCATGCGTCCGCCGCGCTCGACATTGAGCGCGATATTCGACCCGCAATAGGCCGTGCCAGCGACGAGTACAGTCAGTCCGACGTACCCCAACGCGCGGATCCGCACGTCGCGCCGCGCACGGACAGCGAGCAACGCGCCGAGCTGCTGCAGGGTCACAACCGCGATGCCTGCGAGCACAAGAGCGACCAGCGCCACTCCGACGTGTTCGAGCCGGCGTGCAAATAACAACCCGAAGATCGCAACACCTGGCAGCGTGCGTCCAAGCGCCATGTAGAGCCGATGGCGCACTAGGGCGCCGCGGGAAATCGGCGACGAAAGCAAGCGCTCCGCTTCACCCGCGGGCATGTACACACCCGGATGCCCGAAACCGCCGACGAGCGACATGAACAACAGCGCGGAAAGCCCGAGCTGCACCGCACGCGCGGGCGGGGGTGCGCGGAACCCGCGGCCGACGGCCGATGCGCCCGCGTCGGTGAAGTTCAGCAGCACGACGACCAGCCAAACCGCAAACAGAAGCAGGCCGAACAGGGCAAACAGCAGCCGTTTGGGCTGGCGCAATCGCTGCAACTGGCGCCGCACCGCGCCGCGCAGCTTCATGCGGGCGAGAACGAACAGCGCACCGTCCCCACGCGGTTGTGAAGCGCGCTGGCGCTGGTGGTCGAGCGACCCGCTCATTGTTCGCCGGCGCCGCCCGTTATCGCGAGGAACACGTCCTCAAGGGTGGCGTCGCCCGCGCCCTGGGCCAACGTCGCGCGGGCGGCGTCCACCGTGCCCTCGAACACCCGCTGCCCCTGGCGCAGGAACAGCAACCGCGCGGCGAGCGCTTCGACGAGGTTGAGTTGGTGGGACGACAGGACGATCGCCGTGCCTTCCGCGGCGAGCGTGCGCAAGCTCTGTTTTGCGGCCCGGATCCCCATCGGATCGAGGCCCGACAGCGGCTCGTCCAGGAGCGCGAGCACGGGCCGCGGCAACCACGCCATCGCGAGGGCCAGCTTTTGGCGCATGCCGCGGCTCAGCTCGCTACCGAGCGCGTCGCCCTTGGTGGTGAGCTCGAACGCGCGCAGCAGTTCCTCCGTGCGCTCGCGCCAACCGTCGACCTCGTACAGGGCGGCGGTCCATTCCATGTGCTCGCGCACCGTCAGGGTTTCGAACGGCTTGGGGTCGTCCGGCACCCAAACGAGGGCGCGCTTCGCGTCAAGCTCGTCCCGGGCCACGTCGAACCCGTCGACCGCGACCGTCCCCGTTTCGATGGGGAGCACTCCCGCGATGGAGCGCAGGGCGGTGGTTTTGCCGGCCCCGTTGGGCCCCAGCAGGCCAAGGATTTCGCCGCGCGCGAGTTCAAACGACAGTCCCGCGAGGGCGACCGTGTCGCCGTAAGTGCGACCGAGGCCGACAACGCTGAGCACGATGGGGCCGCGCGCCGGCTCCGGCGCGGGGGGGGCGCTGGCCGTGGGGTCGGGGCGGGCGGCGGAAATGGGCGCGCTTTCCATGATCGGGCGCAGTCTACGGGAGCGACGCGCCAGACCCGCCGGGCCGGGCCGCCGTGCGCCGCGCTCCGCCGCGGCCTGAAGCGCGGCCGGAAGCGCGGCCTGAAGCGTGCCGAGAGGCACTCCGAGCCGCGCTCCGGGACGCGCGTCGCTTAGGCGAAGAGTCACCCGCGAATGCCCGGCACGGTGGGGCTATGATCGCTGCCCCGTGCGCCCATTCGGACGCCCATTCGCCCCTCCCCGAGCCCAGAAGTGCGCCCCCGGCGCGCCGCCCCACCGGTGAAATCCTCCGCACGCCCCGACCTTGGTCCCAGCGACGTTTTCGCCCCCCGCCACCTCGGACCCCGCGAGCCCGATGTCCGCGCAATGTTGGGCACTCTTGGGCTCGAATCCTTGGACCAACTGATCGACCAGGCCGTGCCCGCGGCGATCCGGATGCGCCGCGACCTCGACCTTGGTGCCGACCTCGCCCGGCCTTGGGGGGAGCACGAGCTGATCGCCGATCTCGCACGCACCGCCGCCAAGAACCACGTCCTGCGCTCGTTCATCGGCTTGGGTTACCACGACTGCATCGTGCCGCCGGTCGTGCAGCGCAACGTGCTCGAAAATCCCGGCTGGTACACACAGTACACGCCGTACCAGGCGGAGATCAGCCAGGGGCGGCTCGAAGCATTGCTCAACTACCAGACGGTGGTGACCGACCTGTGCGCGCTGCCGATTTCGAACGCGTCGCTGCTCGATGAGGGCACCGCGGCGGCCGAGGCCCTGTCCATGTGCCTCGCCCTCGCGAAGGGCAAACCCAACGCGTTTTTTGCTTCGGAGCGCTGCCACCCCCAAACGCTCGCCGTCGTGCGCACCCGCGCGGAGGCGGCTGGCGTCGTGTTGCACGTGGGTGATGCGGGCAGTTTTGACTTCGACGCCACGCCGGTGTGCGGCGCTCTCGTCCAATACCCCGACACGTACGGACGCATCGACGACCTGAGCGGGCTGGCCGCGCGCCTGCGGGCGGCGGGCGGGCGGATGGTCGTCGCAACGGACCTTTTGGCCCTCACCGTCCTGCGTGCACCGGGCGAGTTCGGCGCCGATATCGCCGTCGGGAGCGCCCAACGATTGGGCGTCCCCATGGGCTACGGCGGGCCCCACGCAGCGTTCCTCGCCTGCGCCGAGGATTTCAAGCGCCTGATGCCGGGCCGCATCATCGGCATGTCGAAGGATCGCCGCGGCAAAGCTGCCCTACGGATGGCAATGCAAACCCGCGAGCAGCACATCCGCCGCGACAAAGCCACGAGCAACATCTGCACGGCGCAGGTGCTGCTGTCGATCATGGCGAGCTTCTACGCCGTCTACCACGGGTCGGACGGACTGGTCCGCATCGCCCGCCGGGTGCGCGCATTGACCGCAGCGCTCGCGAAGCTTCTTACCGAGGCTGGCCACGGTGTCGACGGTGGACCGCATTTCGATACGCTGCGTGTGCAGCTCGTGGGACGCAGCGCGGCCGAAGTGCACGCCGCCGCCGTAGCTGCCGGTTTCAACCTGCGCACCATCGATGCGATCCACGTGGGAGTTGCGCTCGACGAGCGCACAACGCCGGCCGAACTCGCCACCCTCCTAGGCGCGTTCGGACTCGCCGTCAACGCCGAAGACGTCGAGCGCAGCGCACCCCCGTCGGACGCCAAGCTGCCCGCGCCGCACGGGCGCACGAGCGAGTTCCTCACCCACCCCGTGTTCCAGCGTTACCACGCCGAACACGAGATGCTGCGCTACATCAAGAAGCTCGAGAGCCGCGACCTCTCCCTGTGCCACTCGATGATCCCGCTGGGATCCTGCACGATGAAGCTGAACGCGACGTCGCAGATGTTGCCCGTGACGTGGCCCGAGTTCGGCGCGCTCCACCCCTTCTGCCCGCTGGACCAAGCGAAGGGTTACCAGGAGCTGTTCAGCAAACTCGAATCCGCGCTGGCCGAGATCACCGGTTTTGCCGCGGTCTCGCTCCAGCCGAACGCCGGATCGCAGGGTGAATACGCGGGGCTCTTGACGATCCGCGCGTTCCACCAGGCACGCGGGCAAGGCCAACGGGACGTGTGCCTGATTCCCACCTCGGCCCATGGCACCAATCCCGCGAGCGCGGTGATGGCGGGCATGCGTGTGGTCGGAGTGCGCTGCGACGAGCGCGGCAACGTCGATGTCGCCGACCTCGCCGCCAAAGCGGCCCAGCACGCGGACAAACTCGCCGCGCTGATGGTCACGTACCCGTCGACTCACGGCGTGTTCGAGGAATCCATCGCGAGGATCTGCGCGATCGTGCACGAGCACGGCGGGCAGGTGTACATGGACGGCGCGAACATGAATGCCCAGGTGGGCTTGTGCCGCCCCGGCGATTTCGGCACGGACGTTTGCCACCTCAATCTGCACAAGACCTTCTGCATCCCCCACGGCGGCGGTGGTCCGGGCATGGGGCCGATCTGCGTCGCTGCGCACCTTGCGCCGCACCTCCCCGGGCATCCGCTGGTCGCCAACGGCGGCTCGATGGGTCCCGTGTCGGCCGCACCCTGGGGCAGCGCCAGCATCCTGCCGATTTCGTGGGTTTACATCGCGCTGATGGGCCCCCTGGGGCTCAAGCGCGCCAGTCAGATCGCGATCCTCTCGGCGAACTACATGGCCAAGCGGCTCGAACCCCACTTCGGCATCGTCTACGCCAATGGAAAGGGCCGTGTCGCCCACGAGTTCATCCTGGACGTGTCGCCCTTCGAAAAGAGCGCGGGTGTCAGCGCCGAGGACATTGCGAAGCGCCTGATGGACTACGGCTACCACGCGCCGACGATGAGCTGGCCCGTGCCGGGGACGTTGATGATCGAGCCCACGGAGTCCGAATCGAAGGGCGAACTCGACCGCTTCTGCGACGCGCTGATTCTGATCCGCGAGGAGATCCGCGCGATCGAAGCGGGCCGTCTCAACCGCGACGACAACCCGCTCGCAAACGCGCCCCACACCGCGGATGAGGTCGTGAGCGACGGTTGGGCCCACGGCTACAGCCGCGAACTCGCAGCGTTCCCGGCGCCCTGGACCCGGGACCACAAGTTCTGGCCCCACGTGAGTCGCGTCGACAACGGTTTTGGCGACAAGCACCTCGTGTGCACGTGCCCGCCCGTCGAAGCCTACGCATGACGAACGGACCAGCGCGCGCTGTCTTTCTCCGCCAACCTATCAGGCAAGCGATCGCCGCAAACGCGCACTCTTGACCGGATTCTGCCCGCCGGGCTCTGTTCGCTGGGTGCGTGGGGATGCCCCCATGCTGGTAGCATTGAAGCGGACAGCCCGCCAAACCGAAATTTCGCCCGTACCTCTACTACCCTCTGGGGGGCAACCGGCGCGGTCCGATTCGCACCTACGTCAACCTTCTGATCATCTTCCTCGTGTGCGGACTGTGGCACGGGGCCGAATGGACGTTTGTGTTGTGGGGCCTCGTAGCCGGAATGTTCCTGATGGTGGAGCAGATGGCGACGCAGAGCTTCGGATTTGATCCCGAAGGCCCAGGCATCCTGCGGCGCGTCTACACCCTTTTGGGTTGGATGCTGGGTCTGACCGTGCTCCGCTCGACGGATTTTGGCGCGATGCTGACGTACATCGCAGAACTCCAAGGTTTTGCGGACAGCAACGTGGAGTTGAACGCGTGGATCGACCCGCGCTTTTGGTGGGTGGTTGTGGGTTTTGCGCTGGTCCACGTCGCAACCTGCCTCGGTGTCGTGGACCGCGCGTGGCGCGCCTCCTGGAACCCGTGTTCGCCATCCTGCTGGGCGCGGGGAGCGCGCTGGCTTTAGCGTTTGCTGCAACCAGCCACAAACCGTTGGTCGACTTCCAGTTCTGAAGCGTTCCCTAAGTTTTAGGCGTCAAGCACCCGCTCGATGCGCGCGAGTTCGTCGAGCTCCAATCGCGCGCGGTGAAGGCTCCGGCCCGCTTCCCCCACCTGAAGTCGCTCCGCGAGCGCCGCGCGTTTGGGATGGCGCACCCAGCGGTGAAACAGCGCTGTGACGAGCAATCCAATCACGCCAACGCCGATGGACGCAAGCAGCCATCCACGACTCAGCTCGTGCGGTCGCGCGATGCAGATGCCCACGGGCACCCACAGGATCCACCAAGCGCGGCCCAAGATCCGCGACCAGCGCACGTGCCATCGGCGCAGCTCCAGCAACTGGCGCTGGATGTTCACAACGGGCGCGGCGTAGTCGATCCGGTAAAGGAGCGCCAAAGTGCTGCCCGCCCCCATCAGCACCGCAACCCCGTAGGCGTGGACAAGGATCCCCGAGACGCTGAGGAGCCACTGGCCCTGCGCCGACGCCCAAGCGTGAACTCCTACGACGAGCGCCACCACCCCAAAGGGCAGCAGGAGCACTTTGTCCATCACCAAGAACCGCAAGTTCGACCGAACACGACCGGCGCGGCGATCGCGCAGATCCCGGAGTTCGACCTCGCGTTTCCCATCGTCCAGCGCGAGGCGGCGATCGAGCGCCTGCCACACGCACCGCATGTCTTCCCACTCGCCCGTCTTTGCGGCTTGTCCGTCGTTGTTCTGCGTACTCGTCATTGGCCCATCTCCCCGCGCAATCGCGCGCGCAATCGACTGAGTCGTGTCGCGACATTGCTTTCGCCGATGCCGAGCACCTCGGCGATCTCCCGGTAAGAGCGCTGCTCCAGCCACAGGAGGAGTAAGCCGCGGTCCAGCGGTCCCAGCCCCTCGATCAGCCGTCGCAAAAGCGCGACCTGCTCCTCGAGTTCGGAGTCATCCCCGCGTGCGCCGCTGGATCAAGGCCTATGTCCTCCAACGCGAGGGCTTGACGGTGCGCGCTGCCCGCGCGCCGCAGGTAGGAGATACCGACGTTCAGCGCGCTGCGGTACATCCAGGTCGAAAAGGACCGCGCGGGGTCGTAGCGCGGCCACGCGCGCCAGAGCTGCAAGGCGATCTCCTGCGCCAAATCGCGGCGATCCGCGCGATTGCTGGCGTACGTCGCCGCCACCTTGCGCACGACGCCCGCGTGCAGCTCGAGCTGCGCCGTGAACGCCGCGTGGGGGTCCGCATCACCGATACTGGCACCTGCTGTTTGCAATTGGCTCCCCGCTCCTGCGACCGAATGCTTCGCAGCGGAGCCCGGGGAATCACAAACAATTGCCGAGGTTCAAGCCGCGTGAATAGGACTTGAGCTTCGTCGGCAGACGCGCAAGGGAGCGCGCGGAAAGGGGAAATCGGCACCCTGGCCCGGGTTATTCATCAACTTTTCGAGCAGACGAGCCCAAGTCACTGTCTGGTGGTGCTCTGCGGCCGCGGGATCCACAGTCGACCCTCAACAGGTCGCCGAGGACGCCCGTGGTCGCAAAGTGCCGCCAGACGGCGAAAGGCGGCCCCGTCCGAATCCTTGGGCCGCAACGGTGACTGCAACCCGCTCAGGCGGCGCGAACGCCGCGGGCCGAACGTGGGAAACCTTCGGCCTCAGGCCGCTGGCCTCCCACACTCTGCAGGGTCGCGGGCCGGCAAGGAATGGACAGGGTGGAGCCTGGCGTGCGTAGAGTGCGCGCCCGAGCCCCCTGTTCGCTGTGTTTACTGCGCCCCTTGGACTCCTGACCCTGATTGCCCTCCCGGCGATTTTGGCGCTCTATTTCCTGCGTCGGCGGGGGCGGGTGCGGCGTGTAGCCAGCCTGGAGCTGTGGGCCGACCTCGTTGCGCCCCCCATCGGCGGGCGGCGGCGGGAGCGGCTCGAACGCTCGCTCAGCCTGTGGTTGGAGCTCGCCGCGGCCCTTCTGCTCGCATTCGCGGCCGCCGGTCCGCGGGGCTGCGCCGGCGCGCCGCCGCGTCACCTGGTTGTGGTCCTCGATGGGCACGCGTCCATGCTCGCGAGCGCACCCGGGGCCCCGAGCGCCCTCGCGCGCGCCCGCGCTGCGTTGATCGACCGCCTCGATGACCTCGACGCCCACGACCGGGTGACTTGGATCGAAAGTGGACCCAAGCCGCGGGTCCTGGGCGAACTCGCGTCCGTCCGCGCCGATGCACGCGACGCGCTGTTCCGGTGGGAGCCGGGTTTTGCGGGCCACGACCTTCACGCGGCGCTCGCCTTTGCGCGCGACCTCGTTGCGGCGGGTGTTGGCGACGAGCGTCTTGAGTTTCACCTCGTGACGGACCGTTTTGAGCCTGGCCGTTGGCCGCCCGACATCGGCCTCATCGCCGTTGGGCAGCCGCTCGCCAACGCGGGTATCACGGCGGCGTGGCGCGGCGCGGCCGATCCCGAGCGCCGCACGGAACGTGTGGAAGTACGGATTGACCATTTTGGAACGGCGCCGCGCACGCTGAACGTGGAGATCCACACACCGAGCGACACCGCAGGCACCGGCCCACTCGCCGCTCGCACGCTTGAACTACCGGCGGTCGGCGAAGTGCGCGCCGCATTTGAAATCCCCATCCGCCCTGGCGCGACGCCGGGCGTGTTGCACATCGCGCTGGTCGGCGCCCCCGATGGGCTCGCCGCAGACGATGCTGTGTACCTCGCGCCGGAGCCGCGCGCCGAGCTGATCCTCGCTGCGGATCCAATACTGCGCGGGGATTTGGGGTTAGGAGCCGCACTCGAAAAGTGGATCGCGATCGCGGCTCCCGCGCGCGAAGGATCCGCCGAGGACGCGCACCTTTCGTTCACGACGAGCGCCACGTCAGGCGCGAGTGCCACATGGGAAATCGTCGTGCACCAGCCCGCGACAGGGCTTGCCGCGTGGCGCGGTCCCTTCCTTGTTGAACGCGCGCACCCGTTGCTTGCGGGTGTCGAGCTCAACCGCGCGCTGTGGGTGAGCTCCGCTTCATCGCGCGCATCCGGCGATCCACTGGTGAGCGCGGGGTCCCACGTGCTGCTCGCTGCAACCGAGCTCGCCGAGCGAATGCGCGTGGAGATCGACGTCGACCCGGCGCGCTCGACGTGGATGCTTGGACCCGATTGGCCTATTTTCCTCGCCAACCTGGTTGCGTGGCGTCGCTCGCACCTTCCCAAGCCCCAGCACGCAAACCTGCGCCCGGGTGAGGACGTCGTCGTGCCCAACGCACCGGCGGGGCTGTGGACGTTGCGCTCCGCCAACTCCGTTGTAGGCGAGCTGCACCTCGACACACCGGGTGAGGTCCGATTGGCGACACCCCGCGTGCCGGCAGCGTTGAGCCTGGCGCGGGACGGCGTGCGGATTGCAGCGCTGGGCGTGTCGGCGCGCGATCCGCGCATCAGCGACCTGCGCAGTGCGAGCGAGGGCGGGCGCGCGCCGGAAAAAACCGTTGTCCCGATGGACACGAGTCCGGACGCTGCACGTTCCGCACAACGAGTGGGAGCAAGCGGCTCGCCGCTCGCCGCGACTTTGCTCGCGATCGCGCTAGCGCTCCTTGCCGCCGATGGATTTGTGCTCGCGCGGTACGCCGCGGGACGGGCGCGGTCATGAACCTCGCGTTTGATCGTCCAGAGCTGATGCTCCTCGCCGTGCCAGCGTTGTTCGCTGCGTGGCGCTGGCGCCCCCGTCGCCCGCTCGCCGATTTGACACGTGTCACGGCGGTGGCGCTGATCTGCTGCGCGCTCATCGGGCCCAGCGTACGCATCGGCGACGACGGCCGCGACCTCATCGCCGTGATCGACCGGTCGGAATCGATGTTGGCGGACACCGATGCGCTGGCCCGCGAACTGATCGGTTTGTTGGAGGAGTCGCGCGGCGAACACCAACGCCTCGGCGTGGTGTCCTTCGGCGCCACGCCGCGTGCGGAACACCGCCCCGACACTTCCGCGCGGTTCCTTGGATTCAGTGCGCCGGTTGACCCCCACGCGAGCGATCTGCGCTCCGCGATCGACCTCGCGATGGAGCTGGTGCCCGCTGGCCGACCCGCGCGCGTGCTCGTTTTCTCCGACGGCGAGTTCACGGGCACGGATCCGCTGACGGCCGCGCGCAAAGCGCGTCACCGCGGCATCGAAATCACCACGCGCGCCGCGGCACGACCGCCGGGCAACGATCTTGCGGCGGCGCGTCTCGAACTGCCCGGAGAAGTCGCGCACGGTGAGCCGTTCCAGTTTGCCGCCTGGGTGCGTGCGGACGCCGCCGCGCAAGTGCGCTGGAGGTTGCTCGTGGGCGGTGTCGAACGCGCCACCGACACCGCGGCGCTCGATGCCGGTTGGAACCGCATCGCGCTGCGCGATCGACCTGAGCGCTCCGGGGTCATCAACTACCGCTTTGAACTGCTTGGGGCGCACGATGGGCGCCCTGAGAACGACACCACCCTCGGCGCAGTGCGTGCGCGCGGCGAAACAGAGGTGCTCGTGCTCAACGAAAGTGGCCAGACGAGCGCGCTCGTCGAAGCCCTGCGATCCGGTGGCCTTGTGGTGTCAGCCCGGGCGCCCGAAGATGTGTCGCTCGACCTGTTGCAGCTCGAGCGGTACAGCGCCGTGGTCCTCGAAAACGTCTCCGCGGCGCGCGTGGGGACGCGCACGTCGCAAGCGCTCGAGCGTTACGTGCGCGAGCGCGGCCGTGGCCTTTTGATGACCGGCGGCCGCGCGTCGTTCGCGCGCGGCGGATGGTGGCGTTCCGCGCTGGATCCGGCGCTGACGGTGGATCTTGATCCGCGCGACGAGGACCGCCGCGTGGGTGTGGCGCTTGGCATGGCGCTCGACCGATCGGGGTCGATGTCCGCCCCCGCCGGAGGGGGCACCAAGATGGACCTCGCCAACGACGGAGCCGCGCGCGCGATCGAACTTTTGGGGCCTGGGGATGCGGTGGCCTTGATTGCGGTGGACACGTCGGCCCACGTGATCGTCCCGCTTAGCCCGGTGGTCGACCCGGTGGCGCTCGCCGCCACCGCGCGCCGTGTGGATTCACAGGGCGGTGGCATTTTTGTGCTGACCGCGCTCCAGGCGCTCATCGGGGAACTGGAGGGCTCCACGCAGGTCAACCGCCACATGATCCTGTTCGCCGATGCGTCGGACTCGGAAGAGCAGGAGGGTTGTGTGGAGCTTGCGCGGCAACTCTCCGCCGCCGGTGCTGTGCTGTCGGTGATCGCGCTCGGAACGGACGTGGATTCCGATGCTGTGTTCCTCCGCGAGCTCGCCGCCGCAGGGAAAGGGCAAGCGTGGTTCACGACAAGCGCGACCGAACTGCCGGCGTTGTTCGCGCAGGAAGTCGCCGAAGCGACGCGCGGTGGTCTCGTCGAAGAACGAGTTGCCGTGGGAGCGCGGCCGCCGCTATTGGAACTGGGTGCGGAACTCGGCGGGCCCGCGGCAATTGGCGGCCATCACCTCGGCCGTCCGCGCGAGCGCATGCTGGTCGCGCTGGCCCTGGAAAACGAGCGCCGCGATCCGCTCCTCGTATTTGGACATCGGGGACTGGGCCGTTCCGCGTCGTATCTCGGCCAGGTGGGTGGCGACCTTGGCGGCGAACTGGTGAATTGGGAGGGGTTTGCGCCGCTCTTTTCGAGTCTTGGGCGTTGGCTGAGCGCCGACGAACCACCGGCGGACACCTTTGGACGCGCGCGGGTCGAGCGTGGCGACCTGATCGTCGAAGTTGAGCTCGGTCCCGATGCGGCGCGCACACGCACGGACTCAGCGCTGATCGCAACGCTCTCGCACCCCTTTTCAACGTCGCAGTTGACTCTGGAACGCGTGGCTGTCGACCGGTACGAAGGGCGCACACGACTCGTGGAGGTGGGTGTGCACCTCGTGCGGATCGACCTTGGCGCGAATGAAGGCCTCGACCTGCCCCCGCTGGTCCACAGCGTGTCGCCCGAGCACCTCGTGGAGGGTGACCCTGGACGCGGCCGCCGCACGCTCGACCGCCTGTCCGAACAGACGGGTGCCGCGCCCCTGGGCTCGATTGAGGCACTCTGGGACGGTCCGCTGGGTGGTTCGCGCCGACAGCCGTTTGCGTGGCTGCTCGCGATGCTGGCCGCGGTTGCGCTCGTGACCGAGATCGCCGCGCGGCGGCTCGCACTGGGGCCCGCAACGTGGCGCCGCCTTCGGCTCCGCCGCGCCACGGCGATCGAAACCGCCGCCGCTGCGGCCGCAGAGCCGTCCGCGGAACCCGGTCCGGCGCCAAACGCACAGGACCCCGATCTCAAGGTCGATACGGCGCGCGCGCAGGCCGAGTTGCTGGCCAAGCTACGCGAGCGCCGCCGCCGGGAGTAACGCCGGCCGGCCGCGCTCATCGCTCCAGGGCGGGCCAGAGGCCCGCGCACCCGTCGGACGGAGTCCGGGAAGAACGCGCAGTGGACGCGAACTCGGGCTGCGAGGGGTTGCCCCAAAATCACCTGTGCTCAAGGAACGGCTGCATCCGATCCGATCCGCAAGCATGCAGCTCGTGCCAGCCACGGACGTCCCCCCGGACGCCCGCCCTATTCGCCACGGTGCGCGCGCAGCGCGGCTAGGGGCCTGGGCGCTCGGCACGCTCGCGGCGGGACTGGGTGTGGGCCTCATCGCCCTAGCACCGCGCCTCGCCGATGCCCCCTGGGCCCTGTACCTGATTGGCCCGCCCGCCGTGATCGTGTTTGCGATCGTATGGCTCGGCTTGGAGGCTGTCCTCGAACACGTCCGCGCGGCGGGTCGCACGTCGAACTGCGTCGCGGCGTTTTCCGACCGCGGACTGTTCCTCGGGCTGCGCAGCTACCTGAACCACCACTTCCCGGACGATGGCCCCGCGTTCGTGTTCGTGCCGCGGGAATCGATCCGCTCCTGGCGGCCGGTGCGCGAAAGCGCGGCGCGCCCGTTTGAAAGCGAGCGTGCCGGTGCACGGCGCGCGTGGATCGAGCTCGAGCTCGCCGATGTCGACACCCATGACTTGGCCGCGCGGCTCGCCGCCGAAGCGACGCGCGACGGCCCTCCGCGCGGGTTGCTCGGCCTCACGTGGTATCCGCGCCACCGTCACGCACCCGTTGAGGTGCCCCGCCACAGTGTGGTGCGCGTCGAGCGCGTCGATGCGGCGCTCGAGCGCGAACTCGATGCGCTGGGTGTTGTGCGCGCGGATGGCGATACACCCGCGTTGACCGAACGCGCTGCGTGAAGGGCTCCGCGCGGCATCCCGCGCTGGAAGTTCACGCGGGTTCGAGGACACCCGCGGGACCCAGGTGGTCGCGCGCGGCCGAAGCGAGGGAAACGTCCGCCATCAGCGGCACAAAGAGGCCGCCCGCGCGGCGCGCACCCTCTGCGAGGGCCGCGGCGAGCGCAGACAGCCGCTGCGTGTAGCGCGCGACCGCGCGTCCGTCGAGTTCGATCTCGCTCTCGACACCGGACTCCGCGTCCACGAGGCGTACGTGGCCGCCGGGCTCGGGCCGTGCCTCCTCGGTTCCCAACACCTGGATCAAAACCAGGGCCGAGGCTCCACCGGCGAGGTCGCCCAGGGCGCGGGTCGGATCGCCCCCGAGGAAATCGGACACCACGATACGCAACGCCCCCGCCGCGAGCATCGGACGCACGAGCCGGAGCGCGTCCCCGACCGGCGGTCCGGGCGAAAAACCGAGTTCGCGAGCGAAGTCGGCGTGCGCGGGACCGGCCGCGGACGCAAGCACCTCGAGGGAAAGCCTGCGCGGCGGCGAACCGAGCCCGTAAACGACCGCGGGCCATCCCGCCTGACGCGCGAGCGACGCCAGCAGCGCCGTGAGCCCACGCACGAGCTCGGCCTTTTGTGGTTCAACGTCCATCGACGCCGAGAGGTCGATCAGCAGTTCGAGCCGCGGCGCGATCTCTTCCCTAGCCAGACGAATCAGCACCTGGTCACTGCGTGCAAGCGCACGCCAATCGAGGCGGCGCAGGTCGTCGCCCGCGGAGTAGTTGCGGCGGTCGTGGAACTCTAGGCCCGAGCCGAGCCGCGCGCCGGGGCGCTCGCCGCTGGCCCCGAGGAAAACACGCTCGGGGGAGGCAATCTGCCACTCCTCGAGCAGTGCGCCGAAGTCCGCGCCCGCGCTCCGCTCCATCTGACTCAGTTGCCCCCGGTGGTCGGCATGGAGGCCGTTGAGCCCACCGGTCGTGCTGCGCCCGACGCGGCAGGCGCCGTGGCGCGCAGCACTTCACGCACGTTCATGATCCAGCGCGGCACCATGAACAACGTCATCGCGGCGGCGATCGCAAATAGCGCCCGAACACCCCTGTCCGCGAATCCGCTGGACATCTCGCCCCAGGTCGTGACGGGGTTTAGGAGGTGGTAACCGTCACTCATCCGTTCGTCACCGAGGATTGAGCCGATCAACATGCCACCGAGGATGCTGACGATGGCCAACAACGGATACGCCAGCCGCGCAACCCAGCGCCACGCGGGCCATTTCCCAAAGAGGCTGCAAATCAGCGAGACGGGAACGAGATAAATCCACGCGTAGCTTGCAAGGACGGCATACTTCGCCAGAGAGTCACCCAGGAAAAATCCCGAGCTGGCGCGGGTCCCAAACACCGCATTCGCGGCGTTCGAGGACGCTCCCACCAATATGAACAGAGCGAGCGCGCACAGCGCTCCTCGCCCGGCCCCCGGCAGCACCAAAAACGCCCCAAGCCCATACGCACGGCGACCGCGGAGTTGCCGAGCAAGGACCCGCCCCATGGATCCGCGCTCGGTCGCGAACGACACCGCGGCAGGCACAAGGACGAGCAGCGCGACCATCGCGACGAGGCCGGGATTTCCGTCCATCATTCCGCGCGCAGCGGGCAGCGCGTAGATGGCGAAGGGCAGCACCACGGCACCGATCAGCGCGATCGTTCGCGCAGGCATTGTCGCCGCCTCCTCCGGATGGGAGAGGTGCGCGCGCGATGTCATCAGCGCCATGGCCGCGAGAAACACGAGCAGCACGAACAGAATCCAATAGGTACCCCAGAACTCGCCCGCCCGCAGGATTTGGGTTTGCCGCACCAACTGCCCCAATGCCGGCAGCAGCGCCATCGAAATGAAAAGCAGCGCAAGCGTGAGGATGCCCAGGAGCGCGCTGCGCAATGCCCGCGAGCGTGCGAGGCTCGCGAGGCCCAGCGCAACGCAGGTCGCCGCCGCGCTGAGGCAAACCGCCGAAACGAGGAGCGTCGCGGGCAGGATCAGGTCGACCCCCTCGAGGAGGAGGCAGATCGCAAAGTACGGCGCGAACGAGATCGCGAGCAAGAGGACCTGGGATAGCGCGCTGAACAGTTTGCCGAGCACAATCCGGCCCGGACCGAGCTGACTGAGAAGCAGCAGGTCGAGCGTGTTTTCCTCGAACTCCTGGGCGAGGGATTGGAACGCAAAAATGGGGATCACGACGACAATGCCGAGCCCGAGCGCCGTCGCAAGCGCGGTGAGCAGCGTGGGGCCAAGGTCAGGCCCCGGGTCCCCCCACAGCAGCGCCGCGACGGCGGTTGCCGCGCCCACGAGCTGTGTCAGGACAAACAACACGGTGAAACCACGGCTGCGTAGGGATTGGCGCAGTTCCTTGACGAACAGCGGGTTCCAACCGTCGCCAAAGTCGGTTGTGCTCACTTCGGTCGCGGCGTTCACGCGCCCTCCCGGCCCGTGAGCCGCATGAAGAGGTCTTCAAGGCCAACCGATTCGCGCGCGAAATCCACCGGGCCCAACCCGGCCGACACCATGGCAGCAAGGAGTTCAGCGAGGTGCCGTTCGTCCCCGTCGATCTCAAAAACCGCTGCACCCTCGAGTTCCTGTGCGTCGCGGACGCCGTGTTGTTCCGCGAGGAACAGCACCGTGCGCCGACACTCGACAAGCGTGCGCACCCGCACCTTTTGGCTCATTCGAAGCTTCCCGCCCACGTCGTCGATGCGACCGGCAGCCACCATCCGTCCGCGCTCGACGATCGCCACGGAGTCGCAGAACTCCGCCAGTTCGCTCAGGATGTGGGACGAAACAAGCAGCGCCTTGCCGAGTTGGGCAAGGCCGCGCACAAGATCGCGGAACTCAACTCGCGCGCGCGGGTCCAGGCCGGCGGTGGGCTCGTCGAGCAGCAAAACGCGCGGATCGGGCAGCAGCGTCTTCGCCAGACACAGGCGCTGTTTCATCCCCTTCGAGAGCGCGCCGGTCTCCTTGTCCAAGAGCGGCCCGAGCCCGGTGAAGTCCACGACCGATGCAATCGTTTCGCGGCGCTCCGCCCCGCGCAGACCGTAGGCGCGGGCATAAAAATCGATGTACTCGGAAACGGTGGTGTTGGAATAGGCACCAAACGCGTCTGGCATGAATCCGATCACACGCCGCGCCGCGCGGGGATCGTCGATCGCGGAGCGCCCTGCGACCCGCACTTCACCCTCGTCGGGCAGGTCCAGGGTTGCACACATGCGCAACGTGGTGGTTTTACCCGCGCCGTTCGGGCCAATAAAACCCGTCACGGTGCCTGGATGGAGCGTGAAGCTGACGTCCTTGACCGCTTCCAGCCGTCCGAATCGACGCGTGACGCCGATCACCTCGAGCACGGGATTCACTGGCGCTCCTCCAGAATGCCAATCACGCCATGGCGCTCAAGCCCCGAGGGATCCCAGTCGAGCGGGACTCCGAGGTCGGCCACTAGGACAGGGCCCCCAAGCCGCGCGGCGTAGGTGCCGCGTGCGAGTTGTGTCGTCAGCGCATAGTCGATGCCCGGCGAAAGGTACCGAAGCAGCGCGCGTGCGTCCGCGGGCTCGCACGGCACGAGGCTCACCTTCGCCCCGGGTTCGATGGCATCTGTCGCCCGAAAATAGCGACCATCCCCGGAATGCAGCACAAGCTCTGCAATCTGCGCTTCGAAGCCGTTGGCCACAGTCACTGTGTCGCCTAGCGCCGCGGGCTCGACGTCGAGCCGCTGGCGGGTCCGGCGAGCGGAAACGACGATCGCGCGGGAGCGCTCGCGGGGCGGAAGGAACGCGCCCTTCAAGAGGCCACCGTTGCGTTCGACGCGAATGTCCGGGAAGGATCCAAAACGGAACCCCACTGCGAGGGGAATCACGACGCTACCGGGCTCCGGAGAAAGCCCCTCCTGCAGCGTGAATCCGGCAAACATCCCGCGTGCCTCCGTAACCGAGAGCTCGCCGCTGCGCTGGTCGAGGACGGCGAGGCTCGCCCCCGTCGCACTGATGTCGAACCCAAGTCGCACCATCCCGAACGCGGCAATGAACGCGGCGATGCCCAGGGAAAGCACGGGTACCGTCACGAGCAGGAGTGCGGGACGGCGTCGTCGCCAAACCATCATGAAGTTGAGCGGACCGACCACGAGCGCGATGACCAGGCACACTGCCGCGAGGACACCTGGCGGCAGCACCATGGGAAGCTCCATGAGCGAAGCCTGCTCGAAGGGCGATTGGCCCGTGCCAATGCTCGCCGTGCCCGTGGACTCCCGTTCGAAACACCACCACAGCGCCGCGCGCAACGCGCCGTTCACTTCAAGCGGATCGGTGATACGAAGCGGTGAGGCAATCAACCTGCCGAGTCCTAACCCTTGGACTGCGACCCGACCGGACCCGTCGTCGAACCCGGCGAGTTCGAAGCGCGGCTCAAGGTACGGCGCGAGCAGGTTCGAACGCTGCAAAAGCCCCTGCCGATCGAAGCCCACGACCGCGAGAACTCCGCCCAAACGCACGTACTCGATGAGAACCGCAAGTTGAGGGGGTGTCGGCCAGCCCGCGGCGACATCCAGTACCACACCCGAGGCCGAGGTCAACTCGATCGCGCGCGATGGCAGTTTGTGGAGGTCGAGCCCCACAAACTGGTAGTGGCCCGTCGGTGCACCGGCGGTGCCCGGCGCGGTGCTCGAAAGCGGTGCGATCACACGCGTCGTGCGAGTGCTGGACAGAGCCCAATCGTCGGCGTTGTAGGAATAGGGCGCGTTTTCGAGGAACGGTTCGGCCGGGGGCAGCGCCTGTTGCGACAGGGCGCGTCCGAACTCCACGGTCGCGGAGTTCGGCACACCTTGGCCTGAGACATAAAAGAGCGCGACGGTTCGCGGCGAGCGGGGTATTTTTCCGTCCACTGGCCACGCCAGAACGTCGGGCTGCAACGTCCAGTTGCCAACGTCGGAGCCGGCCCGAACGAAGACTCTGAGTTGGCCGTGCAGAGCGAACGACGGGACCAGCAAGCGCCCAGCGACGGTTGCGCCCGCCGGAACAACACCGTTCCAAACCGCGACAGGCGCTTCGACGCCGAACATCGTCGACGCCCGTATCTCCACCGGGAGCGCGCCTTCCTCCGCGCTTGAGGTGACCGTGAACACCAGGGGCGCATACCCCTGCGACCCACTGGCGGCCAAGAACTCGGTTTCCACGGTCAGTTTGCCGACGTCGATTCGCTCCCGGGACTCCTGCCCGTTGGCCAAGGGCGAAATCAGCAGTGCGGCGCACACGGCGAGCAGTGCGGCAAAGCGTCGTGCAACAGCGTTCATCGGCGCGCTCCATCCAGCTCGGGAACCTCTGCAAGGAGCGCGGCCACGAGGTCGCGCGCAGCAATTCCGTCGAGACGCGCGCGGTAGTCGAGCACAAGCCGGTGTCCGAAGGTCGGCGCGGCGAGCGCGCGCACATCGTCGAAACCAACACCGGGTTTGCCGGCGAGCAGCGCATGCGCGCGTGCCGCCTCGACAATCGCGATCGCAGCGCGCGGGCTCAAACCCGCGCGCACGTAGCGCCGAATCGGTTCGGGGGCAGTCGCCGCACCCGGGTGGCTCGCTTCGACGAGCCGCGCGATCCAATTCGCAACCGGACGCGGCAAATGCACACGGCCAACCGCGGCAAACAGGGCATGCAACCCCGCGACTTCGATCGCGGCGTCGAGTTGTGGACCTGCGCCACCACGGCGCTCGACGATCAATCGCTCGAGGCTCGCGCGGTCGGGGTTCGCAACTTCCAACTTGAACAGAAAACGGTCGAGCTGCGCCTCGGGCAACGGGTAGGTGCCCTCGAGCTCGATTGGGTTTTGGGTCGCGAGCACATAGAAGGGCTCTGGGAGGCTGCGTGTCTCCCCCAGCGCGCTGACGCGGCGTTCGGCCATGGCTTCCAGCAGCGCGGCTTGGGTTTTGGGGCTCGCGCGGTTGATTTCGTCGGCGAGCAGCACGTGCGTGAATACCGGCCCCGGATGGAACACGAGCGCGCGACCACCGCCGGGTTGTTCCTCCAGAACGGGGCCACCCGTCACGTCACCGGGCAGCAAGTCGGGTGTGAACTGCACACGCCGCCACCCCAATCCCAACAGCCGCGCGAGCGCTTTCACGAGCTCGGTTTTGCCCAGGCCCGGCGCTCCTTCGAGCAGCACGTGTCCACGCGCGAGGCAGGCGACCAACACGAGCCGGGTCAGCGGGCCTTGCCCAAAGAGCGCCGTGTCGAGTCCGTTGAGCAGCCCTTGAGCGCTCGCACGCGCGGCGGCCACGTCATCCGGTGACAACAATCCCGTGGGGCTGCCCAAAACGCCCGACATTTCGGCGCTGCCCTGCAAATCGGCTTTGTTGGAACTCAATGGGAATCCTGGGAGCCTGCTCGGTCTTGGTTATACGCTTCGAGCGCGGCCCGGTGCCGCGGCGACATGCGCCTGCGACCGGTGCCATCACCCGCGGCCCCGCGGACTCCGTCCGCGCCCACCGCCTCGCCCACGGCCTCCGCTTCGGCCTCGACACGCCAGCGCTCGAGCGCGGCTTCGGGGTCGTCGATGCCGATGCGGCCAAGCGCTTCGAGCCCGAACTCTTCCGCGCGATGCTTCGATTCCCCCGCGAATGTGAGCGGCGCGTCGCCCGGTCCGCGGCCGGTACCGCCCGACGCCGCCCCCTCGGCCGCGATGGCTCCAAGTTCGGCCAATCCTACGCCGTGAGAACAGCTCCCGCCTTCGCACTTCGCGCCCGGCGGGCAGCGTTCACCACGCTCGCGCGCGGCGCACACCGCGCACGGTTTCGATTCGCTCTTATGCTTGCGCGCGGCCTCAGCGAGGCGTTCGAACGCCGCGCGCGCGCCGGGGGCGCTCGCGAGCCGCTCGAGTCGCGCGCCGTCGAGCAAGCCGGCGGCGGCGAGCCGCCCCAGCCGCGCTTCGAGCTGTTCGCGCAAACCCTCCGCGAGGTCGAGCAACTGGCCAGCTTGCGCAAGACTCATCGACGCACCGAGCGCTTCCGCGAGCGCCTTGGCTTGCGCGGCGAGCGCGGGTGTGCTGGCACTAGATTCGCCCAAAGCCTGCGCCGCCTTCTCGAGCGCCGCGGCGATCTTTCGCGCGCCTTCCGCGATGGCCGCGGGATCGGCGTCGGCGAGCGCCTGCTCGAGCATATCGCGCGCCCCCGACTCGACGCGGTCGAGCACCGATTGCGCGAGGAACGCCTGCTCGTCGGCCTTGTGTGCGAGTTCCTCGAACAGCCGATCGACCGCCTCCATCGACGCTTCGATGCCAAAATCCTCAAAGCCCGATTGGAGCGATTCCAAGCGCTCGAGCATGGCCTGGGACTCGGCGCTGTTCAGTGCACCGGATTCCGCCAGCGCCGCGATCTGCTCGCTCAAGCGTTCCGCAAAGCCGCCCAAACGCTCGCTGTGCGACGCGTCGATGCGCTCGGCACCCAGGGGCACCGAAAGTGCGAGCAACACAAAACACGCCGCCGCCGCGGCTCCGAGCCAACGTCCACCGCCCAGGTCCGGAGTAAGGTCGCCCGCGGCCCGGGCCTCGCGCCCAGCGCGCTCCCCCCACCGGCCGTCGGCGCGCTCCAGGGCCGCCAAAAGGATGCCGTTGCCCCCCGCCGCGAGGTCGATGGCTGCAGCCGTCTCGGCGCGGCTCGGCAGCGACTTCCGGGCGCGCACAAACGCCACCGCGAGCGCCGGAACCACCAGGATCGCAAGCCACACCGCCTGGGAAGCACTGGCGCCCCACACGGCCCGCGCAATGAGCGCGCCCGCCCCCGCGGCCACAAGGGCGAACGCGGTGGCCTGGCCCGCTTCCCGCGCGAACGCGGCTGCCCACACGCGCCGGCGCCAGCGCGTGATCCGCGCCTCGACGTGGGCCAGGTGTGTGGGATCGGGCGAATGATCGGCCATGGCAGGTGGATGGGACAAAACCGGGGCGACGAGCGCGCCGTGCGATCGAAGACGCGCACGCACGCACGGGATTCTTACCGGGGCGCCCACGCGAGCGCCAGCCATGCTCCATTCGCAGAAGCTCGAATGAACTTTCGAGAGGGCCCCTAACCACGTCCCGATCGCCTCCCCGGCGCCGCAGGGGCACTGCGTTCGGTCCCATTTGCCGCGGTCACACGCAGGGCCCACCCCTACCGGTCGCGCGAGGGTAGCAGCCATGGGATACTTTCCACTCAAGGTGCTATGCCCGCACCTGCCCCATGGCCCCGTTCCGCCTCCCAACGCTCGCCACGACCACTGCCGCGCTTCTGCTTGCGGTTGCCCTCGCCCTCGGTCAGACGGCACCCCGCGGCGACTCAAGCGCCGAAAACACCGCCAACGAGGCGCCGGACGGCTCCGACCTCGCCATCCGAGCCACCCAACTGCTCGCCGCGAGCTGCGGCGAATGCCACGGAGCGGACCGCGCTCGGCCAAAGGGCCGGCTGCGGCTGGACGGTCTGCAATCGGCCCTGCGCGGCGGCGCGAGCGGCCCCGCAATCGACCTCGCGACGCCGGACGCGAGCCTCCTGCTGCGCGCCGTGCGCGGGGAAGAGCCGGGGCTTGAGATGCCGCCCGACGAAGCCCTGGCCCCGGACGCCATCGAACTGCTCGCGCAGTGGATCGCGGCGGGCGCGCCCTGGCCAAAGGTGGAGGCGGAGCCTGAGCCGCCCGTGGCGCCCGAAGCCGCGGTGGCGCCGGAAGCCGCGGTGGCGCCCGAAGTCGCTCTGTTTTTTGAAGAACGCATCCGACCGGTCCTCGCCGAACACTGTTTCGGCTGCCACGGACCGGAGCGCGACGAGGTCGAAGGCGCTCTGCGAATGGCAGGCCGCGCGGGTCTCCTGGCGGGTGGCCGCCTCGGGCCCGCCATCACGCCATTCGACACGGAGGGAAGCCGGCTGCTGCAAGCGCTGCGCTACACCGACCGGCATCTGAGCATGCCGCCGTCTGGCGCGCTGCCGGCCGAAGTGGTCGCCGACTTCGAGCACTGGATCGCAATCGGCGCACCCTGGCCCGACTACGCAGGGCCGCCGTTGCGCGAGCGCGAAGAGCACGGCGTCGACGTCGATGCGTGGCGCTCCCGTTGGCCGTACACACCGCTCGCGCGGCCGACTCCGCCCGCGGACGCGCCCGCCGATCAGGCCATCGATGCATTCATCGAACACGCTCTCGCCCAACGCGGAATCGCGCCCAACGGACCCGCCACGTGGCCGGAGCTCGTGCGCCGCGCGCACGTCGCGCTCCACGGTCTGCCGCCGGGCCCCGACGCGATCGCGCGCTGGAACGCCGACGAGGGTGCGGGCCGTTGGGAGCGCCTGATTGACACGTTGCTCGCCGCTCCGGAGTACGGCGAGCACTGGGCGCGCACATGGCTCGACCTCGTGCGCTACGCCGATACCAACGGGTACGAGCGCGACACTCCCAAACCGTTTGCGTGGCGCTACCGCGACTACGTCGTCGCGAGTTTCAACGCCGACAAACCCTACGACCGTTTCCTCGTCGAACAGATCGCCGGCGACGAGCTTGTGGACGGCGGCGAGGAGGGTTTGGTTGCCTCGGGCTTCCTGCGCCTTGGCGTGTGGGACGACGAGCCCGACGACGCCGTGCAAGCCGTGCATGATGAACGCGACGACATCCTACGCACCGTCGGCGAGGGTTTCCTCGGCTTGACCGTGGGCTGCGCACGTTGCCACGACCACCTCTTTGATCCGATCCCACAGGCGGATTATTACGCGCTCTCCGCGTTTTTTTCCGGACTAGCGCCGTTCGAAGCACCGCGCTTCAGCGCGGATTCCAAGGTGCTGCGCGTCGCGGGCGAGCGTGCGGACGCCCTGGCGCGCTGGGATTCCGCGCGCGCACGGCGTCGCGTCGAGCTCGAATCCGACATCGAAGACCTCTACCGCGCGATCCACGAACGAGTGCTGAAGGAGTGGGGCGCAGATCCGGAAGCCGCACTTGCCGCGCTCGCAACCGACGCACCCTTGCGCTCACCCGAGCAGGCCGAACTTGTCGCGCGCCTTCCGCATTTCAGCCGCGAGAACGCGGGTCAGTTCACGACGCGCACCGACGGTGGAACGCTGCGCCGATTGACGCTCGAGCTCGCGCAACTGGACGAGCAGTTCATGGGCGAACTCGAATGGACGCTGGCCGCCCGCGAGCAAGGTCCCGCGGCTCCGAAGGTGCACGTGCTCTTGCGCGGTCGCCCCACCACGCCGGGCGAAGAAGCCCCGCCGCGTTTCCCCGCGATTTTCGAACGCAGCGGCCAAAACCCCACGCCGCTGACGATCGAGCCCAGCCCGGATCGCCAATCGAGCGGTCGACGGCTTGCTTTTGCCCGCTGGATCGCAGCCCCGGAAAATCCGCTGACCGCCCGGGTCATGGCCAATCGCGTGTGGCAACACCTGTTCGGCGCGGGCATCGTGGAGACACCCAACGATTTTGGTTCCCAGGGCTCCGGCGCGACGCATCCCGAGCTGCTCGATTGGCTGGCGGCTGAGCTCACTGAGGGCGGATTCCGACTGAAGGCGCTGCAGCGGCGCATCCTGCTCTCGCGCGCCTACCAGCGCAGCTCCCGGGCGGACCACCTGCAAGCGAACGAAATCGACCCGCAGAACCGACTGTTGTGGCGGCAGAACCTGCGTCGCCTCAGCGCGGAGAGTGTGCGCGATGGGATGCTGGCGGCCACCGGCGAGCTGCGCCCAGGTCCTCCCGAGGACCGCGTGTTCTATCCTGCGCTCGGGCGCGAAACGCTCGCCGGAATGAGCCGGCCAGGCGAGGGCTGGAGGATTTCCCCGCCTGAAACGCAGCACCACCGCAGCCTGTACGCCCGGGCCAAGCGCGGTGTTCGCCCCGCGTTGATCGATGTGTTCGACGGAGCGGATCCGTCGTTGCCGATCGGTCGTCGGAGCGCAACCACCACCGCGACTCAGGCGCTCGTTCTGTGGCACGGTGAGTTCACCGCAGAGCGCGCGCGTGCGATCGCAGAGCGGGTGGCCGATGGCGCCGGACCCGACCCCGCAGCGCGTATCAGGCAGCTCTTCCAACGCATCCTCGGACGCGAACCTAGCCAAAGGGAACTCGACGTTTGCGGCACGACGCTGGCGCGCCACAGTGTCGCCTTCGCGCGCGCGCCACGACCAATCGTCCTACGCCCTGCGTTGCCGCACCGGCTCGACATGGGTTACCACGCCACGCTAAGCGACGACGATGCGCTGCACGGCCCCCGGGTCGGGTGGATCCACCGGCTTGGGCGCTGGGGCGCGCCCTACAATGGCACGGTCGCCGCCGACCGCGACGACGGTCCGGTGGCCCTGCGCGCCAGCCCTCCGCGCCCCTATGACCTGCTGCGCGCGCGGATCCGCCTTGACCCGGGTTGCGAACAGTTTGGCCTCGTATTGCGCGCGCGGTCGCCCGACAGCGCCGAGGCAGAGGGGCCTCAAGACGACGCGTTTCGCACGCTGGGCATCGAACTGCGTTTTGAACCCGACGCGGGGAAGGTCGCGCTCATCATGCGCTCCGCACGCGGCGCGGTGCGTGTGCGCGAGATGGCCTTTGCGCCGCGGCCCGACGAACCCATCGACGTCGAACTGCGGATCGCTGGCCAAGCCGTCTTGGCCGAGATCTCGGCGACGGACAGCGTGCGCATGGATTTCACTGCAGCCGAGACGATCCCCCCCGGAACGGTTGCCCTGCGCGCGATGGGCGAGGGTGGCTCGCTGGATTCGCTCCTGCTGGGTTTGGGCGGATTCAGCGAACCCGTCCTTGCGGACCCGGCGCCCGCGCCGGATCAACTGGCGCTCGAAGCGCTGGCCCAAATGCTCTTCAACACCAACGGGTTTGTGTACGTCGACTGACCATGGACAACGCACACACAAGTTTGGGCGGACGCACCCCCCCGAATCGCCGCGCTGTGCTCCTTGGCGCAATGGCGGCGCTGGGTGCGGGTGTGTCCTTGGGCGGTGGAGCGCTGCCGGCGTGGGCGGGGCCGCTCGTCCGAGCGCACGCACCCCGCGCCAAACGCTGCATCTTCCTGTTCATGTTCGGCGGGCCGTCGCAGATGGACCTGTTCGACCCCAAACCGGAATTGCAGCGGCGTCACGGATCGACAGTGCTGCTCGAGCGCCGGCGCAACGACAAACAATCCGCCTTGCTGCTGGGCTCCAAACGCACGTTTGCGCGCTACGGCGAGACGGGCCAGTGGTGCAGCGACGCGCTGCCGCGCTTGTCGAAGCACATGGACCGCCTTGCGGTCATTAAGAGCCTCTACACAGATTCCTTTGCACACGGCTCGGGCATCTTGCAAATGAACACCGGGCAGACCGCCCCGGGGCACCCGAGTTTGGGCGCGTGGATTTCCTACGCACTCGGCGCGGACACCACCGAGCTGCCGCCCTTCGTCGTGATGCACGACCCACGCGGCGGCCCGATCGCGGGGCCCGCCAATTGGTCGAGTGGATATATGCCCGCTGAACACCAGGGCACGTTGTTCCGCTCGGGTGCGAGCCCGGTCCTTGATCTTTCGCCCGCACCGAGCGGCAGTGCTCAGAGTCGGCTCGACGCCGCGATGCGCCGTGTGCAGCTCGACGCGCTGATTGCGCTCGATGCGGAGCACGCACGCACGCGGCCGGGCCATGGCGAACTCGACGCCCGCGCAAAGAGTTACGAGCTTGCCCTGCGCATGCAGACGTCGGGCCCCGAAGCGCTCGATCTGTCGCAGGAGGATGCGCGCACGCTCGATGCCTACGGCCTGTTTGATCGTCCCGGCGACCACCCGCTCACCCTCGGCCCCGCACCCTTCGGGCGCCAGTGCTTGATCGCACGCCGGTTGCTCGAGCGCGGGGTGCGGTTCGTGCAGATCTACCAGGGTGGCGGCCACCAACAGCAGTCCTGGGACGGACACTTTGGCATCGAGGAGAACCTCGCGATCCATTGCCCGGAGATCGACAAACCCATCTCGGCGTTGCTCGAGGACCTGTCGCAACGGGGGTTGCTCGACGAAACGCTTGTGGTGTGGGGCGGCGAGTTCGGCCGGATGCCGACGTCGCAGCTCGCGGGGGCGTTCCAAACCGCCAACCCCGACGGCCGCGACCACAACCCGAAGGGGTTCACCGTCTGGATGGCGGGCGCCGGCGTCAAACCGGGTTCCTACGGCGAAACCGACGAGCTGGGCAGCGAAGCCGTCGCGAACCGCCACCACCTGCGCGACTTCCACGCCACGATCCTGCAGCTCATGGGACTCGACCATGCGACAACGAGCTACCGCTTCGGTGGACTCGACCGGCGCTTGACGGGAGTGGTCGAGGCCAACCCCATTCGCGGCGTGATGGCCTGAGCCGCGCAAACCGCCCCCACGCACTACCGAGCACACGCGCGCTGGGAGCGCGGGCCTGGAGGCCCGCCTTGGAGCCGAACGAGCGCTCCCCCCGAGTCATTCCGCCGCTTTCGCGGACACGAACCGGTGCACGCGGCCGTCGAAGCTCGCCACGTACAACTCGCCCGCAAGATCGACTCCAAACCCCGCGGGTTCGTGCACACGCGCGATCGTCGCCGCGGGTGCGCCGTGGGGCCCGGTTTGGGGGCTGTCCGCGGCGCTCGCGGGCAGCGCGAAGATGCGCCCCGAGCCATAGTCGGCAAACACGTACTGCCCCGCGAGTGCCGCGATCTTCTCCCCGCGGTAAACAAATCCGCCAGTGATGGAGATGCCCACCGAGCGCGGATACGCGTGCACAGGATCGATGGGCTCACCCGGCCCACGCCGCGCATCGCTCTCGTAATCCGCAAACCCCTCAAACAACTTCCAGCCGTAGTTTCCGCCGCGCTCGACCACTGATACCTCCTCGAACTCGACCTGCCCCACGTCCCCGCACCACAGCCGACCGGTCGCCGTGTCGAAGCTGAAGCGCCACGGGTTGCGCAAGCCGATGGCCCATAACTCCGGCCGCGCGTCCAGCGTTTGCACGAACGGATTGTCCGGCGGCACCCTATACCCGAGCCCCGCATCCGGCTCCCCATTGACATCGATGCGCAAAATGGCGCCGAGCAGCGTCCGCACGTCCTGCCCGGACTGCTTGGGATCCCCCGCCGCGCCACCATCCCCAAGACCGATGTAGAGCATCCCATCGGGCCCGAACACAAGCTGTCCCCCGTTGTGGTTGCGCCAGGGCTGCGCAATCTCCAAGAGCGTGCGCTGGGTCGCGGGGTCGAGCTTGCCGTCGGCACCAAAGCGGTACTCCTCGATGCGTCCGCGCGCTTCCCCGCGCATGGATCGATGCACAAAAACTCGGCCGTTCTCGGCCACACCGGGGTGCGGGCAGAACGACAGAAGCCCCTCTTCGTTACCCCGCCGACTGACCACGACGTCGAGGATCGTCTCGAGCGGCCCCGCGACGCCGGGCGCGGTCTCCTTGAAGGCCACAACGCGCCCCGCCTGCTCCGCGATCCAATAACGGCCGTCGGGAAGCTGCCCAACGTCGAGGGGGCGCTCCAGCTTCGGCATGTCGGGCCAGGCGGGCTCCAGGGCCACGGCCGGGGCGGAAGTTTGCTGGGGAATGGCGGCAAGCAGCAGGGCGAAGGGCAGCATGGGAAAGATGTACGCTGCAAGGCGCCCCCGTGCCAGGGGTGCATCCTTGCCCCTACGGGATCGAGACGCGTGCGCCAACCCGTTACCCTCCCGGGATGATTCGCCGCGCCGCCCCCCCGCCCCTTGGACTCGTCCTCGTCCGCGTCGCCGCAGGCGTCGTGTTGTTTGGAGCCGGCCGCGGCTTCATCGGGGCCGTCGCGCCGGACGGGCCCGCGATTGCGGCGCTCGTGGAATCGACAAGCGCCACAGCCTCCGGCCCCGTGGCCTGGTGGGGCCGCGTCGTGTTGCTGGAAAACCCCGACGCTCTCGCGTTTTTGTGGCCCTGGCTGTTGACGTTGACCGGAGCCGCGCTGTTCCTCGGTCTGTTGGTGCGCCCCGCGGGTTACCTCGCCTCTTTCGCGATGCTGCACGGAATGGTGTACGGGCGAGCCGAAACCACGCTGTTGCACGCGCTCCTTGCCGTGATGGCGCTGGGGTGCGCGGTCGCTCTAGCCGGGCGGAGGCTCGGGCTCGATGCGCTGGTTGGCGAATCACTGCCCAGCGGTTTGACGTGGACACGCGCCGAGCGGCGTTGAGATTCCCACAACGGTTTCGACAACCGCGGTGCGCTCAACCGATGAGCCACAGGGCGCTCCAAATCAGCGCCGTTCCATAGAACACCACCGCAACGAGCGGTATTTGCAGTCGTTCGAGCTCCTTGCGCTGAAGGCTCTTGACCGCGAGAACCAGCACCACCACCGCCGCGGGCACCCACAGGATCGCGCACACCGCCGCGACGCGCGCGGCGGTCACGGTGGCCCGACTGAGCGCTTCGTCGCCCTGCCGCTCAACCCACGGCTCGATCGCAAAAACGAGTCCGAGCGTTCCCAGGCACCACACACCCAGAAGGATCTGGAGGCTTGCGCCCGCGAGCAGCGCGTTCACCCGCGGCGCACCCGCGCGCCATTCGGCCCGCAGGAGATAAGTGAGCACCGCCGGACCTGCGGCGAACACGACCGCGAGGGAAACGAGCAAAAAACCCATGGCCGCAAAGTGTGCCGCGAGCGGGCCGCTAGGTGCAGCGACTTTTGCCGCGTGGGCGCGCTTCAGGCCACTGCGCTTCAGGCCACTGCGCTTCAGGCCACTGCGCTTCAGGCCACTGCGCCGGTCGTGCGGTCCAGCGCGAACGTCCGCGGCCCACCGCGCTCGTCCAGGGTGAGCCGAAAACCGCCGATCTCCACGCTAACCCCACCGTGCACGGCGCGTTTTACGTCGACCGCAGCAGGACCGTGGCGACCAAAGTGCTCAAAGAGCGCTTGGATGCGGGCGGTGAGCCGCTCGACATCGCGGCGCAGTTCGATGCGGCGCCGGATGGCCTCGCGCAGGGCGCGGGCGCTCGAGCGGTCGAACTGCGCCGACGCCGCCTCCGACGTTTGGCCCGTGACGACGTGGCTGATCGCCTTTTCCAGTGTGGCGAGCTGTGCCTGGGCTTCGGCGAGTTCCCGCTCCAGCGCGGGATCGAGCCCCACTGACAGCGCGGTCGCGGCTCCCAGCGGCGATCCAAGCTCCTGCGCCATCACACCGAGCGCAGCGCGATACGTGCCTCCGCTCAAGCGCCCGCGGCCCTCGGTCGCCCGCAGCGCTCCACCCGCAGTGATGGTGCTACCAAGGTCCGAATCCCCAAGCGTCACGTCGCCGTCGCACTCGATGCGCGCGTTCTGCGCGTGGCGCACCCACAGGCTCTTGACGGCACGCACGAAGCCAAAATCACCGCCGATGATGCCGCCGCCCACCGTCAGCTTGCCCCCCGCAACCACCTGGGCGTCCTCGACGGTGCCCTGCACCTCGATGTCGTGGTCGGAGGTCACTCGAAATGACGCACGCACGCTACCCGTGATGACGACGTTGCCGCTGGATTCGATGTGCCCCGTTTCAAGATCGACGTCGCCTTCGATGCGCAGAACGTCGAGCACCGAAAGGCGCCAACCGTCCTCGACCATCAACGCGCCATCGGCGCCCGCGATCACCGCGAACGTGTCGTCCTCAAGCGGTTCGAGCACCACTCCCGCTTGCGCTTCGAAGCGCGCAGCCTCCGCGGCCGCGCAGGGGATCTCCGTGCCCTCGACGCACTTGCCCGGCGCCCCATCGCGCGGCGCAATCCAGCGCGCGATGCGCTGGCCACGGCGCACACGTGTGTAGCGGCCCTGGTCGCGGTGGTCGATCGTTTCCTCCGCCCCCGCTTCATCTTCACCCTCGAACTCCAGCCGCTCCGCGCGCGGCGGCCGCGGCGGTTGGCCCGACGCGATCCCCATCCAGCCGGCCGGCAGTTCACCCCGCTGCCACAGGGTGGCGAGTGCCTCGATGCGGCGCCGGTCGAGGCCAAACACCACGCCAGCCGCGAGCGCAGCGGCACGGATCTCCCCCACGCCGAGGACGGCGCCGCCAAAAGCGGACGGGTTGATCTCCGCCGCCATGCGGTCCGCGCGGATGCGAATGCCAGGTGAGGCCATGGAAATGGGGAGCGGGGGCCCTTGAGGGTCCCCGGATCTCCCATCGGCTCGGGAAGGCCGCGGGGCCTCGTCCTTTTGGCCGCATCGAGGGCTCCGCGGCGTTCCGTTTCCCGCGGACGAACCGTGAAGCACCCCGAGCACGATGTCGACGGTCCAGATCGACGAACGGTCCATAGAACGATCCTCCGTCGCGCATCAGACCGAATCCAACCGCGATCCGGATGTCCTCGGGAAGGGGGAGCTCCAGGCCCTCGATGTGCACGTCGACCTTTGGTGCAGAGGAAAGTTCGGTACGGGTGCTTGCGCGGACCGCGCGCACAATCGACTGGCCGTATTGGGGCGCTCCAATCAGCGCATCGAACGATCCGGGCTCAGCGGTCACTCGCCAGACTCCGTCGGTCGGCGCAGGAGATTCAGGCCGCACGTGCATCGATGTGCGGACGCCGTGCGCGCCGAAGAGAGCAGGGGGCCGAGGATCGCCCCAAAAAGGAGCGCGGTCGCCGGGCGCCGCGGTGGTGATGTGCACGGTGAGCTCGCGGCTTTCGACGCCCCCGCCGTCGCGGCTGAGGGCGCGGCCCCGAACGCGAATCGGCGCTGACTCCACGTCAAACTCAAGACGCAATACCTCACCGGCGGCGGCTGCGGGGGTGGCGTCGGTCACATCGGCGGCAGCCAGGACCCCAGGAATCGGTGTGGCAGGCTCTCGAGGGTTTCCCGGGCGAGTTTGGGGCCCTCGCCGGGGCGATGGTCGAATTCCACGAGGAAGCGGGTGCCGTCGGAGGAGCCGAGGAAGGGCACGCGGGCGCGCGAGGCTCCGCGGGCTTCCAGTTGGATCCGCAGCGTTTTGAGCGCGCGTGGCGCCGCCAGCGGGCCGAGCAGCGCGGCCGAGCGGCGTGCGTCCGCGTCGGCGGTCGGCTGGGCGGCGAACACGAGGAAACGGTTGGAATTGTCGGGTCGGTCGGAGAGGCCCTCGGCAAGCACGTCGAGCCCGTAAAGCGCCGCGAGCGTGCGGCTGCCCAGCACGGCCGACGCGGCATCGCGGCTCGCCGCGAGTTCTGCCGCGGCCGCCGCCGTGTCGTGCGCGGGGCGCGTTGCGACACCCCAACTCGCCAGCCAATCGCGGCATTGTGCAAGCGCGCTCGTGTGGCTCGTGACAACGGCGATCTCGTCGAGCTTCGCGCCCGGCGCCGCGAGCAAACAGTGGCGGATCGTAAGGTGCACTTCCCCCACCACGTGGACCTCGGCCTCGAACAGCGCGTCGGCGACGCGGTCGAAGGGCCCCGTGATCGAATTCTCGACGGCGATCACCGCGTGCCCCGCGCGGCCATCGGCGACGGCGCGCAGCGCGTCCCGCGGGCTGTCGCAGGTCAACGTCGGGGGACTGCCCCCAAAGTGCCGGCGAGCGGCTTCTTCGCTGTAGGCGCCGTGGGAGCCGGTGAAAGCGACGGGGAGCACGCGGGTCGGATTGGGCATGGGAGTGGGGATCGACGCGGCGGCTTCAAGCGGCCTCGGCCGCGGCGGCATCACCGAAGCTCGACACGCACGAGGCAGCGCGAACGCGCGCGAGGGCGGCTCTTGCCCGGACAGTGTTAGTCGGCGGCGCGGAGCGTCACGTCGCCGCGGATCACGAGCTGGCACCCAAGGCGCACGCCCTTTTCGTCGGTGCACATCTCGACCGTCTCGCGCTCCTCATCCGTGAGCGGGTCGACGTGGTCCGCGCCGGCGACGAGCACGAGCCGGCACGTGCCGCAGCTCCCCACGGTGCAGCCGAAGTCCTGGGGGACGCGGTGACTCTGGCAGAACTCGAGATAGCTCTGACCTGCGGGCACCTCGAAGGACTGTCCGTTGGCGGAGTAGGTGATCTTGGGCATGGGGAGGACGTGCTTTTGGAGACGAAGGGATGGGAGCGCCGCGAGGTCAAAATGGCTTCGCGCGCGCGTTCCGGGGCGCGGCGCCGGGGAACACGCGGCGAACCCGGGCTACCCGGCCGCGGATCGGCGGGGGGGCCGACTGCGGGCCTGTTATCGAGAGGGTGAGGGAAGTTTGGCCCGTCGCGCGGCAGAGGATCGCCGCTTTGGCGCTCCGGCGCAAGGCAAAGGGCCAAGGTCCGCGCAGGTTCTGAGGGATAGACGTGGAGTCGAGCGTCTGCGCCAGCCGATCCCAGGGGGGTGGCGCGCCGGCCCGGGGCGTCCCGGTTACCCTCTTCCAAATCGCAATCCGCCCTGAGCCCGGAACCGCGCTCTCCCTACCCACCGCTCTGCCCACCGCTCGGCTCCCGCTCGCCCCGCCTCTGCCCCGCCCCGCGCGGGCGGCAGGCGCCCCGACGCAGTCCGATTCGGCGCGCCGCCATGACCCGCCCCTTTGCCGATCCCGACCGGATTGACCTCGCTGCGGCCGGCACCCACCCCGGGTTGCAGCTCTGGCTGGTGCGCGGGGCTGCCGCATCGGAGCGCTCTACGACGAGCGCAGCGCTAGCGCGGTCCCTTGCGCAACGCCATCCGTCGCTCGTGCTGTGCACCGACGATGTGGCGCCGCGCGCGCTCGGCGCGGCAGTCGCGGCAGCCGCCGGCGCCCCCCTCGAAGTGTGCGCAGAACTCGCCGCGGATCCCGCGCGCCAAGTGACGCTCGCGACGCGGCGCGCGCTGCGGCCATCCCTAGTGATCGCCGCGGACGGGGCGGTCCTCGCACAGGTTTTCACCACGGCGCTGGGCCTGGGGGAGGCCGATCCTAGCGCGGTGCATTTCGAACTCGGCCGCGCGAGCCTACTGCTCGGGTCCAAGGACGGTTGGCTGCTCGTGCACCACAATGTGCTCGACCCCGGGTCGCTGACGACGCGCGCCGAAGGCCTCGGGAGGCCCGGTTGAGCGCCCCCCTGCGTGTCCTGTTTGTCTGCCCGTTCGTGCCCTGGCCGCTGAACAGCGGCGGCCGGATCCGCACGTTCAACTTGCTCGAGGCCCTCGGCAAACGGGCCGCGATCGATCTGTTGCTCGTGCGCGAGCCCGGTCCGATCGAGGAGGCGCGCGCGGCGCTCGAACCGCTGGTTGAACGGGTTGATTTTTTCGAGCGCGCAGCCCCCAGCGCCGTCATGCGCTGGTCGCGCCCCAAGCTCGAGCGCTGGTTTCATTCGCCCGACCTGCGCGCGTCGCTCGCCGCGGCGATCCGCGGTGCGGCGGGGCACGCGCCCTATGACGTGGTGCACCTCGACGAGCTGTTGCTCGCGCGCACGTTGCCCGTCGGCAGCAAGGTCCCCGTGGTCCAGCACCACCACAAGATCGACACGGTGCTCTACGACCTGCTGTCGACCCACCAGGGCCCCGCGCGCCACTTCGACCTGTGGAAGCTACGCCAACTCGAACGCGATGCCGCGCGGCGCGTCCGCCACCACCTCGTGTGCAGCGAGGAGGACGCCGCCATCCTGCGCCGGCGTTATCCCGACCTCGACCTTGGTGTCGTGCCGAGTGGCTTCGATCCCAAACACTTCGCACCGCGGCCGGACGCGATGCCGCGGGAGCGCGACCTGCTCGTCTTCGTGGGCAGCATGAGCTACGGCCCGAACGTCGATGCCGTCGTGCACTTTGCCACCGAGGTCCTCCCGCGCATCCGCGTGCGCCGCCCCGCCGTGCGCCTTGAAATCGTCGGGCTCGACCCCTCACCGGAGGTGTCGCGCCTCGCGGGCGAAGGCGTCCGAGTGGTCGGCGCCGTCCCCGACGTTCGGCCCTACTTCGAGCGCGCGTCGGCCGTGGTCGTTCCCCTGCGCATCGGCGGCGGCACACGCCTCAAAATCGTCGAAGCGCTCGCACTCGGATCGCCCCTCGTCTCCACCCCCGTGGGAGCAGAAGGCCTGGGCCTGGAGCACGGCCGCGACCTTCTCCTCGCCCAACAACCCGCGGCCTTCGCCCAAGCGACCCTCCAACTGCTGGAGCGCCCCGAATGGGCCCGCGACCTGGGCAACCGCGGCCGCCAAGCCGTCGAAGGCCGCTTCCGCTGGGACGTCCTAGCCGAAGGCGTGCTCAACCACTGGAAACGCGCCGCCGCCAGCGCCCCCAACACGCGCAACTGACCGCGCTGCCATTCCTCGCCCGGGCGAGCGTGCTTTTCCCCACGCAAAGGAATGCGCTGCGCAGCATCGACAGCGTCCAAATCGGTGGATCGCTCAAAACGCGCACGATGAAAGCGATCGGTCGGATCCGTTTTCATCGACCGAGCCTGACCCTATCCCGTCAGCGCGCCTGATCCAGGACTGCGCCCAGTTTTTTCGCAACGTTCGCATCAGCTTCGCGCGTTCTGGCCTCGCGCACCACCGCGAGCGCGTCGCTGTCGAGATTCAGCAACAACAGCCGGCTCGCGCCGCTCAGCCGGACAAAAAGCCGGTCATCGCCGAGGGAACTCAGCAGTTCCTCGATCGCCGCCGGATGTGCAACCCCGGCCAGGCCCGAATGAACACGTGTTCGCAGTTTTGGGTACCGAATCCCGATCGCCACCACGGCGCAAACCACATCCTCCGGCACGAGCAGGTCGCCCCGAACGGATTGATTGTCGGCCGTGGTCCTCCGAACGCCCGAGCGCCCCCGCTTCAGATCGAGCAGGACCTCTTTCCACGATTGCTCGCTCTCGCGCACGCCATCGTGGACCACCAGCAGCTCCTTGTCGCCGTCCGCCGTCGCGCCGATGATCACCAGGATGCATGCGCGTTCGCCTTCCAAGCGCACGTTGAAGTGCGCGCCATCGACCCACAAATAGGCGTAACGCTTGTTCGCGAGCGAGCGCTTGTTCCACTCCTCAAACTCCTTCTCCCAGACCTGCTTCAAGCGCACGACACTGGTGGCGGAGAGCCCCGGAGCGTCCGGGCCCAAAATCGATGCCAGGGCGTCGGAGAAGCCGCCGGTCGAAACCCCCTTGAGGTACAGCCAGGGAATCAGATCGTCGATGCTCTTCGTGCGCCGCA
>JBBRWC010000017.1:0-50267 GCA_038246255.1 Planctomycetota bacterium
GGACGAACGATCGCATCGCCGCGCGGGCGGTTATTGACAGCGGCTCCGGGCCCGCGCCCTATGCCGGGGGCAGCCTCACCTCGGCCGGGGCAGCGGCGGCGATCCGCTTCGCGCGCTGGGACGGCGCTGCGTGGAGTTCGCTGGGCGGCGGCCTGAGCAGTTGGGTCCTATCCATCGCGGTCTTCGACGACGGCACCGGCCCCGCGCTCTATGCGGGAGGCAGCTTCCCCACGGCGGGGGGCGTCGCGACGACCCCCATCGCCCGCTGGGACGGAAACACCTGGAGCGCGCTGGGTAGCGGCGTGTCGGGCTTCGTCGGCGCCACGCGGGTCTTCGCCCTGGCCGTCTTCGACGATGGCACGGGGCCCGCGCTCTATGCCGGGGGCGATTTCCTCATCGCCGGCGGCGTGGCGGTGAACCACATCGCGCGCTGGGACGGGAGCTCCTGGAGCGCTTGGCAGCGGAATGAGCGGCTCGGTCTCGGCCCTCGCGGTCTTCGACGGCGGATCGGGCCCCGCGCTTTACGCGGGGGGCGACTTCGATTTGGCTGGCGGCGTGACGGTCAACCGGATCGCGCGCTGGGACGGGAACACCTGGAGCGCGCTCGGAACGGGGACAGGCGGCTCGGTTGCAGCTCTGGAGGTTCTCGACGACGGTTCCGGTCCCGCGCTCTACGCCGGCGGCAGCTTCGAGGGCATCATTGGAGTGTCGGGAGCGCGCCGCATCGCCCGCTGGAACGGGAGCAACTGGAGCGCTCTTGGCACCGGTATACAGTCCAACGGTGGCTCGGTCGACGCGATCGCTGTCTTCGACGACGGATCTGGCCCCGCGATCTACGCGGGGGGCTCCTTCCAGTTCTCCGTCGGGGGTCTGACGGCGATTCACATCGCGCGCTGGAACGGGAGTACCTGGAGTGCGCTCGGCAGCGGCGTGAGTGGCGCTGACTTTCCCAGAATCTTCGCCCTCGCGGCCTTCGACGATGGTTCGGGTCCCGCGCTCTACGCCGGGGGCGACTTCACGGTGGCCGGGGGCGTCGCGGCCAACTACCTCGCGCGCTGGGACGACAGTGGCTGGAGCCCGGTTGGCGGTGGAATGACCGACCGTGTGTGGGCCCTCGAGGTTCTCGACGACGGTTCGGGTCCCGCGCTCCACGTTGGCGGGGCCTTTTCGACATCCCTAGGGGGTGACAGTTACCTCGCCAAGTGGGGCGGGTGCTCCGGATTGGGCTTCCAAACCGAACCCGGCTGTTTTGGCAACCCGGCCGAGCTGGCCGCCAAGTCCTTGGGTTTGGTCCTCGGGCAACCGGCGTCGTTCAAGTTGACCGCGACCGCGGGCGGGTCTGGCGTCGGGCTGCTCTACGCCGGCAGCATGAATGTCGATGCACAGGGCTGCGGTGTGTTGTTGCCCGGCCTTGGGGAATACCTCCTCGCGATCGCGGTGGGTCCGCTCCCGCTCGCAAGTGGCCCGGCGGTTGGGGGTGTGACGTCGTTGTCGTTCACCGTTCCGAACCTGCCCCAACTCGTCGGCTTGCCGATCGGGCTCCAGGGTGTGCACGTGGCGCTCTCCGTTCCGGGCACTCCGATCGAGCTGAGCAACGCCCTCGTGGGCACGTTCGCGCCCTGAAAGTCGCTCCGCAGCTAACTCGGGCGGCGGTCTGCCCGCCCGTATCGGCCAGACGTTCCTCGGGCTCGTCCTCGGGCGCGAGCTCGACGAACGCAGTGACGAGCACGTGCGGGAAGTGCGGAACGCGTCTTCGTCGGCGCCGCGGTTGGGCTCGGGATCTTCGGGGCCTGGTCTTCGATCTGAGCAGGGCAACGATCGAGCCAGTTTTTTGAGTCTTCAGGCGAAACAACCGCGCAATTCCGGGAGGGGGCTTGCGCCACCGGGTTGGGGGGGGGGTAAAGTCCGGCCATGACGCTTCTCGCCATTTTCTTGCTAGCGCTGGGCTCCACTGGACCGGCGGCATATCCCTCATCTGCAGCGCCCAGCGTTGGGGGGGACCTTTCCATCGACGCAGCCTCCGTGTCGGTACAGGGACAGTCCTTTTCCCCAGAGCAGCTGCAATCCGTCTTAGACGGGGCGGCCCTTCTTGGCGCCATTCTGCCCACTGAGTATGCGGAAATCGCCACCGCGGTGGGAAACGGGTCACTGTCCATTGGTACGTTTGCGGATGGGCAAGGGACAGGATTTATTGGAATGGCTGACTCAAACACAATCTTGGTCCGGACGAACGCGCCGCCCGTTGTCGTTGCCGCGCGACTTCTCCATGAGTACCATCACTGGAAGAACGGCGGGCCGCTCACCCCTTGCCAACACGCAGGGGCCTACATATACACTGTGTCCGCGCACATCATCGCGTGCCAGGAAGGGGTCCCCCTGCCTTGCCGGCTTTACAAAAATGCCGCGGCACAGTACTTTACACAACTGGCGGCTTGCGGAGGGGCGCCCGTCCATCCGGTCTCCGGAACGCCCATGCAAGCCCCGCCGGGCTTCCCCACAAACACTTGCTGCCCGTGAGCCATCAGTGAGATTTCAACGTAAAATGACTACAATGACTTTCAGTGTCCTTCTTCCCCTAGGGCTTGTCGCGTTGGCCCTCGCCTCACTCGCGCAAGGCCCCGCAAACCCGACCCCGACCGACCTTCCGCCCGCATCGATTCCGTCGGAGTTGATTTTGCCCGACGAGCGCGGGTGCTCGTGGTCCAATCTGCCTGCGCCCACGGGTGTCGAAATCTCTCTGTCGGCCGATGTTTACACAATCGGGCGCGCGGTCTGGTTCGAATGGAGCGCGAAGCCGCCGGGCGCAGGGCTGGAGGGAATCGTCACTTCGTCCGTGGTCGAGTACACATTGCCCTTCTGGCCGACGGCATTCGAAGGCACGTGGGAGCCCGGGACGGTCTACGTCGGCGGACTCAATGATCGCGGTGTGACTAAGGTGTTCCGAATCTCCGTCGGGCAGCCAGTATTCGGCTATTCGCAGTCTAGCGGTGGGGAGGTGGCTCCCGTTATCGCCCCGGGTTCCATCACTCACGTTGAGGAAGTTCTGTCGGTCAAGCAACCCGGCAAACACCTCATCGCGGGCATCTGGTCCAACTTGGGCGATGCGTCCCGTCTAATGGTTCAGTTCCATGACTCAGCGGACGTTTTCGACTACCATCTGAGCACGGAGAGCTTCACTCTGTTGCTGAGTCGGGAGAACCAAGCGGCAATTCATGTGGTTCCGTTCTTGAGTGCCCGCTACGACCGCGCGCAGCGATTTGTGCACGCGGACCACGGTTACGTGTACTCGCTTGGCACGTCTGGAATACACGGTCCGAAGCCCTGGATCGTTCTGGTGGACGCTGATCGGAACGCTAGCGTGGATCAGGTCTTGCTGATGGCGAAGCCTCTATGGGAGTCGATGGGCTTCGCAGACGCGTCGAAGTACGAGAACTCCCTGTAACCCCCGATTCGAAGTTCGGATCGGCCGCACGGGCCGTAGCGATTCGACAGCTGACCCGACCGGCCCCGCGTTGGCCGTTGGCCGTTGGCCGATGGCCGATGGCCGATTGTCGCTCCTCACTCGGGCGTTGATGCCCCCGAGAGCGTGTATTCACGGGCCGCGGGCCCGCCCGGGTCGTGGCAGTGAATGGCATTGCACGCTGGGACGGCAGCGCTTGGAGCGCGCTCGGCAGTGGAACGAACAGCACGGTCAACGCCCTTCTTGTCTTCGACGACGCTGGCGGCCTGAACGTTGATGCCCAAGGCTGCGGTGTGTTGTTGCCCGGCATCGGGGATTTTCTCCTCACGATCCCGGTGGGTCCGCTCCCGCTCGCAAGTGGCCCGGCAGTTGGGGGTGTGACGTCGTTGTCGTTCACCGTTCCGAACCTGCCCCAACTCGTCGGCTTGCCGATCGGACTCCAAGGTGTCCACGTGGCGCTCTCCGTTCCCGGCACTCCGATCGAGCCGAGCAACGCCCTTGTGGGCACATTCGCGCCCTGATAGCGATGGGGCTCGGGCTGCTCGCGAGATTCGCTGCAAGGCGGGCCGAACGGCCCGCGCACCCAATGCTTCGGCGCTGCGGCGCGAGGCGGCGTTGCGTTGTGGCGCGGGCAGGCGACGCCATCACAACGGCTCGGCTATCGAGACGTTCGCCGATCGCCATTCTCCGATCGACGCTCCCGTTCCGCCTTCACGGCGTGCGGTCCCTTCGCGTCTGTCTTCGCGGGCCGCAGGCCTCGGGTGCGAGGGCCGTCCGGCCCGCCCTGGAGCGCGGCGGGGGCGCCGCGGGCGTCTCGCTGGCGCGCCGCTGGGAAGTCGCATAGCGGGATGGGGGGGCGGGGGCTGTTAGGCTCCGCCCCTGGGCGCGTGCCGGGCACGGGCTCCCCACATGGCTAGGGCTAGCGCGAAGCAAAAATCCAAACGCGGCAGCCGCTCCGCGGCGAATTCCGGCGGCGGTCTGCTCGCGCGCATCGGGCAGACGTTTCTCGGACTCGTGCTCGGGCGCGAACTCGACGAGCGCACGGATGACCACCTGCGCGAGGTCCTTGGCCTCGTCCTCGTCGGCGCCGCGATCTGGCTCGGAATCTCCCTCGCCAGCTTCTACACACCCCACGGCGATCCCGAGGCCGCCGGCCGCAACTGGGGCGGACACCTTGGGTTCTACATCGCCACCTGGGTTCTGACGGCCATTGGCTGGAGCGGTTACCTGCTCGCCTTTCTTGGCCTGGCGTGGGGCGGTGTCCTCGTGGCGCGCAAACACGTCGTCTGGCCGACGCTGCGCGTGTTCGGCGGACTGTGTTTCCTCTTCGCGTCGGCGTTCCTCGCCCAACTGACGTTCGGTGCGGGCCACGCGGACGACGTCGCGGCGGGTGGCACCGCGGCCAACCGCCTGCCCTACGGCCCCGGGGGGTGGCCGGCGCTCGAACTGGTCGGTCCGTCGCCGACCGCCGGCTCGGGTGCGCCGCTTTTGATCGAAAACTTCGGCGGGCCGGGACTTTGGATCCTGCTCGTGCTCGTCGCCCTGATCGGCTTCATGCTGGCGACGGAAATGGCGTTTTATCCGGCGCTCGTGTCTCTCGGGCGTTGGTTGGGTGAGCAGCAACGCACCCGCGGCCAAAGCGCGCTGCAAGCGATCGGAAGTTGGTCGCTGCGGATGTTCCGCGGCTGGTGGGACTTCCTGCGCGGTGCGGACCTCGACCGCGAGATCGTTCCCGCGCGCCGCCGCGCGGCGCCCAAGCGCAAACGCGCGGCGCAAGTCGCGGCCGAGGACGAACTCGACGAAGACCTCGATCTTGAGGACGCCGACGGGGACGAAGAGGCCGCAGCCGCGCCCAAACCGCGCCGTTCACGCGCCAAACGCGCCACGCCCGTCGTCGCGGAAGAGGTCGAAGAAGACGCCGACGAAGAAGCAGCCGAAGACGAGGAGGAAGAATCCGAGGAGGAAGCCGAGTACGACGAAGAGGCCGAGGACGAAGAGGAATACGAGGAGGAAGAAGAGGAACTCGACGAGCCCATCGCGCCCGTTCGCGCGAAGGTTCGCCCGCAGCTCAACAAGCCCCTCGTTTACGACCCGCCCACGCCGCCGCCGGGCCCGTGGAAATTTCCGCCCCTCGACCTGCTCGAGCCGCCCGACGTCGCGCGTTCCAGCGGCCGCGACGAGGCCACGATCCTCGCCGAAGCCGAAAAGCTGGAAGCCGCCCTGAGATCCTTCCGCGTCGATGCCCAGGTCGTCGGCTCCAAGGTTGGCCCGGCGGTCACGATGTTCGAGCTCGAGGTCAGCCAAGGCACGCGGCTCAACAAAGTGACCCAACTGTCCCAGGAGATCGCCGCGGCCCTGCGCGCGCGCTCGATCCGCATCATCGCGCCTATCCCCGGGCGCAGCACGATCGGCATCGAGGTGCCCAACGCGAAGCGCCGCATCGTGCGCTTCAGCGAGCTGATCACCCAAGAGGCGTACGACACGAAGCGCTACGCGCTGCCGCTGTTCCTCGGAATGGACGCGGAGGGCAACTCGATCGTCGAGGACCTCGCGCGCATGCCCCACTTGCTGATCGCGGGCACGACGGGCTCGGGCAAGTCGGTGTGCATCAACACGATCCTCGCCAGCCTCCTCCTGACGCGCTCACCGCACGACGTGCAGATGATTCTGGTCGACCCCAAGATGGTCGAACTGCAGATGTTCGCCGCCGTGCCGCACCTAATGCTGCCGGTCGTGACGGACATGAAGCAGGCGACAAACGTCCTCTTGTGGGCGGTCGAGAAAATGGAAGGGCGGTACGAGCACTTTAAGAACGCCGGCGTGCGCAACATCAAGGGGTACAACGCCCTGGGAGAAGAGGGCCTGCGCAAAGCGCTCGGCGACGAGTTCGACGAAGAGCGCACCCCGCGCCACGTGCCCTACATTGTCGCGGTGATCGATGAGATGGCCGACCTGATGATGACGAGCAAGAAGGAGGCCGAGATGGCGATCACGCGCCTCGCGCAAAAGTCGCGCGCCGTCGGCATCCACGTCATCGTCGCGACCCAGCGCCCCTCGACGGACGTCATCACCGGTGTTTTGAAGGGCAACCTGCCCACGCGCATCGCGTTCCAGGTGGCCAGCAAGATCGACAGCCGCGTCATCCTCGACGTGTCGGGTGCGGAAAAACTGCTGGGCCAGGGCGACATGCTCTACAACCCGCCGCAGACGAGCCAGATCAAGCGCGCGCAGGGAGCGCTCGTCGAAGACCACGAACTGCAGGCGATCGTCGATTTTGTGTGCACGGAATCGGCGCCGACCTTCAGCCAGGAACTCATTCAGGCCGCGACCGGCGCGCGCTCGGGTACGTTGAGCGCCAGCGGTTCGGACCAGGACGACATGTACGACGAAGCCGTGCGTGTCATCCTCAAGTCGCGACGGGGGTCCGCCAGCCTGCTGCAACGCGCGCTGGGTGTCGGGTATACCCGCGCGTCGCGTCTGCTCGACCTGATGACCCAGGAAGGGATCGTCGGCGAGCACAAGGGCAGCAAGGCGCGCGAGATCCTGATGACGATCGAGGATTGGGAAGAGATGCACGGGGCCCCCATGGGGGCCGGAGTCGACGATGAGTGATCGAACCGAAGCCGGCGGCGCGTCCCCGGCCAACCCCCGGGCCCTTTCCGCGCGCGACGCGGCGGGGCTCATCCTTTTGGCCCTCGGCGCATTTGCCGCCGTTTCCGTGGCTACCGATTGGGTCCGCGGAGGCCACGGGGGTGGAGCGAACCAAAGCACCGCCGTGCTGGTCGGTCTGATCGCGCTTGCCGGCGCGGCGCCGCTCTTCGCGCTGGGAGTTGGCGCGGCGGGGCTCGGTGCGTGGCTCTTCGGATCGCGGCGGCGATTCCACACCTCGGCGCTCGCCCTCGGCGCCCTGGGCACCGGCCTCGCGCTCCCGTTCGCGGCGGCGTTTGCGGCGCCCGGCTCGGGGGGCTGGATCGGGTCGTTGGCCGCGCCGGAAGGCGCCGGAACAGGCGACCGCGTCCTGGCCCTGGCACTCGCTCTAATCCTTGTGGTTGCAGGCATTTACGCCGTTTTTGTGGCCTTCGAACGGGGTCCGGCCCTGTTGGCGCTGATCCGCGGGGGCGTATCCGGCGCCCGTACGGCCGTTAAGCAACCTATGGGAACGGCGAGCGCCGCCCCCACCGCCGAGCGCAAGCCCCGCGCCGCCGCGACGACACCCGCGATCCCCGATGAACCCCGCCAAGCCCCACGTGCGAATCCGACTCCATCGGCTGGAGGACCGGCTCGCGATGCCGGCGCTGCGCGCGCAGGGGCCGCTCGAGCGGATCTGGCTGCCGTCGCAGGCGCGGGAGCTCCTGCGGCCGCTGCTGGAACAGCGTCTGCCCGCCCGTTCACCGGAGCCGTTGACGACGCCGCCCTGCGCGCCGGCGCTGCCGCCGAGGCCGCGCGTCCGTCGCCAGCGGAACTGAGCAAAGAGCCCAAGAAGCAGATCACCCTGGTGGTCGGCGGGCGCCCGGTGCGCGCGGACGACGACGATGATGACTTTGCGAGCGGCGCGGGTGCCGTCCGCCCCGTCGCGCCGGCCGGTGCCGCGCGCAATGTCGGCGGACCGCGCCCGATCGGGACGACGCCGCCGCCCCCGGGAGCTCCCCCGCCCGTCGCGGCGACCACGTTGGGCCCCGCCGATTTCGCGCGGCCCATGGGGACCGCCCCCGCGCCCAACCCCGCGGAGGGCATCGCGCCGCTGCCGCTGGGAGCTGTCGGCGGTGTCAAAGCCCGTGAGCTGGGCTCCATCACGATGGCGTCCGACTCGGCTGCGCCCGTCGACAGCGCGCCCGTCGCGCACCCGAGCAGCCTCGAGACCGGAACACGCGCCCGCGCGCTCGGTGGCCTCGCCCTCGCGGGTGCGGTGCCGGCGGGCGCTCAGACGCCGCTCGACGAAAACGAATCCGCGATGGCCGAACTCGAGGAAGGCGACTTCGCGGAAGAGGACGTCGAGGACGTTGATGCGGAAGCCTCCGAGGAGGACGCCGACGAGGACGAAGAGGGCGAGTACGACGACGCCGAGGATGCGCTCGAAGAAGAGGAAGGCGACGAGCTCGACAAAGACAAACTCGAAGAAGAGAAAGCCGAGGAAGAGGAACTCGATGAGGCCTACGCCGAGGTCGACGGCGACGACGAGGAAGTCGAGGACGACGAGGACGACGAGGACGACGAGGACAAACCGGAGCTCGCCGAAGCCGACGGGGACGCGGACGACGCCGACGAAGAGGAATCCGACGATTCCGAGGACGAGGCCGCTTGGGAAGGCGAAGACGAGGTCGAAATCGCGCCGGCGGAACCCACCCCGGGCCGCGCACGGAGCGGTCGGCGCGGGCCGCATCCCGTGCCTCAGCCCGACCTGTTCGACGAGGGCGCCGAGGGCGCCGAGGGCGCCCGCGCGAAGGAAGACGTCGTGCTGACGCCGAAGTCGAGTCGGCGGGCGGCCGCGCGCGCGGCGGATAACCCGGTGGATCGTCCCGCGGCGAACGCGGTGGCCGAGCCCGCGGATTTCCCGAGCGCTCCCCGTCGCAGCCGCCGCAAGAAACCCGTCGCCGCGGACCCCGTGGACCTCGACGAAACCCAGCGGGAGCAGTTGATCCACGCGGCGGGCATGCTGTTTGTGGCCGAGGGCCGCGCCGCGGTTTCGCTCCTCCAAAAGCGCTACAGCCTGGATTTCCGGCGCTCGACCGAGATCCTCGACGCTCTCCAGGAGCGCGGCCTGATCGGTCCGTACCTGGGGGGACAACGGCGCGAGATCCTGATGAGCGCCGCGGAATGGGAGGCGGCTCAGGCCGCGCGGTGACAGCCAGCCGCGCTTTGCGCGGGTTTTTCACCGCGGACAATCGGGTGGCCTCTCGCTGAAGCGGTGCCCATCCCCCGTGCCGAGGGGCACAAGGAGTGGGCGCGATCCGAGCACGGCGCAGGTTCCCGCCGCCGCAGCGCGCGGCGCGGTTGGCGCTGGGGCCGCAGCTTGGGACACTAGGGGGCGGGCCGAGACGCGCCCGCACCCACCATGCCCCAATCGAAACAACCCCGCCGCCGGCGCGCGTCCGGCGCGACCGCCGAACCCACTCGAGTGGCGTTGGTGCACCTTGGGTGTGCGCGCAACCTGATCGACAGCGAGTTGATCCTCGCGCGCCTCGCCGAAGAGGGTGTGATGGTCACCGGCGACCCGGACGACGCGGACGTGGTCGTGGTGAATACTTGCTCGTTCATCGGGCCGGCGCGGGAGGAATCGGACGGCGCGATCCGCGAGCAACTGCGGCGCAAGAGCGCCGGCCGCCTCGACGGTGTTGTGGTTGCGGGATGTCTCGTCCAGCGCTATCGGCGCGACCTCGTGCGGCGTTACCCCGACGTCGACGTTTTTGCCGAGATCTCCGATTACTCGCAACTCGCCAAACACGTCGCCGCGCTGGGCCGCGGCGGGCGCGGCCCGGCGTACCTCGAAGCCCCTGGCCTGCGCGGGGGCGAGCGCGAGGACGCGCGGATGCTCGCCACGCCGGGTTCCTACGCCTACTTGCGCATCAGCCACGGCTGCGACCACCAATGCAGCTTCTGCGCCATTCCGGGCATCCGCGGAGCGCACCGCTCGAAGCGGCCCGAAAGTGTGCTGGCGGAGGCGCGCGAGCTGATCGCCATCGGCGTGAAGGAGCTCGTCCTCGTCGCCGAGGATTCCACCGCCTGGGGTCGCGACATCGGCGCCGAGCTCCCCGACCTCGTCCGCGCGCTCGCCGACCTCGACGGCGACCACCGGGTGCGCATCATGTACGCGTACCCAAACCGTTTCCCCTGGGGCCTCGTGCCGCTCTTGCGCGACCATTCGCGCGTGGTGCCGTACCTCGACATCCCGATCCAACACATCGCGACGAATGTCCTGCGCGCGATGCGCCGCAACGGCAGCGGCGACCAGGTTCGGCGCACCCTCGAGCGCCTGCGCGACGAGGTGCCCGGCATCACGCTGCGCACCACGGTGCTGATGGGATTCTCCGGCGAGACCGACGCGGATGCCGCGGAGCTTGCGGCGTTTGTCGAGGAGTTCCAACTTGGCCGGCTCGGAGCGTTCACCTACTCGCCTGAGGAGGGCACCCACGGTTTTGGGATGCCCCACGACGTCCCGCCACAGGTTGCTGAAGCGCGCCGCGACGCGGTGCTCGCCGCGCGCGACTGCGTGCTGCGCGCGACGCAGGCCGCGCTCGTTGGCCAGCGGCTCGAAGTGTTGGTCGACGAGGTCCATCCCGGGCGACCGGCGGATCGGCGCGGACCGGCGAGCGCGGCCTATGCCGTTGCGCGCACCGCGATGGATGCCCCCGAAGTTGACCTTGTTGTGCAGCTCGAAGGCATCGGTCCCGCTGTGGCGGTGGGCCAGCGGCTGCTTGCGGAGGTCCACGCGATCGACGACGAATCGAACCTTGTCGCGCGGGAAGCGGCGGAGGCCAAAACGCGGTGAACGGCCCTTCCGCAGGCCATCCCGTCCCTGTGCCGCCCGGACCGGTCGGGGTGTTTGCGTACTGGCCCAACCGCATCACGGCGATCCGCTTCCTCGGCGCGCTCGCGCTCTTTGCGCTGCTCGCGTGGCCGCCCCTCGCGGATCCGGAGCCCGCGCGCACGCCGATGGCAATCGCGTTTTGGCTCTTCGTCGTGATCGCCGCGACGGACGTGCTCGACGGTTGGCTCGCGCGCCGCGGCAATCAGGTCACGGCTTTCGGACGCATCGCGGACCCGTTTGTCGACAAGGTCTTGGTTGTCGGTTCGCTCGTATTCCTCACGGTCATGCCCTGGTCGCGCGACTTCCTGCCCGCCTGGGTTGTCGTGGCGGTCGTCGCGCGCGAGTTCCTCGTGACGGGGATTCGCGGTTACGTCGAGAGCGTCGGGGGGCAGTTCCCCGCGGACCGCTGGGGCAAGCTCAAGATGATCGTGCAGTGTGTCGCGGTGGGAGCGCTGCTCGGTCGCTACGCATTCCCGTGGGGGCCGCAATGGGTCGGCCCCGTCGAGATGCTCGCTCACGTCGCCGTTTGGACGACGCTGGTCACGACCGTGGGCTCCGGCATCACCTACGTCGCCAAAGCGCGCCAGATCCTTACTCCGCGCCCGTGAACCAACTCAAGCGCCTCGCCTGCTCCTTCGGCGGACTCGGGCTGATCCCCGTGGCGCCGGGCACGTTCGGGACCCTCGGCGGTGTGCTCATTGCGTGGATGCTCGCCGGCGCCGACACGTACCTGCTGTGGGTAACTGCGGCGGCGGTCGGTTTGTACCTCGTGGGGCGCGGTCTTGGCGATTGGGCCGAGAAGGAGTGCCGCGGCAAGGATCCGCAGTGGTTCGTGCTCGACGAGGTGATCGGCTATCTCGTCGCTGTGACCTGGGTGCGCGGACCGAGCCTTTTGACCCTCACGGTCGCGTTTGTCCTGTTTCGCTTCTTCGATATCACAAAACCCTGGCCCGCGCGCCGCTTGGAACTCCGCCGCGGTGGGGACGGCATTTTGCTCGACGACGTCGCGGCCGGTGTGTGGGCCTTCGCCGTGCTCGCGGTGCTGCGTTTCACCCTGCTCGACGACGCGGCCTGGTCGGCGCGATGAGCCGCCCCCGGGAAAACGTCCCGCGGGCGCGCGAAGCCGGGGGGATGGGACTCGTCGCACGCTTCGCGCTTTCGATGGGGTTCGCGCTCGTCCTCGTTGGGGGCCTCGCCGGATGGCTCCTTTGGCGCGAGGCCAACGCCGCGATCGCGCGGGCGTCGGAGCAATCGCTCGCCGATGCGCTGGTCTTCAGCGCGGACGATCCAAAATGGCGGGGGACGAGCGGGACCACGACACGTGTCGGACGTGTGGAGCGCAGCGCCGTGGAAGTCCGGACCGAGCGGGGGTGGGAGCCCGCGCGGCTCCTGCAAGCGCGCGCGGCGGGCGCGCCCGATAGCGCACCGGCGATGCGTTTGTTTGTCGGCCCGCCCAACGGTGGCGTGGCGGACGCGTTCAGTCAGCTCCTGATTTTTGTGATGGCGGCGTTCGTGCTCCTCGCTGTCGGACTCGTCGCGCTGCTTGCGTCGCGCGCGACGAGCCCGCTGCGCGAACTCGTGTTGCAGGTGCGCCAGATCGCGCTCGGCGACCTGCGTTACCGCTCGCGCGTGCGCGCGGGCGGCGAAGTGGGCACCCTCGCCCGCGCCCTGGATCGGCTGGCGGCCGACCTCGCCGAAGCGGAGGAAACCCGCCTCGAGCTCTCGCTGCGCCAACGGGAACTCACGGTGGCGAACGAAGTGCGCGAGGCGTTGATCCCGCTGACCACGCCGCTGATGCCGGGTTTTGATCCGGGTGCGCTCCACCTGCCCTCGGCCGAGCTTGGCGGCGGATTCCACGACTGGTTGGAGTTGCCTGGCGGAGCAGTCGGACTGCTCGTGTGCGATGTTTCGGGGACCGGTTTGCCTGCGGCGCTCGTCGGGGCCAGTGCGCGCGCTTACCTGCGCGGCGAACTGATCCGCGGGGTGGATCCTGGGGAGGCGTTTGTGCGTGTCAACCGTGAGCTCGCGCGGGATGTGCGGCGGGGTATGTTCGCGACCGCGCTGTATGCGCACGTCGATCCCGCCACCGGCGCGGCCCGCGTGGTATGTGCGGGCCATCGCATCCCGCTGCTGTATTGGTCGGAGGCGGAAAAAAAGCTCCGTCTTGTGCAACCAGAGGGCATCGCGCTCGGTCTTGACCGCGGCCCCGTGTTCGAGCGCACCCTCAAAGTGGCGGAGCTCGCACTCCAATCCGGCGACCGCATCGCGCTGGCCGGCAGTGGGCCCGTGGAAGCGTGCAATCGCGCGGGCGAGGAGTTTGGTGAGAAACGTTTTTATCAAGCGATCGGCCGCGCCGCGCGCCTCGACACACCACGGTTTCTGAAAGCCGTGCGCGCGGAACTCGACACCCATCAAGACGGTGCGCCGCTGGTCGCCGACGTGTCGCTCATCACCCTTTTGCGCGAGGCCTGACCATGGAGATCCGCGCGTTCCAGCAACTGATCGAAAGCCTGTACCTCGCGCGCGACCGCGAACGTGGCCTCGCGGGCACGTACATGTGGTTCCAGGAGGAAGTGGGGGAGCTCACACGCGCTCTGCGCCGTGGACACACTGGGCCGGACTTGGAAGGGGAGTTCGCCGACGTGCTCGCGTGGCTCGTCAGCATGGCAAGCCTCGCGGGTGTCGACATCCAGGCGGCGGCGCGCGCCAAGTATTTCGCGGACGGTGTACCGGGCCACCACAAGGACCGTCCATCCACCGCGCTTGCGAACGACGGCGCCGCCCCGGACGGTTCGTGATGTCGGGACGGCGGCGGGCGGACGGCGACAGCCTCTTCCCGGGGCTGTTCGAGGACGGGGAATCGCACACGCAGGGCAGCCCCGGCAAAGCGGCGTCGGAAACGGCCGAAAAGAAGCCTGCGCGGGTTCGGCAGCCCGCGGCCGATCCGAGTTTGCCGCGCATTGCCGTCGCGCTCGCCAAACCGCTGCCCGAGCCCTTCACGTACGCGGTCCCGCGACGTCTTGCGGACGCGGCATTGCCCGGATGCCGCGTGCTGGTGCCGTTTGGGAGCCGCAGCGAAGTGGGTGTCGTGGTGGCGCGGCTCGAAGGTGCAGGGCCAAAGGAGTTGCGCTTGCGTGAAATTCTCGCGGTGCTGGACGAAGAACCTGTCGTCGATCCGCCGCTCCTCGATCTTGCACGCTGGATTGGCGAGGAATACGCATGTTCGTGGGGTGAGGCGCTGGCGGCGATCCTTCCGGCGCCGATGAAACGCGCCAAGGGCGCGCGGTTGACGCTGCGGGTGCGTGTGACGTCCGCAGCGAATGAAGCGGCGCTCCTCGACCTTGAAACACGCGCTCCCGCGCAGCATCGACTCCTGCGCACACTGCTCGAGATCGACGGTGAAGTGGAGCTGCGAGTGCTCGAGCGCAAGCTCGAAGTCACGGCGCAGGTCGCGCGCGCGCTTGCGGCGAAGGGGCTTTGCACCCTGCGCTCCGCGCCCGTCGAAAACTTCCCCGAAGCACAGATCGACCCAAGTCGGCGCCGACCGGAACAGCTTTCCGATGGGCAGTCGTTCGCGCTCGACATGGTGTCGCTCGCGCTGCGCATGGGCAAGGGCAAGAGCTTCCTGCTGCAGGGTGTCACCGGCAGCGGCAAAACCGAGGTTTACCTCGTCGCGATCGAACGTGCGCTCGCGCTCGGACGCGGTGCGATCGTGCTGGTGCCCGAGATCGCGCTGACACCGCAGACCGTCGGTTGGTTCCGCTCGCGCTTTGCGGACGTCGCCGTCCTGCACAGCGGGATGAGCGATCCCCAGCGCCTCGCCATGTGGAAACGGGTGCGGCGCGGCGCTGCGCGGGTTGTGGTTGGCGCGCGCTCCGCGGTGTTTGCGCCCGTGCGCGACCTCGGTGTGATCGTCGTCGACGAGGAGCACGAACCCAGCTTCAAGCAGGCCCAAACTCCGCGGTACCACGCGCGCGAGGTCGCGCTGATGCGCGCGAAGCTCGAGGGCGCAGTCTGCATCCTCGGCTCCGCGACTCCCGCCCTTGAATCCTGGGCCGCGGCCAAGGCGGGGGAGCACACGCGGCTCTTGCTCGAACAACGTGTCGGCGCAGGCCGCATGCCGCGTGTGGACATCGTCGACCTGCGCACCGAGCCCGGTGGGCCCGCGGGCGGCCTGTTTTCACGCCCGTTGCGCCAACGCCTCGCCGACACGCTCGCGCGCGGTGAACAGGCGATTTTGTTCCTCAATCGCCGTGGTTACACACCGGTGTTGTGGTGCGGAGGTTGCCGCTCCGTTGTGCGCTGCGAGCAATGCGACGCGCCGATGACTTTGCACCGGCGCATCGGCCGCATCGTTTGCCACCTGTGCGCCGCCGAGCGTGCGATCCCCAAAGATTGTCCGATGTGCACCGCGCCGGGGCTCGGGTTGCTCGGCGCCGGGTCAGAACGTGTCGAAGGTGTGCTCGCGAAACTCTTCCCGTCGGCGCGCATCCGGCGGATGGATTCGGACACCATGCACCGCCGCGAGGATTACGAAGCGACGCTCGGAGCGTTTGGCCGCGGCGAAATCGATGTGCTGGTCGGCACGCAGATGATCGCGAAGGGCCTCGATTTCCCCCGTGTCACGTTGGTGGGCATCGTGGACGCCGACACGTCGTTACACCTCGCCGATTTTCGCGCGTCGGAGCGCACGTTCCAACTGATCGCGCAGGTCGCGGGGCGGGCGGGACGGGGGGAGCTCGAGGGTCACATCGTCGTGCAGACGTCCTCACCCGAGCATCCCGCGATCCGCGCCGCCGCGCGCCACGATTTCGAGGCGTTTGCGGCGCACGAGGTTGAGCTGCGGCGGGAGCTTGGTTATCCGCCGGCGGGCCGTGTGCTGCGCGCCGTTTTCGAGGACGAAGAAGAGGCCCGCGCCGCCTCCGCCGCCGATTCCATTGCCCAACGCCTGCGCGCGGTGTTGAGCGAGGCCGAAGGCTGCGCCGCCGCGGTAGTGCTGGGCCCCGCTCAAGCTCCCATCGCCAAACTGCGCGGTCGCTTTCGCCATCACCTGCTCGTCAAGGCGCCGCGCGCGGGCCCGTCCTTTGCCACGGCCCGCGCGACGCTGCGCCAATTGATCGCGGACCTCGGCGCCCGTCCCCGCGCACTGATCGACGTGGACCCGATGGCGCTCCTGTGACGTCCAGTCCGCGATTTCACGGAGCGATCAAAAGGTGCAGGCCGTGGGTCCAAGCGAGGTTGCCGGATGGCGTTGCCACCAGGATTTGAGCGGCGAGTTCGTGGCCCACGAGCGTGGCGGGCAGGGGGAGATCGCGCACGGCGTGACCGCGGGGGCCGGTGTGCCACACCGGAGGATGTCCGTGGTTTGGCTCAGGATCTGGTCCGGGCGGAACTCGAGAAGCTGGTCGGGACGCCTTGGTCCCGCAAGCCCGGCACGAGCCTGCACCGGGGTGGAAACGCGCCGTCCCGCATTTTCCTGGGCGGCGAGCCCCACGAGTTCGAGCGGCCCCGTGTCCGGGACGTGAAGCTCGGCACGGAAATCCAGCTCGAATGATGCTCGCATTTGGAGCGCGCGATGCGCTCGACGACGACGTGAAGCGTCTTTTGGTGCGCGGCATCTCGGCGCGGCATCTCGAAACGGCAACTCGAAACGGCAACTCGAAACGGCAACTCGAAACGGCATCCCGAAACGGTAGTACGACCCAGCTCTCGATCGGCTTGCCGATGGACTGGACCTGCAGCGATCGGCCGTCAGTGCGGCCTTCCAGCGCGCCAGCGCTAAGGACCTGGATGCGCTCAATGGACCTCCCCCGGTTCAGTGGACACCTGGGGTAGAGGTGGTCTGCCCCCCGTTCTCTCGCTCTCAAGGCCCCACATCGTTGCCCGGCGCTGCTGCCCAGGGGGTCCTGCGTTTGGGCGCAAGAACGCGCGCGGGCAGCTCGGTCCGAGGGCGTGAGCGCCGGACCGTTACCGTGCTCGCGGAAAAACATGGTGTGGAGCGTCCCAGACAGCGAGACAGGACCGGAGGGTCGGCGGCCCGGACTGAGGCTCGCCCATGGGCTGCGTGAGGCGTGGGTGGCGGGTTACGGTTGGTCGCAGCTGTGTGGGGACCTGCGCGCCGGGTTGGTGGTTGCGCTCGTCGCCGTGCCGCTCTCCATGGCGCTTGCCATCGCTACCGGATTGCCTCCGGTTGCGGGGCTGATCAGCGCGGCGCTCGGTGGTGCCATCGCCGCGCTGTTCAGCGGATCCCGTGTGCAGGTGACGGGGCCAACGGCGGCGTTCGTGATCGTGCTTGCGCCGATCGTTCACACACACGGGATCGGCGGCCTTTTTGTCGCGTCGTTGCTGGGTGGCGCGATGTTGATCGGCATGGGGTTCGCGCGCCTTGGCCGCCTCATCCAGTACGTGCCCTATCCGGTCACGATCGGGCTGACTGCGGGCATCGGTCTTGTGATCGCGACGCTGCAGGTGAACGACCTGCTCTGGCTCGGGCTCGACGTTCCGCCGGACTTTTTCCGCAAAGTGGCGCTGATCGGTGAGCACATCGGTGACACACGGCTCAATGAGCTCGGACTGGGTCTTGGGACGTTGGCGATCCTCGTCGGCTGGCCGCGGGTGTTCCCGCGCATTCCCGCGCCGCTTGCCGCGCTTGTCCTTGCGACGCTCGCGGGTTACGCACTGGAAGTGTGGTTGCCGGAGCACGCCGTAGCGACGGTGGCGTCGCGTTTCGAGGGTGGCCTCCGCTCCGGATTGCCGGTGTTTGAGCTCCCCTGGGCGTGGCCCGGTCCGCAGGGCGCGGAACTTGTGTTCGATCGGAACACGATCCTCGCGCTGCTGCGCGGCGGTTTCGCGGTTGCGGTGCTCGGTGCGCTCGCATCCCTGCTTTCGGCGGTCGTGGCCGACGGCATGGCGGGTTTTCGCCACGATCCCGACGGCGAACTGGTCGCTCAGGGACTTGCGAACACGGTCTTGCCGTTTTTTGGCGGTGTCGCGGGCGCGGGCGCCATCGCGCGCACCGCGACCAACGTGCGTTATGGAGCGCGGTCACCCATCGCAGCCCTCGCGCATGCGGGGTTTGTTTTTGCCGCGCTGATGCTGTTCTCACCGCTCTTGAACCGTCTGCCGATGGCGGCGCTTGCCGCGCTCCTTTTGACGGTCGCCTGGAACATGAGCGAGGTGCGTCACCTGCCGCGCATTCTGCGGCAAGGCCCGCGTTCGGACGCGATCGTGCTGGCGGCGGTGTTCGGGGCGACCGTCGTGTTCGACATGGCAACCGGTGTCGCGATCGGTCTGGTCCTCGCCTCCATGCTCTTCATGCGCCGCATGATCGAGGTGTCGGGTGTGCGGCTGCTGGGGGCGGGCCACCCGGAGGAGACCGTCGACGTGCCGCCCGGTGTGTTGCACTACGAGGTCACGGGACCGCTCTTTTTTGGCGCCGTGCACAAAGCCACGGGTTTGCTCGAGCGCGCCGGCCACCAGGGCGCGGTGGTGCTGCTCGATTTGCGCGCGGTGCCGGCGATCGACGGGACGGCGCTCGTCAACCTACGCGGCGCGATCGAACGCTGTTTGCAGCGCGGCACGCGTGTCGTCATCGCGGGTTTGCAACCACAACCCGTGCGTGCGCTCGAGCGCGGTGGCCTCACGCCGATCGAAGGCCGACTCGGGATTGAAAGCCGGTTTGATGCGGGGCTCGCGTGCGCGCGGGCCTGGTCAACCGCGGGCGTTTGAATCGATCAGCCGCGCACGAGGTCCGCGAAACGGCGGAACAAGTGCGAGCTGTCGATCGGCCCCGGCGCGGCTTCGGGGTGGTACTGCACGCAGGAAACACGCGCTTTCTCGTGGCGCATGCCTTCGACCGTTCCGTCGTTCAGGTTGATGTGGGTGAGCTCCACACCGGCAGGCAGCGTCGCGGGGTCGACGGCGAACGAATGGTTTTGGCTCGTGATCTCGACACGCTTCGTGACCAGGTCGCGCACCGGGTGGTTTGCGCCGTGGTGGCCAAAAGGCATCTTGTGGGTCTTGGCGCCGAGTACGATCGAGAGGATCTGGTGGCCGAGGCAAATCCCGAAGATCGGGACCTTGCCCACGAGGTCGCTCACCGCGCGGATCGCCGGTGTCACGGCGGCCGGATCGCCGGGCCCGTTCGACAGGAACACCCCCTCGGGATCCATGCCCAGCACGTCGGAGGCCGGAATACCCGCGGGCACGACCGTGACATCAAACCCCGCGTGGACGAGCGAGCGCAGGATGTTGCGCTTCATGCCGTAGTCGTAGGCGACGAGGCGCACACGGCGTTCGCGCGCCATCGGGGGCACGATCGTCGGGAAGGTCTCGTGGTAACCCTCGCTCCAGGTGTAGGGCGCCTTGGTCGACACCAAGGACGCGAGGTCCCGGCCGTCGGTCGACTGTGCGGCCCGCGCTTTTGCGACGAGCGACACCGCGTCGCCGTCCGTCGTCGAAACGACGCAGCGCAACGAGCCGTGTTCGCGAATGTGTTTGGTCAACTGGCGAGTGTCGATGCCGTCGATCGCGACCACACTGTTCGCCGCGAGCCAATCGGGCAAGCTCGATCCCGAACGGTGGTTCGAGGCGATCGAGCTCATCTCGCGCATGACGAAGGCTTCGGGCCACGCGCGGTCGCTTTCGGCGTCCTCGTCGGCGACACCGTAGTTGCCGATGAGCGGGTAGGTCATCACAACCACCTGACCGCAGTAGGACGGGTCGGTCAGGATCTCGGGGTAACCGCTCATCGCGGTGTTGAAGACGAGGTCACCGGCGCGCTCGCCCTCGGCGCCCACGGCGCGACCCTGCATTAAGAGGCCGCTCTCGACGGCCAACCAGGCGGGCATGTCGGTCTTCATCGGGCGAATATTCTAACAGCGTCAGCCGCGCGGGCTCGCGTCGAGCGCCGGACTCGCACGGCGCCCCGCCGCCAGATGATGCCAGCCCAAACCGGCGATCATCGCGGCGTTGTCGGTGCAGTAAGGCGGCGACGGCAGGAGCACGGCGAGGCCCGCTTCGCCACCGCGCCGGGTGAGCTCCGCGCGCAGGCGCCGGTTGCACGCAACGCCACCCGCCGCCAGCAGCGTGACAAAACCACCCGCGCGCGCGGCCGCGAGGGTCGGCTCCACCAGCGCGTCCACGGCCGCCGCTTCGAAGCTGGCCGCGACATCCGCCGGGTTGTGGATCGCTTCCGGCGGGGGCGTGGGCGCGAGGGCATCCTGGCCGCGCAGGTGGTAGAGAACCGCCGTTTTGAGGCCGCTGAAGCTGAAGCCCGGCCGTCCCGGCTTCGCGCGGTAGCGCGGGAAGTTGATCGCCGTCGGGTCGCCACCCTCCGCGAGCCGCGACAGCGCGGGCCCACCCGGATAACCCAGCCCAAGCAGGTTCGCGACCTTGTCGAAGGCCTCCCCGGCCGCGTCGTCCATGGTGCGCGCGATCGGGGTGAGGCGCCCCGGACCGTCCATCCGATACAGGGCGGTGTGGCCGCCCGAAACGACGAGGGCCAGGGCGGGATAAACCACCGTGTCGTGCTCCATCGTCGCCGCAAAAGCGTGGGCTTCGATGTGGTGGACACCCACCAGGGGCAGGCCGCGCGCCCACGCGAGCGCTTTGCCGTAGGAGAGCCCGACGAGCAGCGAGCCCACCAGGCCGGGGCGCTCGGTCACCGCAATTCCGCGCAGGTCATCGAGGCGGACATCCGCCTCTGAGAGCGCGCGCTGGACGACGTCCTCGATGTGGTCGAGGTGCGCGCGCCCGGCCACTTCGGGCACCACTCCGCGGAACTGCGCGTGCAGGCTGTCCTGATTCGCGACGATGCTGGAGAGCACGCGGCGCCCGCCGGCGACCACCGCGGCGGCCGTGTCGTCGCACGACGTTTCGATCCCGAGCACGAGGTCCCCGGGGCGGGGCGGCGCGGTCATCGACCGCTGCTTCCGGGCGCGGCGCGTGCGGCGACGGGCAGGGCGTGGACCCCGTCCGGGTGGCGACCGCGCAGAAGGCCGAGGGCGATGTCGAGGTGCGGGTCGGCGGGGCGCTCGGGCAGCAGTTTTTCGCCGGTGCGCCGCTCCCACGCTTCCAGCGCGGGGACGTGCCGAAGGGGCGCCGCGGTGACACCGAGCCATGCGTCGATCGCGCGCCGCTCTTCCACCGGGCGCTCGAACTCGACGTCGGGATCCAGCCCCGCGTCCCAGGCGCCGGGCAGGCTCCGTTCGATCAGCCGGCCCGCGGGGGTGATGTAGTGCGCGGTCGTCAGCTTCACGATCCCCTCGGCCTCGGGGACGTGGGTCAAGGTCTGCACGGTGCCTTTGCCGAGGCTCAGTTCTCCCACCAGTACCCCGGCCCGGTGGTCCTGGATCGCGGCGGCGAAAACTTCGGCCGCACTCGCGGTTTCGCTGTCGATCAGCACGACGAGCGGCATGCCCACGAGGCTCGCGTGGGCGGCGACGGCGCGCACCGATTCGCGGCCGCGGCGCGACTCGACCGTGACGAGCACCCCCGCGGAGACAAAGCGATTGGCGAGCGCTGTCGCGGAGTCCAGCACGCCGCCGCGGTTTCCGCGCAGGTCGAGGATGAGCCCCTTGAGGCCCTTCGTTCGCAGCTCGCCGATCGCAGCGTCAAACTCGTCCGGGGTGCGGCGCGTGAACGTCGCGACATTCACGTAGCCGATGCCGAGCTCGTCGTCCACCATCCGAACGTGGTTCAAGGAGGAATGGACCACATTCGTGGGGCGCAGTTCGAGCTTGCGCAGCGTGCCGTCGGGCGACTCGATCTCGAGCAGCACGGGCCTGCCGTTTGCAGCCTTGATGCGGTCTTCGAGGGGCGTCGGGTCGGCGGGGGGCATCGGCAACCCCGCGACCTCAAGCAGCCGATCCCCCGGCTGGATTCCACCCAGATCGGCGGGGGAGCCGGGGATCGGAAACAGCACCCGGTAAGGCACTCCGACGTCGGCGATCATCAAGCCAAGACCCAGATAGGTCCCCGATGTCTGGCGTTCGAGCTCGCGCCGCTCCTCGCGGTCGTAGTAGCGCGAATAGCGGTCGACACCCTGGAGCAAGCCCCGCAGGGCGTCGTCCAGGAACTTGTGGGGCTCGCGCGGCAGCACGTAGGTGTCGTCGATGAGCGTCCGCACCTGGTCAAGGGTCGCGAGTTCGCGCTCCCGATGGGCCTGCAGCACCGCATCGAACGCATCGCGGGCAAGCCACGCACCCAGCGCTCCGATGCCGATCAGGACCCACGTCGTGGGGTCGCCCAGCCTTCCGCTGCGCGGGCGCGGCAACTCGGTCGGCCGCGCCTCAGCGAGAGGCATCTCGGCCGGATCGTCCGCGTCGGGGCGTGCAGGGTGGTTTTTGGGGTCCAAGGGCAAGCGGGTCCGGGCCGTGGTCCGCCGCGCGGGCGGTCGATGTCCGCTGGGGAGGACGCCGCCGTCCCCGCGTGGGGCCCGACTTGGCATTGTCCGCGAGGGGTGCCCCCGGGGAAAGGGCCGCGCGGGCGCTTTAAGATTTTGGCCGACGCGGCATGGGGTTCGCTACTCTCGCTGTGCCTCGGCTCTGGCCGAAGCAGGAGACGAACCATGAAGCCTTTCCGATACACGCTGCTCGCCGCCCTTCTCGTTGGAGCCTTCGCTTTCGCCCCGGGTGCCCTCGCCCAGCGCGGCGGGCCCGCCCTCGAACGCGGTGCGCGCCCCGCACCCGCGCCCCAGGTCCGCCCGGCACCGACTCCCACTCCCACTCCCACTCCGGCACCGGCACCGGCACCGGAGCGCGAGCGCCCCGACGCCCGCCCGGAAACTCAGCGCCCCGACGCGGCGTCGAGCCACACGCTCGCCCGCGTGCGCTCGGCCCACGCCGGTTACGACAAAAACGGCGACGGTGTGGTCGAGCCTGGCGAAGCCAAGCGCAGCGGCGTCGACGACGCCACGTTCGCCACCTACGACGGGGACGGCGATGGCCGCGTCACCCTGGAGGAGTTTGTCCTCGCCTACCGCACTAAGCTGCAAACGGACGGGGAGAAGCCCGCGGCCGACCTCGAGGCCGAGGCAACCCGGATCCAGGCGCTGCGCCGCGCCCAGGCCGCCGAGAAGGAGCGTGTCGAAGCCGCCCGCCGCAAGCAGGCTGGACTCGACCAAGCCGGCGATACCCGGGATGGTGCTCGTCCCCAGCGCCCCGCACCCGCGCGTCCCGACGCGGAACGGCCCGCCCCTGAGCGTCCCGCACCCGGCGTCCGCCCGGCACCCGGGGTGCGTCCCGCACCCGGCGTCCGCCCGGCCCCTGGGCCGCGCCCGGCGCCGGCTCCCCGTCCCGCCCCCCGTCCCGCCCCGCGTCCCGCCCCGCGTCCCGGCGGCGGCTGATCACGGCGGCATCGATTCCATTCAAGCGGCGCCCACTGGGCGCCGCTTTCTGTTTGGGGGCGCCGCGAAGCTCGTCAGGCGTCGTCGATCTCGATCACTTCGACCGGACAGGACTCAACCGCTTCGCGGATCTTGTCGTCCATGTCGTCGTCGCCCCGCAGGAACTTGGCGTGGGCTTTTGTGGTCTGGGAGGTCCCTCCGGCGGGCACCTCGAAAACTTCGGGACACAGGTCTTCGCACAGGTTGCAGGAGATGCAGCCTTCGACGATCCAGACGCGCTTGATGGCCATGGGGCAGGGGGGGGGCGGCGGAGGCGGGTCAGCCTACTAGTCGGTCCGCCCTTCGTCCTAAGTATGACGTGGACGTGAGGTTTTGCTAGAACTCCGGCTGGCTTCCCGGCCGAAATCCAGCGAGGGCTTGTGGTCCTTGGCGGGTCGGCCGAAGAGGCGAGCTCGTAGTACGCTGCCGCCCCCATGACCGAACGCCTGATCGAGATCGTCCGCCGCGAGGAATTCAGTGCCGCCCACCGGCTCGCGAGCCCGCACCTGTCGGACGAGGAGAATCGGGCGCTGTATGGCCCGTGTTACACGGACCATGGGCACAACTATGGCCTCGAAGTGGCGGTCCGGGGGCCGGTGGATGAGCGCACGGGCATGGTCATGAACCTGGCCGAGCTCGCCCGCATCATCCGCGAGCGTGTGATCGACGCGGTCGACCACCGCCACCTCAACCGCGACGTCGACTTCCTACGCGGCGTCATCCCTACCGCCGAGAACGTAGCCGTCGCCCTTTGGGAGCGGCTCGCGGGCGAAATCAACGTCATCCCCCGATGCCAACTTCACCGGATTCGACTGTACGAGAGCAGGAACAACTTCGTGGACTACTTCGGGGGGACACCATCGACACTGCCGCGCTGATCCGCAACCTGCTTGTCAACCTTGGCGAGGATCCCGATCGGCCCGGCATCGCCCGCACCCCGGAACGAGTGGAGCGCAGCTTCGCGGAGCTCACCGCCGGACGCCACCAGACCGTCGAGGAGGTGGTCGGCAAGGGGGTGTTCGAGGAGGACTGCAGCGAAATGGTCCTTGTGAAGGACATCGAGTTCTACAGCCTGTGCGAACACCACTTGCTGCCGTTTTTCGGCCGCGCGCACGTCGCCTACATCCCGAATGGACGCATCATCGGCCTCTCGAAGCTGCCCCGCATCGTGGACGTGTTTGCACGTAGGTTGCAGGTGCAAGAGCGCATGACCCAACAGATCGCGCAGGCCATCTGGGACATCCTCCAGCCCAAGGGTGTCGGCGTCGTCACCGACGCATCGCACCTGTGCATGATGATGCGCGGTGTGCAAAAACAAAACTCCTCAACGATGACGAGCTGCCTCTTGGGCTCGTTCCGCGAGGACGGCCGTACCCGCGCCGAGTTCTTCGACCTGGTCCGCTCGCTGCCGCGCTGACCTCCGCCGCTGAGAGCGCGGGCCTCCAGGCCCGCCTTGGAGCGCGCGCACCGTCGCTTCCACGCCGCAATCGCGTGGGTTCCGCGCATGCACGCCGCGCTCCCGGCCCGCGCCCTCATCGGGCGGAGCCCGCCGAAGGATGCAAACGCGCGGAGATTTGCGGAGTGAATGCGGGTCGAGACGGCGCGGAGAAGGCCCGCGCAGCGCTCAGGCCTTGGGCGGCACGATCACTTCGTCGACGGGGTTCGCCACCGCCTGCCACACCGCTTCGGCGATGACCTCCGGCGCGAGCATTTTCGAGCGGTCCCATTCACCTTCGACACCGTCGAAGATGCCCGTGTCGACGTTGGGCGGGTAAACCGTCGTGACGCGCACGCCGCCCGGGCGTTTGCCCTGGCCCTTCATTTCCTCGCGCAGGGCGTCGCTGAAGCCGCGCAGGCCGTACTTGGACGCGCAGTAGGCGGTGTTGCCGGCAAAACCCTTGAGCGCACCCTGGGACGCGATGTTGACGACGTGCGCGCGTTCGCTGGCGAGCAGGTAGTCAATGCTCTCGAGCGTCACGAGGAACGGGCCGTTCAGGTTGACGTCGAGATGGAACGTCCAGTCCTGCGGGCGCATCTCCTTGAAGGTTTTGACGTCGAACACGCCGGCGTTGTTGATCAGGACGTCCAGCCCGCCATCCATGAACTCGATCGCGCGCCACACAGCGGCCTCGACCGAGCCGTAGTCGGCCACGTTCATGTTCGCGGCCATGCCGCGCCCGCCCGCGGCGTCGATCTCCTTCGCCACATCGTCGATCTGGTCGGACGAGCGTGCGGCGACGGTCACGAAAGCGCCCTCGCGGGCAAAACGCAGCGCGATGGCGCGGCCGATGCCGCGGCCGCCACCGGTGACGAGGACTCGAAGTCGGGACATGGGCGTGGGGGTGGGAACTTCGGCGCGGAAGAAGAGGGGGGATGCGTCGCCGACGGTGGGTGCAACGCGCGTCGGCGCGGAGTGTAACGCAAGCGCGTTTGGGGCGCTTGGGCTTCGTCGACGAGCGCCTTAAACGCAAGGACCCCGCGGCGCGCGCGGGGTCCTTGGGGTCGCCGTCACCGCGACGCGCGCGGTGCGGCTCACGGGTCAAATCAGCTGTTGAGGCCGATGACGAGACCCAGTTGGATCGCGTCGCCGTCGGCAGCATCAAGATCGCTGTCCGCGATGATGTAGTTGAGCTGCCACATGGCCGGGCTGCCCGGCTGGTGCCAGTTGACACCGGCGGTGAGGATGGTCGTCTCGGCGTCGTCGTCGAGGTCCTCGTAGCGGACGCCGATCTCCCATTCGTCGGGGACCAACATGTAGCTGGCGTAGAGCGACCAGGGGGTTGCGTCGTCGAACGCACCCGGGGTGCCAACGACGCCGGCGCCGTCGAGCCCGAGTTCGCCGTCATCGACGCTGACCAGTTCCGCACCGACGCCGAAGGCACCCATGGTGAGGCGGGCGTCGGCCCCGAAGGCCGTCACGTCCGCGTCCGCGCCGTTGTCGTCGGTGAAGCCGAAGACACCGATCGTGGCGTCGAGCTCTTGGCTGCGCGCGCCTTTGGAGCCGCCTTGCATACGACCGCCGCCGAGATCGAACTCGACGCGGCCCGACAGGCGGTACTCCTCGGAGGCTTCGTCCGCGCCGTTTTGCAGCGCGAAGTTCCAGCGGATCTGCTCATAGTCGCCGCCCACCATCACACCGAGGTCCCACGTGTAGAGGGCCTGGCCGAGGGCCGAGCGGTTGACGAAGAGCAGCTCCTCCGGGGTATCGGAGTTGCTCATCAGCGTCGGGAACTGGAACTGACCCCAGGTCAGTTGGAACTGCTCGGCGATGTTCCAGGTGGCGTACGCGTCGAGGAGATCCGGACCGTCCGTCGGCGTGTCGTTTTCGACTTCTTCGCCGAAGTCGAAGCTCAGGCGCCAGCCGAAGTCACCGGCTTGGCCCTCCGCCCACAGGCGTGCGTTGTAGAGTTCGAAACCCGAGATGTCTTCCGTCGGCGTGGCGCCGAACACTTCGTCTTCACTGTGCGTGTAGACGGTCTTGATGACGGCGCCGAAGGTCGGCCCGCCGGTTTGGGTGGTGAGGTTCGAGGAGAGCGCGTGCAGCTCCTCGTCGAGGCCGAGCCAGGTGCTCTTCGCCTCGGTGTTGGCCGTAGCCAGGGAACCGAAGGCGCCAAGCGCCAGGGCCCCGTACAGAATCGTCTTCATCGGTGATGGACTCCGAAAGAGAGAACGGCTCTTTTGAGGGATGGGGATGGGGAATGAGCCGGAGAGGATGACGCGCAACCTCCCGTGTGCCAACTTCGAGGCTCGAGGGATCGAAGATCCCGCGGCCTTGGTGTTTCATCGGCGGAGGTTTGCAGCCCCTTGCCAAGCGGGCGGCACGGGTTGGGATTTGCGCGTGTAAGTGTTTGCGAATGATGGACTTGCGCGTGAACACGCTAGTGTTTTTCCAGGCCCTCGTGGGGGGCGTAGCGCCGGTCCGCGGCCGCAAGGATCGAAAGTCGCTGCTCTGGGATTTCCATGTCCAAGAGGTCCCAGGCGGCCAGCCGGGACTCGATCTGCAGACGCGCTTCGCGGGTGTAGTCGTGGTCGTAGTCGGCCCGGTCGAGGTGCCGCGAGTCGACGGAGGTGTCGAATTCCCAGACCGCAAGTTCGAGATCGCGGGCGATCGCGCGGCACCAGGCATCGGCGCGTTCGCCGAACAGCGCGCGGACGTTTTCGAGGAGCGCCGCGGGCAGCTCTTCCTCCGCGGCGAGGGCGGCTTCGCCGAGCGCCACCGTGAGGCGGCGGCCGTGGCGCCACTCGGGTAGGCGGATGCCAGGATCGACGGCGAGCTCGCGCAGTGCGCGCAGGAGGTCTTCGCCAGCTTCGCTCAACGCGCGCTCCCGCCGCCGTCCGTGGGCCCACTCGCGCGCAGGTACCCGAAAGGGTAGATCCCGGTTCTGTGGCCGTCGCTGAAGGCGATTCCGAGGGCATAGTGCCCGATCAGGTGGACGTCCTTCGTGACCAGGTCCGCGGGAACGCGGGCCGTGTCGTGGACCCGCACGCCCGTGTTCTCGTCGACGCACAGCGCGCACGGGCAAAGGTCGCGGAGCTGCTTGGAGCTGAACACCGAGCGCGCCCCGTCGGCCCACTCGATCTCCACGCGCGTTGGGTCGCTCTTCCTGATGATGCGCGGCGTCGTTTCCATGGTTAGGCGCGTCGGCGCGCGCAGCTCACGATTCGGCGCGGATGGAACCGCGCGCCAACAGACCCACGCGCGTTCCGCGCGCAAGATGCCCAAACGCGCGCGTTCCGCACGCCAACAGGTCACCAGCGCGCGTTCCGCACGCCAAAATGCCAGCGCGCGTTCCGCACGCCAATATGCCGGCGCGCGTTGCGCGCGCCAATATGCCGGCGCGCGTTGCGCGCGCCAAAATGCCAGCGCGCGTTGCGCGCGCCAAAATGCCAGCGCGCGTTGCGCGCGCCAAAATGATGATGGTGGCCAGAGCCGGATTTGAACCGGCGACCCCATGATTTTCAGTCATGTGCTCTACCAACTGAGCTATCTGGCCCGGGGAGGACCGCGGGATCGGGGGACCCTCGCCGCGCGGCTTCCTCGGCGGGAGTTTCCTCCCGCGGGGGCGGGCGATTCTGGCCGCCCCGGGCCGCGGCGTCAACGGGCGGCTGGCGGAAGCGCGCGCGACTCGCCGCCGGGGTCCGATCCGACCCGCCCCGGCTCCCGTGCGGCGAGCAGCTCCCGCGCCCGCGCGCAATCGTTCGCAATCTGCGCCTGCAGGGCGTCGAGGTTCTCGAAGCGCTGTTCGCCGCGCAGGCGCTCGTGGAACTCGAATTCGAGGCTTTTGCCGTACAGGTCCTGCGCGCCGTCGAGCAGGTGCACTTCAACGCGCACGTCGGCAGCCCCGGCGGAGACGGTGGGACGCCGGCCGATGTTGGCGACAGCGGCGAGGGGTGGACCCAGCCCGCCCTCGCCCCGGGGGTCCGCACCCGCGACCCGCGCGAAACCGGCCCAAACACCTTCGGGGGGGTGCAGCGCGTGCCGGAGGTCCAGGTTGGCGGTCGGGAAGCCAATGCGGCGGCCGAGGGCCTCCCCGCGGACCACACGGCCAAGGACCGCGACGGGGCGTCCCAGCATCGCGGAGGCGCTAGCCAGATCACCCAGATCCACCGCCTCGCGGATCGCGGTCGACGAAACGGGCCGGTGGCCCACCACGACCTGGGGGACGATGTCGACCGGCCAGCCTTGCCCGGCTAGCCATTCGGGCGTTCCCTGGCGGTCGCGTCCGAACTTGCTGTCGAAACCGAGCACGAGGTGGCGCGTGTGCAGGCCCGCGACCAGAAAACGCGCGACGAACTCCGGTGCTTCCATCTGACTCAGGCCGGCGTCGAAATCGAGCGCGGCCACGAGTCCGATACCCGCGCGCCGGAACAACTCGAGGCGGTGCTCGAGCGTCGTCAGCGCACGCGGCGCGCGGCCCAATAGGACGCGTTTGGGGTGGCGGCGGAACGTGACGATCGCCGAAACCGCGCCCAAATGGCGCGCGCGCTCCACGTTGGCGATCAGGATCGCAAGGTGGCCGAGGTGGACACCGTCGAACACTCCGACGCTGACCACGGAGCCCGCGGCGGGCGGCACGAGCTTGCGCGCTTCGAAGACCGTCTGCAAGAGAATGTGCCGCGGGGTTTACCGCTTGGCGGTGGCCTTTGCGAGCTTGCGGCGGTAGTCGTCCTTGAGATCTTCGAGCGCGACGCGGTTGCGATGTTTGTCGGCCGCGGACATGCGATCCACGAGCAGCACGCCCTCCAAGTGGTCGTACTCGTGCTGCACGATGCGCGCGACAAAACCTTCGAACTCGACCTCGTGCACGGAGCCGGTCACGTCCTCGTAGCGCACGCGGCACGTGCTCGGCCGTTCGACTTCGGCGTAGATGCCGGGGAACGAGAGGCAGCCCTCTTCGTAGATCACGGGCGCACCGTTGCGCTCGAGCACTGTCGGGTTGATCAGCGCGATCTCCCCGTCCGCGCGCTCGGGATCGCCGTGTTCGTTCAGCACGAGGACACGCTGGCGCAGTCCGACCTGGGGTGCCGCGAGGCCCACACCCTTGCTCGTGTACATGCGTTGGAACATCGCGGCGATCAGCGCGGCGGTTTTTGCGTCTGCGGCCACGGGTTCCGCGCGCTTGCGCAGCACGGGGTCGGGGAACAGGGTGAGGTCGTACTCGAGGGGCTCGCTCATGGCTCGGCGCGCGCTGTGTGCCGCGGTGGCTGCGGTGGCTCAGGCCCGCAGTGCGTAACTTATAGGATGCGGGGTGCGTCCCGCCTGCCCCTTCGCCGACTACAATGCCAAGTGGCCCCTGCGCGCGGAGCGCGGGGCCGCGACGGAACCGCCGCGACCCGAACCGAACGCCGACCTTGGATTTTTCGAAACATCTCCAAAAAGCCGCCGAGGCCGTGCGCCGGCGGAATTGGGACTTCGCTGTGGAGCTCTACCGCCAACTGCTCGACCTCGACGCGGACCTGGCCGAGGCCCGCGCGGGGCTGCGCCAAGCCCTGCGGCGGCGGCACGAAGCAAAACCGCGCTCGAAGTTGATGGGGGCGCTGGGCGGCGCGCTCCCGCTTGGCAAAGCGCGCACGCTGTTCAAACTGAAGAAGTTCGACGCGGCCGCCAAGGCCCTCGAGGACTACCTCGCCCACGCGCCCCTCGACGAGGACGCGAACCTGCTGCTTGGGGAGTCGCTGGAGTTCGCCGGGTCCAAAAAAAGCGCCTGTGCCGTGTACGAGTTCCTGGCCGAGATCGCCCCGCGCAACGCCGCGGGGTTGAAGCGCGCCGGAGCGCTGATGATGGCGCTGGGCGAACACCCGCGGGCGCTCGGATACTTCGAGCGCGCCCTTGAGGCCGACCCCCGCGACCAGGAGGCGCTCAAGGCGCGCAAAAACCTGGCGGCGGAGGCCGCGCTGGTGCGGGGCAACTTCGACACGGTCAGCCACAGCCGGGAGCAGCTCGCCGACGCCGACGAAACGCGTCGGCTTGAGCGCGGGCGGCGCTCCCACCTGGGCGAAGGGGAGCTGCGCGACGAGTTGACGCGGCTCGAGGCGCGGTTTGCCGACGAACCCAAGGACGTCGCCCTGATGCTGGAACTCGCGTCCGTGCACGAGCGCCTGCGCGATCCCGCGGCGGCGCTCGATCTTGCGGAGCGTGCGTTGTCCTACCGCCGATCCGATTTCGAACTCGAGGCACGGGTCGCGGACCTGCGGGTCAAGGTCAAAAAGCTCGAGCTGCGCGCCGCGGACAAGGCCGGCGATCGGGACCTCGCCGATCGCCTGGAGCGCGAGATCGACACGTTCGAACTCGCCGACCTCCGCCGGCGGGTCGAGCAGCGCCCCGCGGAAGCGGCGCTGAGGGTGGCGCTCGCGCGGCGGCTCGTGCGTGGCGGGGAATGGGACCAGGGCCTGGCCGAGCTCCAGCGCGCCGGGGGCGACCCGCGCCTCGCCCGGGACGTGTCCCAGCTCAAGGGCCAGTGTTTCGAGGCCAAGGGTTTCCTCGACCTCGCCGCCAAGGAGTACGGGGTTGCCCTCGCGGGGCTCCTCCCATCGGAGGACCGCGCCAAGGAACTCGCCTACCAGCTCGGGGTCATCGCCGAGCGGGAGGGCCAGCGGGGGGCTGCCCGGGGCTGGTACGCGCGGGTTTTCGAGCAGGACATCGGATACCGGGACGTGGGTTCGAAGATGGAGCTCCTGCGCGACGGCCCGGGCTAACGGGCTGAAGGGTGCCGACCGCCGGCGCGGCCGCGGCGCGCCTCGCCAGGGGCATTGCGCGGTGGGGATGTCAAGCCGCCCGCGACTCGCTATATTTGCCGCCCCGTCGGCCGAGGGGCCGGTCCCCGCCGATCGACTCCCGTCTCCGCCGACTGCGATCTCACCCCATGCCGAACAGCAAACAAGCCGCGAAGCGCCTCGTCCAAGACGAGCGTCGCCGCCTCGCGAACAAGGCCACCCGCACCGCGATGAAGAGCGCCCTCAAGAAGGTGCTCCGCGCGACGACGGCGGACGAGAAGTCCGCCCTGCACTCGAACGCCGCAGCGCGCATCGACAAAGCGGCGAAGAACCGGGTCATCCACCCGAACGCGGCGGCGCGCCTCAAGAGTCGCCTCGCGAAGAAGCTCGCAACGACTCCCGCCTGATCCGCGTAGCGCGCCGCGCACCCCGCGCGGCGCCGACGCAGACCCCGCGGGTCGCGCACCCCCGCGCCCGCACGACCCCTAGCCCTGGAGCCCCCGTGGGCGGCAGCTTCGAGACCAGCGATCGCGAATCGATTCAGCACCTACGCCCCCTGCGTGTGCCCAGCCTGAAGCAAGGCATCTACTCCCGCGCCAAGGAGATGGTGGCCGACTTGGACGGCTGGTCCCTCGTGTCTGAAGACGAAGCGACGGGCACGCTGCGCTGCGAGCGCAAGTCGCGTCTGCTTGGCGGCAAAGCGCGCATCACGATCACTGTCGAGGGCCCCGAGGGCATCCCCTCAACGACCGTGTCGATTCGGTCCGAAACGGACGGCGGGCTCCTCTCCCACGACAAGGTCAACGTGGCGGAGTTCATGAAGCCATTCCACCGTCGCGTCTGCTGACCGACGCAGAGCCGTCGTGCAGCGCGCCTTCCGCGAACTCGTCGCACGCCCCAAGGCGGGCCAGAGGCCCGCGCTCCCCGCTTCTTGGAGCACTGCGCGATCAACTCGGCTCGATCTCAGCGCGCCCCGGTGAGACGGGTGTAGCGGAAGAACACTTCCAAGCACAGCACCATCAAGGCGGTGCTGTAGACGCGTCCACCCGAGTAACCCCACGGACCATTGGGGTCCCAGGAGCCGAGAAAACAGCCGTCCTGCCGTTGGTTGGGCAGGATCGCCTTCTCCATCGCCTTCTCCCAGTCGCCCCAATAACGGCCGCCCATCTGGAACATGGCGTACGAGCCGTAGTACCAGTAGTACATGTCGTTGGTGAGGCCGTTGGCGCTCCACACCGGCAGCTTCTTGCTCATGAGCTCCGCGCCGCGCTGGACGATCGGGTCCTTTGTCGGATCGCCGGACTTGAGGGCGTTGGCGGCGAAGATGCGGCCGAGCACACCCACCGCGGTCATCGTTTCCGCGGCTTCGCGCGGGTAGTGGCCGTTCGAGGCGGAGCGCGAGCTTGCACCCCCGCGGCTGTCGTAACCCACCCGACCGCTTTGCGGGTCGGTGGCTTCGTCGAACCAACTCATCGCGCCGCGGAAACCCTCGATGTCGACCGTCAGGCCACCATCGAGCGCCGCGGCCATCGCGAACACCATCCAACCGGTGACCGACGTGTCGCTTTCACCGTTGGCCGGCACGGCGTAACGCCACGCGGCATAAGGGTTGCGCGCGCGGCTGATGTAGTTGATGGCAGCTTGGCAGTTTTTGCGCAGCAGAGGGCGTTTGCCAGAGGTGTAGTACGCCTCGCACAGGGCGAGCGCCGCGATCGAGTGGTCGTAGAGGAACTCAAGGCCAATCTCTCCGCCGATCAGGCCCGAATCTTGCTGCTGCAAAATCAGCCATTGGACGCCTCGGCTGATGACGTCCTTGTATTGGCCGTCGTTGAGCGTGTCGCCGTAACCGAGAAACGCGAGCAGCGCGAGGCCGGTGACACCGACGTCCTGGGCGTGTGAGCCCGGCCCGTCAGAAAGCGGCATGCCCGCCTTCTTGCACTCGACCATGAAGTTGTCGACGTCCCAGTAGCCGGCGACGTTCTGGTGGTCCTTGAGCCACTCGAGGCCGTCGGAGATGGACTTCGCGATGGGGGTCTTCACGGCGCCACGGCCACCCCTGCGGCCGCCGCCCTTGCCACCGCCGCCACCGCCGCCGATGCCGATCTCGGTGTTTGAGTTGTTCGGGTTGTCGAACGGCTGGTCTTCGGAGACCTCTTCGGGGGTGATCTCCTCACTGACGACTTCGACGACCGGCTCGACGACCTCGACCTCCTCGACCACCTCGATCTCCGGCGGCGGGGGTTCCTCGAACTCCTCGACGGTGGGCACTTCGAGGTTGGCGATGATCGTCTTGACCTCCTGCTCGTCGAAGGCGTTCCACGGGACGAGGTTCAAGAGGAACAACGCGAGCAGGTGCAGCACCAGCGCGACCGCCAGGTAGGGCGCGCGGCCCAACCAGTCGTAGAGCACGTCGTTGAACGTGCGCTCCTCTTCCCACGACTTCGGCAGCGTCGTCGTGATGTGGATGTCTTGATAGTCCTTCGGGTCGCTCATCGCGGAGTCCGGTTGGGAGGAGGCGGGGCCATGGGGGGTAGCGGTCCCGAGGGTGCCGCCGAGAGGGACAACGCAGGCCGGAGTGCGAGGTTCACGGGAATCCCACGCACCCGCCCGTGGCCGCAGCGCGCGCCCGCGGGGCGCCGACTATAGCGGCGGGGAGGCGCTGCGTCGCCGCGCCCGAGTACGGGGTGCATCAAGGGCGGCGGGCCGTCGGGCCGGGGACACCCCAAACCGGGTGCAACCACACGTGGGAGTCTGCGAGCCGTTGGCGGCCCGCTTCGTCGACGGCGAGCCGGTCGGAGCGGCCAAGCAACGCATCGCGCAGACCGCGTTGGGTCTCGCGGTCCGTGAGGGGCGGCGGCGGAGCACCCCCCGAACGGCCGAGAAGTTTCACCACCCGATAACCGATCAGGTTGCCGCGGTCGCCGGGGAGGGGGCGAGGCTCGCTCAGCTCGCCGATACGGGCCGAGACCGCGAAGCGCTTGAGCACGGGGTCGTAGATCTGGTCCGCGGCGACCGGCGCCACACGCCCTGCGTTTTCGCGGGCTGTGTATCCGTTGGCGCGCACGATGGCGTCGAAGTCCGCACCGGCGAGGGCCTCGTCCCGCAGCCGCCGCGCTTCAACCAAGGCTTCGTCGAGCCCGCCCGCGGCCGCGCCGAGGATGTCGAGGACCTGGAACTTCACCTCGGGCGGGGTCCCGAGCGTGTCCGAGCTCTGCAGGTACGCGGCGCGGATCTGGCTCGGGCGCAGGTAACGGTCGATCCGCTTGCGCCGCCCGCCCGGCCCCTGGCGGCCGGTAATGGTCCCGGAGTAGATGCTCTCGTACATCTCAAGGGTCGCTTCGCGCTCTTCCCGCAGGGGATCGGAGCCGCGGTCGCGTATCCGTTGGCCGTATTCCAGGGGCGAATACTCGCTGCGCTGCTCCGCGAGGTAGTCGCGCACCACCCGCCGCACATCCTCGGGCGCCAGGCCGAGTTCCGCGCCAGCCTGGGCCTGCACCCGGCGCCGCAGGAAATCCTGCAAGATCTGGAACGAGGCGCGCTGGAGCGCGGACTGATCGGAGCGGTCGATTCGGTCGAGGCCGGACAACAGTGCTTCGTCGACGGTCGCGAAGGTCACGGCGCGGTCGTCGACGGTGGCGGCGATGCCGTCGAGGAGCTGGAACCCCGGGGGTGGAGCGCTGCGGGCGCGCTCGGTCCCCGATGTCGACGCGGCGCCCTCGGCGCGGATCTCGGGGGTAACGGGGGGCGCCGCGGAAACGGGGGGCGCCTGGGCCGGGGGAGCCGCGGGGGGTCCGTCTGCCGGAGGTGCGGGGGCCGCGTCCTGGGCGCCCGCGATCCCCGCGAGCAGCGCCGGTGCGAGGAGGAGGGCGAAGGCGGTGCGTATCACGCACCCATGTTCGAGGTCGCGGGGGTCGGGTGCAAGAGGCCTTCGAGCCAGATCAGCGCGTTCGAAGGCGTTTGGACGTTCTTCGGGAGCACCAGGAGCGCCACTCCGGCGCGCAGGGGGCGCAGCTCGAGTCCGCGCCCGCCAAACAAACCCTCGAGCGCGACTCGGTCGCTGAACTCGACGAGGAAACTGTCGCCCCGGAACGCGAGGCGCCTCACCGAGTGCTCGACAAGCGGTCGGCGCAGGGCAAACAGCCGCAGCAGTTCGAGGGCTTCCGGCGGCACGCGCCCGTAGCGGTCGCGCAGGGCGGCTTCGGCTTCCTTTGCGTCGGCACGCGACCCGATCGAGTCGAAGGAGCGCAGCAGTTCGAGCCGTTCGTCGCTCGAGCGCACCCAGCTCGCGGGCAAGTACGCGACAACACCCAGTTCGAGCTCCACGGATTCCGCGTCGCCCAGCAGATCGACCGGCACAAATCCATCGACCGTGCTCGATCCGCTCTGCAAACGCTCGATCGTCTGCTTCAGTAAACGGCAGTACATGTCGTAACCGATTGCCGCGATGTGGCCGGACTGTTCGGCGCCCAACAGGTTGCCTGCGCCGCGGATCTCGAGGTCCTTCATCGAGATCTGGAACCCCGCGCCAAGGTGCGTGAGTTCCTCGAGCGCTTTGATGCGGTCGCGCGCCGCGCCGCGCAGGGGACGCGCGCGGTCAAGCAGCAGGTAACACCAGGCTTTTTGTCGACCGCGACCCACGCGCCCGCGCAACTGGTGGAGCTCCGCCAAACCGAAGCGGTCGGCTTCGTCGATCAGGATCGTGCCCGCCGCGGGGATGTCGATCCCGTTTTCGACGATCGTGGTCGAGACCAGCACGTCTGCTTCCCCGTGGGAGAAGCGCGCCATCACGCGCGCGAGCTCGTGGGGATCCATTTGGCCGTGCCCCACGACGAACGACGATTCCGGCACGAGCGCGCGCAGATCGTCCGTGAAGCGCTCGATCGACGACACGCGGTTGTGCAGATAAAACACCTTGCCGCCGCGCACTTTTTCGCGCAGCAACACATCGCGGATCAGTTTGCGCTCGTCGTTGTGCGCGATGATCGTCTCGACTTCCTGGCGGCCGAGCGGCGGCATCGTGAGCGCCGAAATGTCACGCACACCCGAAAGCGACATGTGCAGCGTGCGCGGGATCGGCGTCGCGGTCATTGTCAGCACGTCGACTTGCGCGCGCAGGTGTTTTAAGTGCTCCTTGTGTTTGACGCCAAAGCGCTGTTCCTCGTCGATCACGACGAGGCCGAGGCGCGCGAAAGACACATCCTTCGACAGGATGCGGTGGGTGCCGATCAGGATGTCGACCCGCCCGGCGGCCGCGGCGCCAAGCCGCTCGCGCGCCTCCTTGGGCGACGTGAGTCGGCTGATTTCCTCGATGCGCACCGGGAAGCCGAGCAAACGCTGGCGGAACGTTTCGAGGTGCTGCTCACACAACACCGTGGTGGGCACGAGCACCGCGACCTGTCCACCCGCCGCCACCACGCGGAACGCGGCCCGCATCGCCAGTTCGGTTTTGCCAAAGCCGACGTCGCCGCACAAAAGGCGGTCCATCGGGCGCTCGCCGGTCAGGTCGCCGTCGATCTCGACCGTCGCGGTTGCCTGGTCGGGGGTGTCCTCGTGCGGGAACGTGGCGCGCATGTCGCTCACGAGCTCGGCGCCGTCGGTCCAGGCTGGGCGTTTGCGCGCCTCACGCAAGGCGGCGAGCTCCAAAAGGTCGCCGGCCAGATCGACGAGGGCGCGCTCGACCTTTTCCTTGCGCCGGCGGAAGGACTGGCTGCCGATCTTGTCGAGCGGCGGCGACGCCGAGCCCGTGCCGATGTAACGCTGCACCAGGTCGACACGTGTCGCCGGCACGAAGAGCGACACTTCGTCCGCGAACTCGAGCCACAGGTGCTCCTCTTCCCCGCCGCCGCGCGCCATGCGCGACAGCCCGCGGTAGATCGCGAGGCCGTGCACCGCATGCACAACGAGGTCGCCGATCTTGAGTTCGAAAAAGGAGCGCAACGCGCGCACCCGGTGCGGTGTGCGTTCGGCGCGGCGGTGTTCGGCGGCGGCGAGACCGGCGAGCTCGTGCTGCGCCACGACGATGAGGTTGGCGCCGAGCAGGCGGAAACCCTTGGAGAGTTCACCGAGTTCGAGCTCCACGTCCTCTAATCCCGCGCCGAACTCCGCGAAGCGCTCGGCGAGGCGTTTGCGCTCCACTTCGCCGCGGCAATAGATCCGCACCCGTTGGCCGGCTTCGACCAGAGTTTTGAGCTCCGCAGGTGCGCGTTCGAGCCCGACCGCGAGCGCTTGCACCGAGCGTGTGTCGAACGACACACCGGCCGCGGGCAAGCTCTGCAGACTGAGGCGGCGGCGCTTTGCGAGTTCCTCGCGCTCACGCTCGAGGGCGTGGGCGTGGGCGCTTGAGCGCACGGCGAGTCCCTGGCGCTGGTCCGCGAGCCGCAGGGGCTCGATTTCAACCACCCGCGCACCCGCCGCCATCAGCGCGCTCGGCAAAACTCCGCGGCCGTCCTCGATGCCGCCCGCGTCTGATGCAAGGCACACCGAAATGCGCGGCACCGCTTCGATCGAACGCTGCGTCTCGGGGTCGAAGCTGCGCAGCGATTCGATTTCGGCGTCGAACAGCTCGATGCGCAGGGGCAGTTCGCTGGCGAAGGGATAAATGTCGAGGATGTCACCGCGCAGCGAAAGCTCGCCGGGACGTTCGGCGAGCGGCTGACGTGTGTAGCCGGCGGCGACAAGGCGCCCGATCAGGTCCTCGACATTGAGGCGTTGCTTGACCGCGAGGTGCAAGAAGCGGCCCTCGAGGTCCGCGGCCGCCGGCAGGGGCTGCAGCAGCGACACCTGCGACGCGAGGACAAAGCTCGGATGGCGATCCGCGGGTCCCGCCATCGTTTGCGCGAAACCCAGGCGCGCGCGTACACCGTCGCCGCCGGTCCCGCCTTCCTCGCGCGCCGGCAGCACGAACGGATCAAGTCCGAACGCCTGCAAGTCGTCGGCGAGCGCGTCGACCTCGAGTTCACTCGAACACACCGCCAGCCACGGCCCGCGCACGCGCCGCGCGAGGTTGGCGAGGATGAGCGCCTGGGACGCTCCCCACAGGTTTCCCGCCGCGACGTCGCGGGAGCGCTCGATCGCCCGCACCAGCGATTCGAAGGCCGCGTGCCCGTCGAGGACCGGGGCCCGTTCGTGCGTCGTGGCCGTCATGGGGGATGGGGGCGCGCCGGGCGGCTGTCGCGGGCGCGACCGACGTTCCGCGTGGGTTCAGCGAGTATGGGACGTTCAGCGACCGTCTGCGAGGGGCAGGTTGAGGGCGGGTGGAATGATCCGCAGGAGCGCTTCCTGGGCCGCAAAACGCTCGGCCTCCTTGCGCGTGCGACCAAAACCGCTGGGGTAGCGCCGCCCGCGCAGCTCCGCCGCCACCCGGAACGCCCGCGCGTGGGCGGGACCGCGCGCTTCCACCAGGATGTAGCGGGGCGGATCACCGCCTTCCGCCTGCGCGAGCTCTTGCAGCGCCTGTTTCGGGTTGGCGGCGTCTCCGCGGCCGACCGCGCTGGGGTCGCGCGTGCCGAGGGCGGGCTCGAGCGCAGCGTCGAGGGTCGATCCCAGCGTGAGGGTCGCGAAGTGCCGCGCAGCGTCGAAGCCAGCGTCGAGGAAAACGGCCCCCAGCACGGCCTCGTAGACACCCGCCAGCATCGAGCGTGGCAACCCCCTGCCGACCAGCCCTGCCCCGATCCGAACGCGGTGTTCGAGCCCCCAGCGCCGCGCCACTTCCGCGAGCGCCGCGCGGGACACCACCCGCGATTTGAGCTCCGTCAGCCGCCCTTCGTCGAACCCCGGATGGGCGTGGTAGAGCGCGCTGGCGACGATCGCATCCAAGATCGCATCCCCCAGGAACTCGAGCCGCTCGTAATCCCCCCCGCGTTCCGCCGACGCATGCGTGAGGGCCAACTCCAAAAGGCTCGGCCGGGCAAACACATGGGGCAACTCGTCGAACACGACGCCCAGCCTAGCGCGGCCCCCGCGAGTTTAAGCGCAGCGGCGCGTCCCGGCGTCGCGTTCGGCCGTGGGGTCAGTGCGTGGCGGGCGCGCGGGCGGCGTCGGGGGCGTGGCGGCCGGTCAGGCGTTCGTACTCCTGTTCGGCGAAGCGGTCCGTCATGCCGGCCAGGTAGTCGCAGATGGAGCGCTCCACGCCCACCTCGTCGCACCACAGGCGGTACCACTGGGGCAGGCCGTGCGGGTCGGCCACGTAGGCGCTGAACAGGACGTCGAGCACCGCGGTTGCGTGGTGCGCGAGTTCGATCAGGTGCGGGTGGCGATAAAACGCCTTGAAGAGGAACTTCGCGAGTTCGGCGACCTTCGGTTCGAGCTCATCGGAGTGGCCGATCAGCATGCCGGGCAGACTGCGCGCGCTGTGGGCGTCCACGAGGCCCGCGCCAGCGATGCGGTCGGCGCTGGCGTCAATCAGGTCGACGATGCAAAGTTTGATGAGCTCGTTCGACGTGCGTTTGATGCGCAGGTTCACGTCCTTCGACGCCGCAAGGAAACCCGGATGGCGCTCGCCGACACGCGCGCGCGCCAAGCGCCAAAGCCCCGACGCTTCGATCAGCGCGGCTTCCTCGAACATGTTTGCGCGCAGACCGTCCTCGATGTCGTGCACGTCGTAGGCGGTCGAGTCGGCGAGGTCGACGACCTGCGCCTCGAGGTAGGGCCAGCGCGGCCGCGGGTCGAAATCCGCCGGCCAATCCTCCGCCTTTTCGTGCTTCAGCAGCGATTCGCGCAGCTCGCGCGTCAGGTTGAGTCCGTGATAGTCCGGACTGCGGCGCTCGAGCTGATCGACGACCCTCAGCACCTGGTTGTTGTGCCGGAAACCGCCGTGGCCGGCCATCAGTTTGTCGAGCGCCCATTCACCCCGATGCCCAAAGGGCGGATGCCCGATGTCGTGGCACAACGAAAGGGCTTCGGCAAAATCGACCTCGAGGCGCAGGGCGCTCGCGATGGAACGCGCGACCTGCGCGACCTCGAGGCTGTGGCTGAGGCGCGTGCGGTGGTGGTCCCCTTCGCGGTTGAGGAAAACCTGCGCCTTGTACATCAGGCGGCGGAAGGCGGTCGCGTGCACGATCCGATCGCGGTCGCGCTCGAACTCGGTCCGCAGCGGGTCCAGATCCTCGGGTACATGCCGGCCGAGGCTGCGCGCACTGCGCAGCGCAAACGGCGCGAGCACCGCCTCCTGGGCGGCTTCTTTCGCGGCGCGGTCGAGCAGGGGATAGCGGGTTTCCATGGCGTTTGGGACCGAGCGCGCGGCCCCCGCACTCTACATGCCAAGGACCGCTGCAAGCGCGCCGTCGTTACAGCAAAAAACGGTGGTGACACCAAAAAACGCTGGTGACACCAAAAAGCGGTTCGCGCGCGCACTGCGCCGCGGTGTGATGGTGCGATGGCGGCGGGTGATTGGGGTGAGCGCGCCTTTGCGGCGGGTTATTCGAAGCTCTACGCCCATCGCTCGCTCGAGGCCGCCCGCACCGAGGTTTCAGGGCTTCGGAACTGGATCGGCCCCGGGGCCTGGAATGGCCCGGTGCTCGATGCCGGGTGCGGCGCGGGCCGCCACGTGGCGGCATTGCGCGCGCACGGCGTGAACGCGTTTGGGCTCGATCGTGCGCTGCCGCTTTTGTGCGAAGCACCGCGCGAGCTTCGGCCGCGGCTGCTGCGCGCCGACCTTCGCGCGCCGCCGCTTTCACCCGCAAGCCTCGTTGGTGCGCTGCTGCTTTTCCAAGTCCTCGGCCACGGCAGCCCTGAGGCGGACCTTGCGATCCTGCGCGCGCTCCACACGGCGCTGCGGCCAGGCGGGTTTGTCGTCGTCGACCTGCTGGCATCCGACGGGCTGAGCGACCGCCTCGTTTGCTCCGAACGGCAGAACGCGGCCGGCTGGATCTGGCAGATCGAGCGGCGCATTCAGGGCGGGCGCGTCCAGAAGTGGGTCCGCGGAGCGGAGCAGGCGGGGCCGGGCCGCGTCGAATGGTGCGAAGACCTGCGCATCGTCGACGCGGACCAACTCGCCGGGCTGCTTGCTGCGGCGGGCTTCCACCACATCCAGTTCGCCGGCGACCTCGCGGGCGGCCGCGGGGACCCCCGCGCTCCGCGCATCGTCGCCCTCGCCCGCCGCGCGCCCGAGCCGGCCCGTAGTTCCGATCCAAGCCGCTGATCGGGCCGCTATACTCCCCCGCCCCCGCCCCCGACCCCGCCCTCCCACACACATCCGCCATGCTGCAAAACGTCGTCTTCAGCGAACTCGCCCGCGAACTCCAGGCCAAGGCCCGCGAAATCGCCGAAAAACACGTTCGCCCCAACGCGGCCAAGTTCGACAAGGCGCAGGAGTACAACTTCGATGCCATGCGAGCTGTCGCCGACGCGGGCTTGCTCAAGACGTGGATCCCGCCGGAGTACGGCGGTGTGGGAGCCGGCGTGCTGGCGCTCGCGATGGTGACCGAGGAACTCGCCCGGGCCGATTCGGGCTTCGGGGTGGCGTTTGCCGTCAACGCCCTCGGCTCGTTCCCGATCCTCCTGGGCGGCACCGAGGCACAGAAGCAGCGGTGGTTGCCCCTGGTAGCCAAAGGCGAAAAACTGTGTGCGTTCTGCCTCTCGGAGAAGGGCGCCGGTTCCGACGCGGGGGGCCTCGCGGTGCGCGCCGAGCAGGAGGGCGCCGACTGGGTCATCCGCGGCGAGAAGAAGTGGACAACCAACGGCGGTGTCGCCGACATCTACTCGGTGTTCTGCGTGAGCGACCCGACCTCGAAGTCGCGCCGCATCAGCGCCTTCGTCGTCGAGAAGGGCACTCCGGGTTTTTCGATCGGGAAGGTCGAGGACAAGATGGGGATCCGCACTGTTCCGGTTGTTGAGACGCACTTCGACGGGGTTCGGGTGCCGGTCGACAATCTGATCGGCGGCCGCCCGGGGATGGGGTTCAAGCACGCGATGATGACCCTCGACAACGCCCGTCCAGGGGTCGCTGCGCAGGCCGTGGGCGCCGCGCAGGGGGCGCTCGACCTGGCGCTCGTCTACGCCGGTCGCCGCAGGCAGTTTGGCGCGCCGATCTCAAGCTTCCAGATGGTCCAAAAGATGCTCGCCGACATGGCGATGAAGACCCAGGCCGCGCGCTGGCTCGTGTACTCCTGCGCCGCCGCGGTCGACGCGGGCGAACCGGAGGTCACCAAGATCGCCGCGATGGCGAAGTGTTTTGCCACCGATGCCGCGATGGAAGTCGCGACGGACGCCGTGCAGATCTTCGGCGGTTACGGCTTCATGGAGGACTACCCCATCGCCAAGTGCTTCCGGGACGCGAAGATCCTGGCGATTTACGAGGGCACCAATCAGGTCCAGCGCATGGTCATCGCGCGCAACCTGATCAAGGAGTCCGAAGCGCTGCGCCACCTCGACCCCTACATCCCCCAGGAGACCCAGAACAACTACGGGGCGCCGTCGTTGGCCTGACCGCGGACCGCGGGACGGAATCGTCTCACCCACCTCCGCCACCGCGGGGGGAGGGCGCTTGGCAGGGGTCGCGCGGGAGCGTGACCCCTGCTTGTGTTTCGTCCAGATTCGGGGCGGTCCGGATAGAGCCGGCGGGCGTCGCGGACGCCCCGAAATCGGGAACTTCGGGGGTTCCAGTCGAAGGACCGCAAACTTACGTCCACTGGAGGGTTGGGCTGCGTAGAGAAGGGCAAGCCGCCCGCGCTCGCACGGGTGTGCCACGGACCTGTCGAGGTTTCGATCTAGTCAGTCCGGGGCGAGGCGGCCACTTGTAGAGATATATTCTTGGACACATCCGCCGCGCGGCGACGGGCGAAGGGCCTGCATCGGTCCCCCAACCCGCCCCGACCACCCCCCGGCGGGGGGCAAAAAGAGAGAGGAGATCCCATGGCACGCAAGACACTGACCCACGCGGAATTGGACAAGAAGCTGGACGCCTTCGCCCAGGATTCGGAGCAATTTGAAGCGCGGTGCCGCACCTGGATTGCGTCCCTCGACAAGCGCGGTGTCCACCTGGAGATCAAGGACCCGACACAGTGGCGGCGCGTCGACGTCGAGGCGCCTGTGCAACGGGCGGCCAACCTGGACCAACTCCGCCACGACGTGGATCGCATCGCAATCCTCGGAAGGGCCGAGGAAGCCCAGCTCGCTCGCCGCGTCGAGTTCGCGCGCCTGCGCCTGTCCGTCGCCCGCGGGGGCGAAGTGGACACCGAGGCCCTGGAAGGTGTCGGACTGCTCGCGTCCACTTGGATGGGCGGGGGCACGGCTAAAGACCTGCCTTCGGAGCGCGTGATGCGCCGGGCAGCGGAACTCCACGCCCTGCGGACGGAAATGGTCGAGCGCAACCTCTACCTCGTCCTCATCAACGTGGAGCGCTACGCCCACACATCGACAAACCGCCACGACCTGGTGCAGGAAGGCTCGGCCGCCCTGTTCCGGGCGGTGGATGGCTTCGACTGGCGCCGCGGGCTCCTGTTCCGCACCTACGCGGTCCACTGGCTGAACCAGGCGTTCCGCAACTACCTCTACAACTTCTCCAACACGGTGCGCGTGCCCGTGTACCTGCAAAAGGCCCTGCGCCAGATCCACCAGGCCAAGATCAAGATCGGCAACCCGGCGGCTTCCTATGCGGAAATCGCCGCGACGGCCGACCTGCCAGAAAACCTCGTGGAGTCGGCCCTCGCGGCGGCGCGCTCCAGCTACAGCCTGGACGCGGAGCTGGGCGGTGACGGGGGCGACGGCAACCGCCTGCGCGACATGCTAGTTGCCGCGGACGACGGGCCGTACGACACACGCCTTGAGGACGTGTCGCTCCAGGACGGCCTGGGGCGTGCGCTTGAAAAGCTGTCCGAGCGGGAGCAACTCGTCGTCGGCATGCGCTTCGGCATCGGGCGCGAGAAAGAATGCACCCTGGCCGAGGTGGCCGCGGAACTCGGTGTGAGTGTCGAGCGCGTGCGCCAGATTCAGGTGCGCGCCCTCGCGAAGCTCAACACGCCGGCGCTGCGGCGCGAACTCGATCCGTTCCTCAACTGACCGTGCCCGCGAGCGGAAGTTCCGCGTGAGACGGGCTCGAGTGCCGACCAAAAGGCGGCATTCGAGCCCGTCCACTTTTCACCAAAGAAAATGCGCGGCCGCCGCGTGGACCCGGGTGCGGTCGATCGCTCTCAGCCAGGGCAGGTGCAATCCCCGGGGCGTCCTTCTACGCACACCGGCCCGGCAGCTAGCCCGGGTTATTCACCAGCTTTGCGATCGGACGGCCCAACCGGCGGCCTTCGGCCGTCTTTCGCCCTCTGGCGGCACTTTGCGACCACGGGCGTCCTCGTTGACCTGGTCAAGGTCGACTGCAGGTCCCGCGGCCGCAAAGCACCACCAGGCGACGACTTGGGCTCGTCTGCTCGAAAACCTGATGAATAGCCCGGGCTAGACGAGTTCAGCACCTCCACGACGGCGTTTTTGCCGAACCTCCCGCGCTGCGCGCGCCGCTTTTGCACGGCAGCGCGCAAAAAACGCACAGCGTTCAGGGGCTGCTCCTGCGCTGGGGGGGCCCGCGCAGCGCACAGTCGGGATGCGGGGGAACTTTTCACAGAGCAGTGCGGCGCCCGCAACAGCGAATCAACGCGCCGTTCGATCGCTGCTCGGCACGGCAGTTGCAAAAGTGGCCGCACCGTGCGAACGCAACGCACATGGCCGCCAGCCACGGGATGGAACGCCACCTGGTCCTGCTCGGTAGACCCGGGGCGTTGTGCCGGGTACGCCCTGCGCGCGCAAAGACCTTCAGGCGTCGCCAAGGCCACTTCGTCACGGATTCGTAGCATTCCGCCGGTCTCATCGAGACGGTCAGCGATAGATTGCTCCCTCCCCCCAGGAGACATCAATGCCGAGCGTTCTGCTAGTCGACGACGATCACGCCACCCTCACCGCTCTCACCGTGCTCGTCGAGAAGCTCGGGTTCACGGCGACCGCCGTTTCGACGTGGAGTGACGCCCGCAACGAACTGCTCAGCCGCGCTCACGACGTCGCGCTGCTCGATGTGTTCCTGCCGGGCGGTTCGGGCATCGACCTCCTTCTGGAGGTCCCCCAGTCGCACCGCCCACAGGTGGTGCTGATGAGCGGGGACGAATCCGTCGGCAAGGCGTTTTCGACGCTTGCGCTGCAGGAGCTCCACTTCGTGGCCAAGCCGGTGGACCCGCGTGTGCTCTCGCGCTGCCTCGCAAAAGTGCGTCGCCGCTGCCGCGTCGAGGATGCGGCCAACACTCCCGCGGAGGTCCCTGGCCGCGAGCGCGGAGCCGGGCGCCTCGTGGGGACGTCGGCGGCGATGGAGCGTGTGCGCAGTTTGATCGAGCGGGTCGCCCCGTCGGCGTTCTCTGTTTACATCGAGGGGGAGAGCGGAACCGGCAAGGAACTCGTTGCGGTCGCGATCCACGAATTGAGTTCGCGGTGCGACGGCCCGTTCGTGGCGCTCAACTGCGGAGCCGTGCCCGAGAACCTGATCGACTCGGAGCTCTTCGGCCACACGAAAGGTGCGTTCACCGGCGCTGCCTCGGCGAATCAGGGAGTATTTCAGCAGGCCAACGGCGGCACGTTGTTCCTCGACGAAATCGCGGAAATGCCCATCGACCACCAGGTGCGCCTCCTGCGCGCGCTGGAAACGGGGCGCGTGCGCCCCGTAGGCAGCAGCCAGGACGTCGAGGTTGACGTGCGCATCATTTCGGCAACCAACCGCCACTTCGAGCAGTCGATCCGCGACGGCGATTTCCGCGAGGATCTTTTCCATCGCTTATGCGTGTTCCCGATCGTCACCCCGCCGTTGCGCGACCGGCCCGAGGACATTCCGCTGCTCGCGCAGCGCTTCCTCGATGAACTCGCGGTGCGCTTCAAGGACCGCAAGCGTTTCGCTCCCGAGACCGTCGCGGCCCTTGAGGCTTATGCGTGGCCGGGGAACGTGCGCCAGTTGCGCAACGCGGTGCAGCGTGCGTTCGTGATGGCCGACGGGGTCATCACCCCCGACAGTTTGCCGACGCTCGTTCTCAACCAGGACGCCGCGGTGCGGCGCCAACCCGCGGCGGCGCTGCCCGGCGCTTCCGCCAACACGATTCAAGTGCCGGTGGGATCGACTATCGCCGCGGTCGAGCGCCGCCTGATCGAAGCCACGCTGGCGCATTCGAGCGGCGACAAACGCGCGGCGGCGGAGATGCTCGGCATGAGTCTGCGCACGCTCTACAGCCGTCTGAAGGAGTATGGCGCGCCCACGGAGCCCATGGGTGATGGAGCCGGCTAAGCCTAGGACAAACGGCGCATGGGATGAGATCGAAGGGTTAGTTGCCCATTCCTCCTCCAGCGCAGCGGCGGCGAACGGTCCGGCGGAGCCGAGTCGCCCGATGGCCCAGCCCGCGTTAAGGGCCGCGTGCGCCCTCGCAGCGATCGTTCTCCTGCACGCGCTATTTGTCCTTCTGGGGTGGTTCCTGCGCGAGCCCGCGTTCACCGCCATCAACCCTGCGATGGTGAGCATGAAGGCCAACGCCGCCCTGGCGATGGCTCTCCTGGCGCTCGCAGTTATTCTCGCCGCTCGGTGCGTTGGGCGCTCGCGCGCCGCCCAGTGGACGTTTGGCGCGGCGATCGGGATTGGCCTGTTGAGCCTCGTGCAGGAGATCTTCGGCCTGCAGCTTGGCATCGATCAGATCGTGTCTGAGGACTTCGCGCGGCCCGCGTTGACCATGCACCGCGGGCGGATGGCACCCCTCTCAGCGCTGGCCGTGGTATTCCTCGGCACGGCGGGGTTGTGGCTGCGCAGTGGGCGCGCGCTTTCGCGTGTCGGTCAACTGGCGACGGGCTTCGGCGCCCTACTCGCCGCGCATACGCTGTTCGGATACGCCTACAACGTCGAAGCGCTCTATCGACTTCCGGGCACGACCGCGACGTCGTTGCAGGGCGCCCTGAGCCTCGGTGTGCTCGCGACCGCGCTGATCTTCGCCGACCCTCACCGCGGTTTTGGCAAGTTGGCGCTCGACCCGCGGCCGAGCGGCATCCTGACGCGCCGGATGGTGCCGATCCTGTTCGGCTTCCCGATGCTGCTTGCGTGGATAGCGCTGAGCTTGAACCTGTCGGGCGCGATGTTTGCGACCGCCGTGACCTCGGGAGTGTCCCTTGCGACGGCAGGCGTCCTGGCCTGGTCGATCCTCGCGCTGCGCCGCAGCGAAGACGCGCTCACGCGCTCGGGCGCGCGGTTGCTCGCGAGCGAGCGTGTGTTTCGCTCCTCGTTCGAAAACGTCTTCGTGGGGATGGCGCACGTCGATCGCGCGGGCCGCTGGACCCATGTCAACGGCGCGCTGCAGCGCATCCTTGGCAAGGATTCGAACGATCTGCTCGGCCACGACGTCGGCGAAGGCATCCATAGCGAGGACCGCGCCCTGCTCGAGCGCGAGTTGCAGCGCGTGCAAAAAGGTTTGCCGTCGAGCAGCAATTTGGAGCTGCGCTGGCGTTCCGGCGCAGGGGACTGGCGCGTGCTCAGCACACAGGTGTCGCGCATCGACGACGACGCGGGGCAGCACCAGCACTTCGTATTCGTGCTGGACGACATTACCCTCGATCGGGAATACGAGGAGCGGCTGCTCGTCCAGGCGCGCAGTCTAGAGGCCGCCGGTGTGGGGCTTGTGATCTGTGACGCGCGCCGCGGTGGACAGCCGATCGTGTTCGTCAACACCACCTACGAGCGCATCACGGGCTATACAGCGGCCGAGATGCTCGGACAAAGTTGCCGCATCCTCAACCGTCTCGCGCGCGACCAGCAGGAACTCGATGAGGTGCGCGCCGCGATCGCGCAAGGGCGGGACTGCGCGGTCACGCTGCTCAACCACCGCAAGGACGGGACACCGATCTGGATCGAACTGACGTTGACGCCGGTCCGCGACCGCCGCGGCCAGGTGACCCACTTCATCGGGGTGCAGAACGATGTCACGAAAAAGCGCGAACTCGCCGTGGAGTGCGATCGACTCCTGCAGGACGCGGTTTCCGCGCGCACCCATGCCGAGCAGGCGACGCGGGCCCGGGATTCTTTGTTGACGATCGTGTCGCACGAGTTGCGCTCGCCGCTCAACTCGATCCGCCTGTGGGCGACATTGTTGCGCACGAGCGGAGCGGACGATCCGCGACTGCTCGAACAGGCGGTGGGGCACATCGATACGAATGTGGACCTGCAAAGTCGCCTGGTCGACGACCTCCTCGACGTCTCGCGCTTGTCCGCAGGTCGCCTCGAGCTGCGTCGCGCCGAGGTCGACCTTGTCGAGCTGGTCAAGGAGGTCGTCGAAGAGGCACTGCCGCGCGCGAAGGCGTCCAACGTGAGCATCTCCGCAGACATTCCCGCGGGGGAACTCTATGTGGACGGCGACATCACGCGCCTGCAGCAGGTCGTGCGCAACCTCATCGAGAACGCGATTAAGTTCACTCCCGAGGGCGGCGAAGTCAGCGTGCGCCTGGGCCAATCCCAAGACGAGGCGAAGCTCGAAGTCACCGACTCCGGCTGCGGCATCGAGCCGAGCAAGTTGGACCGCGTTTTTGACCAGTTTTGGCAGGGCGACGACCCGGGTCAGCGGCGCTTCCGCGGCCTAGGCCTCGGTCTACACATCGTCCGCCACCTCGTCGAGCGCCACTCCGGCAAGGTAGATGTGGTGAGCGCGGGAGTCGGGAAGGGTGCAACGTTCACCGTGTGCCTACCGCTGCTCGATTCGCCCCGCGAAAAATCACGGCGCGAGCAACGCCCGAGCCCCGAGGCCGCCGAGGTGGGCGCCGACGTCCTTGTCGTCGACGACGAGCGCGCGACCGCCGAAGCTCTGGCCCTTTCGCTGATCGTGCGCGGAATCCCGGTGCGGACGGCGCTCGACGTGGAATCCGCGCGGCGCGCCATCGAGGAGCGCCGCCCCAGCGTGATCGTCAGCGACCTGATGATGCCCAACATCAGCGGCATCGAGTTCATCCGTGGCCTGCGACAAGAAGAGGTGCGCGGGGGATTCCCGCGCGCGCGGGCTATCGCCATCAGCGGTCGCGGCAACCCGTCCGATCGGCGCAGTTTGCGCGTGGCGGGGTTTGACGCGTTCATGGCCAAACCCATCCGCATCGACGCCCTATCCCGCTGGATTCGCGAGGAATCCGCCGAAGCGCCGATCGGCTTCCTGTGGCGCCGGATCCTGATCCACGGCGAGGTTGAGGGGGTGACCGCCCAACTTGAAGATCTCGATCTCGAAGTGCGGGCGGTGCCCGATCTCGAAGCGGTGCGAGTGGCCATGCGCGAATGGCAGCCGGACGTCGTGGTCCTCGATGCGGACCGCGCGGGGGTCGATGAGGCAGTGCGGCGCCTGCGCATGGACTTCGCGGACCCCGTCATCTGCGCGCTGGTGACCGATCCCGACGCCCTGCGCGAGTCCGCAGGCTTCGATTTCATCCTGCACAAGCCGCTCGACACCGCGGTGCTCGTTCGCACCCTGGGCATCCATACCTGACCGCGTGGGAGAACATCGGCACGGCCCGGACGAAGTCGCGGTCAGGTGCCTTTTGGCCCATCGCCTGGCGGCGCTGGAGCTCGCTCGCGGACAAAAACCGGCCAAGGCTCCGATTTTTTCAGCTCGCTGACCGCGTGGGAGAACATCGGCACGGCCCGGACGAAGTCGCGGTCAGGTGCCTTTTGGCCCATCGCCTGGCGGCGCTGGAGCTCGCTCGCGGACAAAAAC
>JBBRWC010000018.1:0-49455 GCA_038246255.1 Planctomycetota bacterium
CAGCGGCAGGCCGCGGGCATCGCGCTCGAAGTACAGCGGGATGACTTCGTCCTCGAGCAACTGCATCAGGTGCTCGTTGTCGAGCTGGTCCTGCAATTCCTGATCGGCGTACACGCGCGGGCCGCCGATCGCCCAGCCATTGTGGCCATCGTAGCCTTCGATCCACCAACCATCGAGCACCGACAGGTTGAGGCCGCCGTTTGCCGCGACCTTCATGCCCGACGTACCGCTGGCCTCGAGGGGCCGGATGGGGTTATTGAGCCACACGTCGACACCCTGCACGAGGTGGCGTGCGAGTCCGATGTCGTAGTTCTCGAGGAACACAACCTTTCCAACCATCGAACCGGAGCGGCCAAGTTGGGCAATCTGGCGGACGAGTTCCTTGCCTTGGCCATCCGCGGGGTGCGCCTTGCCAGCAAAGAGAAACAGCACCGGGCGGTCCTCGTTGTGCAGCAGCGCCTCAAGCCGTGCGGGATCCTTGAAAAGGAGCGTGGCACGTTTGTACGGCGCGAAACGGCGCGCGAAGCCGATCACGAGCGCGTCCGTGCGCAGTCCGTCGAGGACACGCGCGAGCACCTTGGGGCTGTCCTGGCGCGCGCGGAAGCTGCTTTGCAGGGCGTGCGCCGCTGCGACCAGGAGTTCGCGCTTTGCGTGGGCACGCTCCGCCCAAAAAACATCCGGGTCGAGCTTCTGGGCCGCGGCCTCGAAGTGCTTGCCGCCGAGAACCTCGCTCCCCGCGCCGAAGATGCTCGCGAGAGAAGGGCGCGTCCAGCTCGCGAGATGGATGCCGTTCGTGACGTGCGTGACGGGGATCTCGTTCTCGAGCAATCCTGACCAGTAGGGGCGCAACAGCCCACGCGAGACTTCCTCGTGTTTCTCGGCGACGCCGTTGACGAAGCTGGCGAGGCTCATCGCCAGGTAGGTCATGTTGAAGCCGCCGCTGTTGCCGGGCTCCTGGCCGAGCGCAAGGAACGGATCCCACGTCAGGCCGATACGCTGCGACACATCCGAGAAGTAGCGCCGCAGGAGCTCCTCGGGGAATACATCGTGGCCCGCGGGAACCGGTGTGTGGGTCGTGAACGCGGTGCTGGCACGCACGATCTCGCGCGCTTCGGCAAACGTCAGGTCGTCGCGCTTCATGGTGCGCGCGACACGCTCAAGCGCCGCGAAAGCCGCGTGGCCTTCGTTCAGGTGGAGCACACGCGGTTCGAGGCCACACGCCGCAAGTGCGCGCATGCCGCCGTGGCCCAGCGCGATCTCTTGCAGGAGTCGCAGCTCCTGACCCGCACCGTAGAGGCGATGGGTTATGCGGCGATCCTCCTCGCCGTTCTCTTCAACGTCTGAGTCGAGCAGGAACAGGCGCACGCGCCCGACGTCTACACGCCAAACTGCAAGGGTCAACGTGCGGTGCGGCAACTGCACGCTGACCTTGACGTGCGCGCCTTTGTCGTCCAACACGGCGCGCAGCGGCAGGTGGCGCGGGTCGTTTTCGACGTCCGCGGAGATCTGCTCCCCGTTCATCCCGATGCGCTGGTCCACGTACCCCTTGCGGTAGAAGAGCCCCACCGCGACCAGGGGCAGGTTGAGGTCGCTGGCGCTCTTGAGGTGATCGCCGGCGAGCACACCCAGTCCGCCGCTGTAGATGCGCAGGGATTCGTGGATGCCGAACTCGAAGCAGAAGTACGCGATCGGCTCGTCGCGCGTCGCCACACCTCCGCCCGCGAACTCCACCCGATCGCGGGTCGCCGCCATGTAGGCTTCGAAGCGCGCCATCACGCGCGCCAAACGCTTTTGGAACGCGGGATCGGCGGCTTTCGCTTCGAGGTCGCGCTGGTAAACACGCCGCAGGAACGCCACGGGGTTGTGGCCCGAATCACGCCAGCCGCGGGGCGCAATCTCCTCGAACAGCCCCGGCGCTTCGTTGTCCCAGCTCCACCACAGGTTTTGAGCGAGCCGGTCGAGCCCCTCGAGCGCGGGTGGCAACGTCGCCGCTACGTCGAACCGCAGCAGCGCGGGCATGTTCGTGGCCGTCGGTACTTGGCGACGGACGGGGAGCGGGAAACGGGGTGTGCTGGCGGGGGTGGCGCCGCGGCGCGACTGCGCGCGTTCGAGGGCGCTCTTGAACGCCGTGTGGTAGTGCTGGATGAGGTGGGTCCAGGAGGCTTTTTCGGCCGCTTCGAGGCACGCCTTCGCCACCTGGTCGTGATCGCGCGGGTAACACAGGTGGCGCTCGATCACACGCTCCAGTTCGGCCAAGACTTCATCGACCGCCACGCCTTGGCGGTCGATCACATCGACGCCATTCTCGGACTCAAGGTGCTGCGCCCGCGCCCAAACGCCAAATCCGGCGCAGTCCGTCGTGATCGTCGGCACACCGACACCGATGCTCTCCGCCGGGGTGTAACCCCACGGCTCGTAGAACGACGGGAAGCAGGAGAAATCCATCGCCGCAAGCAGCGCTTCGTACTGCAGATCGAACAGCCCGTCCTGACCGTCGAGGTACACCGGGACCTGGATGATCTTGACACGCGAGCCGTGGCGGTTGTCGAGACCCACCGCGACCGCATGGCGCTGCACCGGATCGTTGTGCGGATCGAAGAGCTGGTGCGTGGAAAAACCGATGGGTGCAGCGGGCAGGGTGGGCGGGTTGTCGCGTCGGTCGCGCAGATCGCGCGACACCCCGGAGTTGCCCGCGGGCACGAGAACAAAAAGCACCACGCGCGGACCTTCACGCTGCTCGAGGCGCGCAAGGGAGTCCATCAACAGGTCGATGCCCTTGTTGTGGAACTCATAGCGGCCCGAAATCGTGAGCAGCTTGGCGTCGGAAACGTCCTCGCCGACGATGAGCGACGCAATCGCATGGAGCCGGCGCCGCACCTCCTTGCGCGGTGTGTCGCCGACGAGCTCCGCGAGCAATCGCAGGTCGAGGCCGTTGGGCAACAGCGGGTCGGCGGTACGCCTGTGCAGAAGTTCGGCTTCGTCGGCGGTGATCTGGCTGACCGTCGTGAAAACGTCGGCTTCCCGCGCGGCCACCCCTTCCATCGAGTGCTTGGATCGCACGCCGATGGAGTCGGCCGCCTGCTCAGGCGTGCGCTGCCCAAGGGCGGCTGACGGCGGGAGCCCCGTCGACGAAAGCGAGCGACCGAGCATCGTCGCGTGGGTCGTGAAGACCGTGCCGACCTCGGGCAGGTGCGTCTTCAGGTAGAGGAGCCCCGACGCGGTCATCCACTCGTGGAACTGCGCCACCGCATGGCCGCCGTTGGGTTCCAAGTAGAGCCGCCACCAGGTCTCGATCACGATGCCCGCGGCGTGGCCGAACATGGCGGGCTCGACATAGTCCCAGCTTCCGAACAGCGAATCGACGCCGTAGCGGTCCCAGAGGCCGGAGAGAACCGCGTCCTTCTGCGGGAAGAACTGCGAGAAGCCGACCAGGATCGTACGCGGTTTGCCGGGCACCTGCCAGCGGCCGACCTTCACCGCCACGCCGCGCGCACGGCACGCTTCGACGAAGGCTTCGAACCCCGCTTCCTCCTCGAAGGGCAGGGTATGGGTGCGCTCGAGCAGCCACGGTCCTAGCGTGACGTAGTCCTCGCCCAGACGCTCGGTGAGCTTGCGTGCCTTGCTGGAAACGACGGTGTAGATGCCGCCGACCTTGTTGCAAACTTCCCAGCTGACTTCGAAAAGGGTGAACGGCATCACGGGGGGGAGAGCGCTGACGGGGGAGCCGCGGGTGCGGCGGAGAAGGGACGGGGAAGGTCGACCGGTGAACGGGGAGCGAGCGGCGCACCGTGCGCGGCCGCAAGGCGGCCACGCGGGCGGCGGCCACGCGGGCGGGTGCGACGCCGGCTGGCGCGGGGCGGATCAGCGGTGCGCGAGCGCGGCGTTCCCGTCGGCGGAGGCCATCAATGCAGCGATCCGACGGCGGAAGTCCGTTACAGCGTTCATGGTCGTGATGTACGCATCGTGCGGGGACGCGTACGGACTGAAGTATTTGTGCACGTCCCCGTCTGAGAAGAACTTGACGCACATGTAATAGAAGTGGTCCGACGTCGTCATGCGGCGCCAGGTGGCGAGCAGGTCCGGCCGGCTGGATGCGAGGGCCCGCACGTCGCGGCCGAGAGCATAAACCTCCGCGTGGGCCGCCCGCTGCATGGAGTTGCCGAGCCACGCGGTGAGGTCGCGCTCCGCATCCGCCCACGACACCGGATAGGGGATGTCAAGACGTGCGATCGGATCGGTGGATGCGGCCACCTCCGAAGGGGTTTCGAAGCGGAACCTCGGGTTTGCGAGGATCGCCGCGGGCAGGTGCTCCATGAACTGGAACACTCCCGTGTCGGCCCACTGGTGCTCGCCAAACGTCTCGAAGTCCATGAACAGACCGACGAAGCGATCTTCCTCCGGAAGGTCGTGGACCCAGGACGCGAACTTCTCGGCGGTCAACGGCCATTCGGACCATCCACGATTCGAGAAGCGGAATGCGATGTCGTCCGAGAACTTGTACGAGCGCAACAGCACCTTGATCTCGTCGCAGTCCTCCGGGCGGTAAACCCGGTGCGGGCTGCGCCAGCCAATGAGGTGATCCGCGCCCTCGGCCATGATCGCCTTGAAGCCCATGCTCTCCGCAATCTGCGCGACGCGGTTGGAGCAGATCAGCTCCGTGTTGCGGAACGAGGTAGGGCGCTGCCCGAACAACTGCTCGATGCGGCGCGCCTGCGCTTCAACCTGCTCGCGGAACTCGTCCTCGTCGCCCAGGAATGCGAGGCTGTGGTGGCTCGTTTCGCATAGGAACTCGACGCAGCCCGTGCGCGCAAGGCGCCGGAAGCTGTTGAGGGTCTCGGGTGACCACGCCTCCATTTGGTCGAGCGCCGTGCCCGACACCGAAAACGCGCAGCGAAAGCGCCCCTGGTGCTTTTCGACGAGCCGCAGCAAGAGCGCGTTCATCGGCAGGTAGCACTTTTCGGCGACCCGGCGCAGGATGCGTTCGTTCTCGCTGTCGTCGAAGTAATCGTCCGCTGCGCCGATGTCGAAGAATGTGTAGCGCCGCAACCGGAACGGCTGGTGCACCTGGAAGTAAAAAACGAGCGACGTCATTGAAGAATCTCCTTGTAGACGTCCCGCACGAGCTCTCCGCGCAGTTCCCAGCGCATGCGGCGCACTTCGTCGCGCCCGCTCTCCGCCAAGTTCTTGCGCAGGGGCGCGTATTCGAGGACCGCCAGGATCTTGTTGGCGAGTTCATCCACATCCCAAAAGTCGACCTTGAGGGCGTGGGTCAGGATCTCGGATACACCGCTTTGGCGCGAGACGATCACGGGCACGTCGAGGGCCATGGCCTCGAGCGGGGTGATGCCGAAGGGTTCCGACACGGAAGGCATCACGTAGAGGTCCGCCATCGAGTACATCCGTTCCACGTCTTTGCCGCGCAGGAAGCCCGTGAAGTACACGTTCTTGACAAGGCCGAGGCGCGCGGAGCGCTCAACCATCGCGGGCAGCATGTCGCCGCTGCCGCTGACGACGAACAGCACGTCCGGCCGCAGACTCACCACCCGCGCGGCAGCTTCCAGGAAGTAGTCCGGCCCCTTCTGGAAGGTCACACGGCCAAGGAACAACACGATCGGATCGTGGATGTGGCGCACACCCCGCCATTGCTGACGCTGTTCGTCTTGGGTGACCGCGTTGTGGATGACACGTAGTTTTGCCGCATCGACGCGATAACGCCGCTTGAGGATGCTGGCCGTGTAGTGGCTGACACAGACCACCCGGCTCGAAATGTCGAGGCCGAGCTGCTCGATCGCCTTGACGTGCGGGTTGGGGTTTTCTCCGCTGCGATCGTGCTCCGACGCGTGGACGTGGGCAACGACCGGTCGTCCGGAGATCTCGGCGGCGGCGGCCGCCGCCGGGAACGTGATCCAGTCGTGGGCGTGGATGACGTCGAACTGCTCACGGCGCGCGATTTCGCCGACGGCCAGGGCAAAACGCGCCACTTCGCCGAACAGGTCGTGGCCATAACCACCCTGGAAGGCGAGGCGCTCTTCAACCTCGTATTCAACGTCGGGTGACGCAGCCGCGGGTGCATCGAGGGCCGCTTGGCGCGCGCGCAGCGCCGCCGCCACCGTTTTGGCGAGCTCGCGCCAGCCCGGGGCATCAAACGGCCGCCCTCCAAGAACGAGGTTTTCGAGCAACCCGGTCGGCAACCAGGGCTGGAGCGCGCTTTGTAGGTCGGCGGGCAACGCCATGGCAGCGCCCGGATCGGCGTAGGGCGAAAGCGCGGACCCAAGGTCGACGATGGGCGCAGCGCCCATGGTCGCTTCGATCTCGTCCGGCGACGCGTAACCCGCAGAGCTGCGCAGTTGGGCTTCAACCACGCGCCACAGGTGGGACTCGCCCGCCGTGGCACCCGCGCGGATCCGTTCGACGGCAACCGCCGCCGCGCTTTCGCCCGTGCTTCCCGCTGCCGTGCTCCCCGCAGCCGTGCTTCCCGCTGCCGTGCTCCCCGCTGCCGTGCTCCCCGCAGGCGCCTCGCGCGGCACGCGGACACGCCGTCGAAAGCGCACCTGGTTTGCGCCGATGAGGCGGATATGACTCGCGTCCTCGTCGCCTAGCGCCTTGGGCACGACAAACAGCACTTCGACCCCCGCGCGCGCGAGACCCACGGTGAGGCCGTGGCAGGCCGTCCCCAGGCCGCCTGAAATGTGCGGCGGGAACTCCCAACCCAACATCAGGACCTTCACGGCGACGCGTCCTCGAGCAGGCGTACGGCGCGCAGCACCTCGGCGACGCTCCACGCTTGCGCGTAGGTGCCCCCCGGTTTGTGCGGCGGATCCCCGTCGAAGACCTCCGAAAGGTGGTTCAGGCCCTGGCGGTCGAGGTTTTCCTTGAAACGCTCGAGCGCTTCCCGCAACCCGCGCACGCGACGCCGACGCGCGCCATGGACACGCAAAAATGCCTCGGTGTACGGCCCGATCAACCAGGGCCAAACCGTGCCCTGATGGTATGCGCGGTCGCGCTGCTCTTGACTGCCGACGTAGTGGCCTTCAAAGCGCGGGTCCTGGGGCGCCAACGTGCGCAGCCCAAACGGCGTGAGCAGCTCGATTTCGGCCCAGTGCACGATGTCCGCGCGCCGGCCTTGACTGAGCGGGCTGAACTCGAGCGCAGCTGCGATCACCTGGTTCGGGCGCAGGCTGCGATCGACCCCGGTCGTCGGGTTCCAGACGTCCGCGAGGTAACGCTCGTCCGCGAGCCACAGCCGCCGCAGGAAACTCTTGCCCGCGAGCCGCCGCCGTGTCGCCCACTCGCGCTCTTGATCCCCATCGCCTTTAGCCTTCGCGCGCAGCTCCAGCAGCGCGAGCAACTGGTACCACAGGGCTTCGATCTCGACCGGGCAACCGTCGCGGGGTGTGACCGGACCCGCGGCCGTGCGCGCATCCATCCAGGTCGCGTTCTGGTCGGGGCCGCCGACCACGAGCAGGCCCGCGGCGTCAACACGCGCGAGCGGGCAACGGCCATCAAGGTACGCACGCGCGATTTCGGCGAGAGCCGGATAGAGGTGTTCCGCGAGCACGAACGGGTCGCCGCCCGCCACTTCGAACAGGCGCACCGCGCGCGTGAACCACAACGCCGCGTCGGCAGAGTTGTACGCGCTATCGTCGATACCCGTGCCAAACACGTTGGGCAGTAGGCCGTCCTGGAGGAAGCGCAGCGCTCCCACCAGCGCGTCGCCGCACTCTTTCAGCTTGCCGCGGGTCAGCAGCAGCCCAGGAAGGGAAAGGTACGTGTCGCGGCCCCATTCGCCGAACCACGGGTATCCCGCGATCACGCCGGTGCGGCCCTTGGGATCGCGGTAGAGGTAGGCCTCGCACGCCAGCGACAGGCGCCCGCTGAGGTCCAGCGGCCGGTCGAGGGAGCCCAGTGCGCGGCGTTCGTCGAGGCGACGTGCGGATTCCGCGCGCCACAGGGCAATGGGGTCCCCCACCGCTTCGTCGATCGACGCGGCAAACACGATTTCGGCGCCGATCGGCAAGTCCAGCTCGAACCATCCCGGGCTGGCCTGGTCCTCATGCCCGTCGTAACCGCGTGCGAGGTCCTCGCGGTATTCGATGCGCCGGTACCACACCGGATCGGCTTCGTAGCGCACCTTCGCCACGCCCGGAGCCGACGCTTTTGACCCCGCATCCGTGCCGCCGTCCGTGCCGCCGTCCGTCCCGCCGTCCGTCCCGCCGTCCGCGCCCAGGGTCGTGAACAGGCGCGGGAGCCCGCCGTAGGGCTGGAATACGAAGGCGCCGTTTTCGCGCCGCGCTCGACTGTCGAACGCGAGGTTTTCGGCCGTCAGCGCGTCCGCCTCGCGGTACGGCAAGAGTGGCCGCAGGCGCAGGCGCAACCCGGCCCGCGTCCCGTGGTTGTGGTAACGCACCAGCACCGCGTGACGACCGCGGGGCATCAGGACCTCGCGGGTGATCGCGGCGAGCCCGAGGCGGTAGTGCCAGCGCGGCCACGGCACGAGTTCGAAGGCTTCGAGCCCCAGGTGGCCATGGGGTGCGTAGACACCCGGGTAGCGGGCAAGGCCCAGGGGGAAGGAGCGCTCCTGGCCAAAAAGTTCGGGTCCGATAACCGTCTCGTCCAGGCGCGCGAGATAGACGTGGCGTTTGGCGCTCGTCGGTGTCGGCGCGACCAAGAGACCGTGGTACCGCCGGGTCGCCCCCATCGGCACGGTGGACGACGCGTACCCCCCCGCGCCGTCGGTTTCGAGCCACTCGCGCGTGAGGGACACCTCGAGCCGCAAGCACTCGTCGCGACCCAGGCGGACCAGGGGCTCGCTCGGGCAGGCGACACCCCGCTGGGATTGCAGGGACGAAGAGTGAGAAGAAGAAGAGGTGTCGGGAATCATCGGGGCGCGCGGGAAGAACGTCGGGCGGAAGGGGTTGTAGCGCGGTGGATCACGCGGTGTCACGGGCGGCGGCGCGGGCCGTCCCCCGGGGGGCCCGCGCGGACGTCGACGGAGAGCTCGCCCGCCAGGGTGGCCGTGGTCGCGCCCGCCAAGACCCCCGTGCCGTCGCCCCGTTCCACCTCGGTCCGCACCGTGACGTGGATCGCGTAGGGCGCCTTCACCACGAGCACCTGAACCCGATCCTCGCCCAAGTGCCAGTGAAGTTCACCTTCGTGCTCAAAAACCGCTCGCAACCCACCCGTGCCCTGACCCTGACCGTCCTCTTGGGCGCCCGGATCCTCCACTCAACCGCGCGTGCCGCGGGCCCACGCCGCGCTGCCGTCGCGGCCCCACGGACCGCAGCCACGGCGATCCGACCCCCCTGCCACGCGCAAAGGGAGACGAGTTTGAGTTCGAGGAACTCGGCGTCGAAGGGTGCGCCGGGTTCCGCGCGGAAAAATTTGGAGCGCGCGGGAAAGCTGGAACGTCTCGCCATGGCTTTGGGCATGCTAACGGGCACCGCGCACTCCCGCATACGGACGCGCCCCCATGGAGACGCGTCTTGAGTTCGCGATCCTGCCCCAGCCCGACGACGAGACCTGCGGCCCGACCTGCCTCCAAGCGGTTTACGCCTATTACGGCGACCACCGCCCGTTGGCCGAGGTCATCGCGCAGATCACGCCCCTCGAGCACGGCGGCACGCTCGCAGTGATGCTTGCGAACCACGCGCTGCGAAGCGGCCGGTATCGAGCGCGGATCCACACCTTCAACCTGCAGGTTTTCGACCCGTCCTGGTTCGACCACCCGCGCGAACACATGCGCGCCCGCCTGGACGCCCAAGCGACGATCACACGCAACCCCAAAAAACGCCTCGCGTCACAGGCGTACCTTGAGTTCCTCGACCACGGGGGCGAGGTGCGCTTCACGGACCTCACCCCTGCGCTCCTTCGCAAGCACCTCAAACGCGACCAGCCGATCCTCACCGGCCTGTCCGCCACGTTTTTGTACCGTTGCCCACGTGAAGTGGGCTCGCCGCTGCGCTACGACGACGTGAAGGGCGACCCCCAGGGCCACTTCGTGGTGCTGTGCGGTTACGACTCCGAGTCGCGGCGGGTGCTGGTCGCGGATCCGCTCCACACCAACCCGCTCTCAAAATCACACTTCTACGAAGTCGACATCGATCGGCTGATCAACGCCATCATGCTCGGCATCTTGACCTACGACGCGAACATCCTCGTCCTCGAACCCATCCGAGTGCCCGCCCCTTCGCGCGACTGAACCCATGCCGCTGCTGCTCGTCGTCAACAACCCGCAGAACTGGAAACTCGACATCCCGGGGGTCGAGGTCGTCGCCGCGCGCACGTACCTGACGGAACCGGCCTACAGCAGCTTGCGTGGTGTCAAGCTGTACAACCTGTGCCGGTCGTACGCGTACCAAAGCTTAGGTTACTACGTTTCCCTGTTAGCCGAGGCCCGCGGGCATCGGGCACAACCCAGCGTGGCCGCCATCCAGGACCTGCGGTCTCAGATTGCGACGGCAACGGTCTCGGAGGAACTCGAGGAGCTCATCCAAAAGTCTTTCAGCCGGCTCTCCGCGGACGAGTACATGCTCAGCATCTACTTCGGACGCTGCCTCACGAAGCGCGACCAACGGCTCGCCGCGGCCCTGTGCAACCAGTTCCAAGCACCGCTCCTGCGCGCGCGTTTCGAGAAGCTCGAGCGCGGCACTTGGCGCCTTGCGCATGTGGGTCCGATCCCCGCGGCCGACATCCCCCAAAGCCACCTGCCATTTGTCATCGAGGCCGCGACCGAGTACTTCCAAAACCGCAGTTGGGGGCAACGGCGGGAGAAGCGCCCGCGCGCGCACTTCGCGATCCTCCACGACCCCGAAGAAACCTCGCGGCCGTCGAACCCGCGTGCCCTCGCGAAGTTCCAAAAAGCCGCAAAAGAACTCGGGATCGCCGCCGAACTGATCACCAAAGCGGACTTTCCGCACATCGCGAGTTACGACGCGCTCTTCATCCGCGCCACGACCTACGTCAACCACTACACGTGGCGTTTCGCGCGCCGCGCGGCCGCGGAAGGACTGGTCGTGATCGACGATCCCCAGTCCATCGTGCGCTGCACGAACAAGGTTTATCTCGCCGAGCTGCTGCAGCACCACAAGATCCGCACCCCGCGGACGCTGATCGTCCATCGCGACAACCGCGACCGGGTGCTCGCCGAACTCGGGCTGCCCTGCGTGCTCAAACAACCCGACAGCGCCTTCTCGATGGGCGTCAAAAAGGCACGCACGGAAGAAGAGTTGAAGCAGTTGCTTGATGCGCTGCTCGAGGAATCCGAACTCGTCATCGCGCAGGAGTTCCTGCCTACGGACTACGACTGGCGTGTGGGTGTGTTCGACCGCAGACCGCTCTACGTGTGCCGCTATTTCATGGCCGAAGGCCATTGGCAGATCGTGTCGCGCGAGGGCAAGGAGACCGACTACGGGCGCATCGAGACCTTACCCGTGGGTCAAGCGCCCGCCAACGTCGTGCGCACAGCCCTGCGCGCCGCCAACCTGGTCGGCGACGGGCTGTACGGCGTCGACCTCAAGCAAAGCGGAAAAGACGTTTACGTGATCGAGGTCAACGACAACCCGAACATCGACGCGGGCTTCGAAGACCGCGTGCTCGGCGACGAACTCTACATCGCGATCATGCGCGGGATGTTGGCACGGGTCGAGGAGCGGGGCTGACGTCCATGGCACACGATCCGCTGCACCTGTTCGAGGGTTTTGGCATCGAGCTCGAGTACATGATCGTCCACGCCGACGGGCTGGACATCGCTCCCCTCGCGCCGGCCTTGCTCGATGCCGCCGCCGGCGTCCCGGGCACCGAGGACGTCGAGCGCGGGGCTATCGCCTGGTCGAACGAGCTCGTCGCCCACGTCGTCGAGCTCAAAACGAATGGGCCCGCTCCGCGGCTCGCGGGACTCGACGCCGCATTCCAGCGCAACGTCGACGAAATTCAACGGCTGCTCGCCGATCGGGGCGCGCGGTTGCTTCCGGGCGGAATGCATCCCTGGATGGTGCCCACCAAGGAAACCCAGCTCTTCCCCGGCGAACACAACGAGGTCTACGCGACCTTCGACCGTATCTTCGACTGCAAGCACCACGGCTGGTCGAACCTGCAGAGCACGCACATCAACCTGCCGTTTGCCGACGACGATGAGTTCGGCCGTTTGCACGCGGCGATCCGCGTCGCCCTGCCGATCCTGCCGGCCCTGAGTGCGAGCACGCCGGTGATGGACGGTGCTCCCACCGGATTCCTCGACAACCGACTGCGCGTTTATCGCAACAACGCCCGCGCCGTGCCCGAAGTGAGCGGCAAGGTCGTGCCCGAACCAGTTTTCTCGCGCGCCGCATACGAATCCGAACTGCTCGCCAAGGTGTACCGCGCGCTCGAGCCCCACGATCCGGAAGGTGTGCTGCGCCACGAATGGGCGAATGCACGCGGCGCCATCGCGCGCTTCGACCGCATGGCCATCGAGATCCGCATCCTCGACATCCAAGAGTGCCCGCGGGCCGATCTGGCGGTTGCGACGGGTGTCGTCGAGCTGGTGCGCGCCCTGTGCGACGAACGCTTGAGCGACCACGGAGCCCAACGCGCCGCGGACACGGACCGTCTCGCCCGGATCCTGTGGCAGGTCGTCGACGCGGGCGATCAGGCGGTCATCGACGATCCTCATTACCTGACGCTCCTTGGGTGGCGCGGCAAACCGCGCTGCACGGCGGGTGAATTGTGGGCGTACCTCATCGAGCGCCTCGTGCCCGCGCGCGATCCCGCGCGTGGAACGCTGGATATCATCCAAAATCGCGGTCCCCTTGCGCGCAGGCTCGCGGACGCGGTCGGATCGGCGCCGAGCCGCGGCGCACTGCGCGAAGTCTGGCAGGAACTCGCCGACTGCCTTGGCGAAGCGCGTCTATTCCTGCCTTGAAACCCGCGGTCCGGCGGCGGCGAGCGGCGGCGCTGCGCCCGCCGGGGTTGCTCGTTACGTGCGAGCACGCCTCGAACCGTGTTCCGCCGGCGCTGCGCGCGCTCTTCTCCGGTCAACGGGCACTCCTTGCGAGCCACCGCGGCTTCGACGCGGGCGCCCGCGCCGTGGCACGTTCGTTTGCCCGCCGCTTCGACGCAACGCTGCTCGAAGGCGCGGTCAGCCGGCTCGTGATCGACCTGAACCGATCGGCGCAGCACCCGCACCTGCTCGGACCCACCCTTCGCGCGCTGCCACTTGCGGCGCGGCGCGCGCGCCGCGCAGAACTCCTGGCGACCCTTTGGGAGCCCTACCGCGCCACGGCGGAGGTCGAGGTCGCGGCGCTGCTCGAAAGCCATTCGTGCGTGCTCCACCTCTGCGTGCACTCCATGACCCCCACGTTGGGCGCGGTGCGGCGCGACATGGACGTCGCACTGCTCTTTGATCCCGAGCGCCGGCTCGAACGGGAACTCGCGCGGGCGTGGCGCGCGGAGCTCGAGGCGGCAACGGGCCTGCGCGTGGCATTCAATCGGCCGTACCGTGGCACGAGCGACGGCCACACGACAGCACTGCGGCGTGTGTTCGCAGCGGACGCCTACGCGGGCGTCGAACTCGAACTGAACCAGGCGCTCCTTCGCAACCGCGCGTTTCCCGCGCGCCTGGTGCGCGACCTGCAAGGCACACTGGCCCTGGCGCTCCCCGTGTTGGGCACGTAGGCCACCCACGCGACGGCGTGCCGGGCGCGCCGTCAGCGCTCCAACTTCTTGAGCACCGTCTTCAGCCCGACCGCCTTGCCCAGCACGCCGGCAAAGAGATCGTCCCGGCGTGCGATCCGCTTCGGCATGGACCGGATGTTGAAGTCGAGGGGATCGAGTCCACGCTTGACCTCTTTCCAGTCGAGCGGTGTGGACGCCGGCGCACCCGGACGCGGGCGCAGGCTGTAGACCGACGCGAGCGTCTGGCCGCGCTTGTTCTGCAGGTAGTCGAGGTAGATCCGCCCCTTCGGCCGTTTGCGCAGGGAGCGCTCGAGCGTCGTCGTCTCCGGGAGCTGTTCGGCGACGCGCCGCGCGAGGGCGTGGGCGCACGCGCGAACATCCTCGTAGGTGTAGCGCGCACCCGTGGGCACGTACACATGGATTCCCGTCGCGCCCGAGGTCTTGACAAAGCACGTCGCGCCCGCGCGCTTCAGCACGTCCCGCACCACCTGCGCGGCCTCCACCACATCCTCGAAGGTGTTGCCGTCGGAGGGGTCGAGGTCCATCACGAGATAATCCGGATGGTCGAGCTTCACCGTCCGCGAACTCCACGGGTTCAGCTCGATGCACCCCAGGTTGTTGAGGTACATCAATGTCGCCCGGTCGTTGCACAGGATGTATTCGATGTCGCGCTCCGCGGACTCCGAATACAAGGTCACGGACGGCACCCAAGCGGGCGCCGCGGGGCCCGCGTTCTTCTGGTAGAAGCCCTCCCCGCCAAGCCCGTTCGGGGTACGCTTCAGGGACTGTGGCCGATCGGTGAGGTAGCGGCCGAGCAACGGGTACACCGCCTGGTAGTAAACGATGACGTCGCCTTTGGTGATGCCATCGCCCGGGAAGTACAGCTTCGAGGGGTGTGTGATCGCCACCGCTGTCCCCTCGACATCCACCGTCATGCGGTCTTTGCCGTTGGGTCTAAGGATCCTTTGCGCGGCGGCTTTGGAGGATGCGGCTTTGGCGCGGCCACCGCTGCGCTTCTTCGCGGTCTTTTTGCGGGCCGTTGCGGGCCGTTCGGTGCCGCGCGCCTGTTTGAGCGCGTGGTTTTTCTCGCTGTCTGACTTCGTCACGTCCTGCGCCTCCTTGTCCGGGCGCAATCCCTGGAAAACCGGATGGCGCAGATGGCCGTCCCACGTCCATTCGGTGTACTTCACGCTGCACACGAGGTTCGGTCGCAGCCAGCTGACACTCCGATTCACACGCGGGGTGACGTCGAACGGCGACGACGTGCGGACTAGCGGCGCCATCGCGGCCGCCAGCGCGGCGAGGGTCCGATCGTTGAATCCGGTGCCCACATGTCCGACGGGCACGAGGCGCTTGCCCGCGTGCATTCCCAACACGAGCGACCCAAAGTGCGTGCGTCCGGCCCCGGGCGCAGTGAAGCCACACACGATCGCATCCTCGATCCGGTGGTTGCGCACCTTGAGCCAGTCGCGGCTGCGCCGTCCGGGCGTGTAGGGACTCGCAAGCCGCTTGGCCATCAGGCCCTCGAGGCCGCGCTCCTTGATCTGCTGGAAAAAACGAACTCCGTCCCCGTCGACGAACTCCGTCAGCCGCAGTCCGTCGGTCGGTGTGATCAGTTGCGCGAGTAGCCGTTGGCGATCCGCGAGGGCCAGGGGGTAAAGCTTCTCGCCGTCGAGCTCGAGCAAGTCGAAGACGACGTACACCAGTGTCGCGGCATCCGGCGACTCGCCGTAGTGCTGCAGGTGCTGGAAACTCGGCTTTCCGCGCCGGTCAAAAGCGACGATCTCCCCGTCGAGCACCGCATGGCGGTCCACCCCGCGCAGCGCCTCGACCACCGGCGGATAGCGGTCCTCGAACGCAAGCCCGTTGCGCGAGTGCAGCTTCACCTTGGTTCGCCCGGTGGCGGCGATCGCGCGGTAACCGTCCCACTTCACCTCGAAACGCCAATCGGGATCCGCAAACGGAGCCTCCGCCACATGCGCCAACATCGGCGCGGTGAACGCGGCGTACTTGCGCAGCGCTCCAACGGGCGACGTCGGTCGGCGGGCGGTTCGGGAGGGTGACATAGGGACGGAGCGCGCAGGTGGCGCACCCCCCTAGCCCGCGGGGATCGCGGGTTCCCCGGCGGAGTGTGGGACCAACCGTCGCACCCAACCCTTACCCGACGTCGACCGAAGGATGCCGGCGCTCGCCCGGCTCCCCCGCATTCGGGGGGGGGTAGACTTCCCGCGCGCGGACCTGCGGTCCCCGACTGCGCGCCTCGAGGTTGGGCGCGCGGCGGCGTGCTGCCGATGCGCGTCGCCTCCCCCGGGTGCCCCCGCCCCGGCCCCCCTCCCCCATGAGCCAGTACACGCTGAGCCACCTCGACCAGCTCGAGGCCGAGAGCATCCACATCATCCGCGAGGTCGTCGCCGAGTTTCAAAAGCCGGTGATGCTCTTCTCCATCGGCAAAGATTCGATGGCGATGCTGCGCCTTGCGATCAAGGCCTTCGCGCCGGCCAAGCTCCCCTTCCCGCTGTTGCACATCAACACGCGCTTCAAGTTCAGGGAGATGATCGAGTTCCGCGATCGGCTGGCGCGCGAGTGGGGACTTGAACTGCTGGAGTGGATCAACCCCGAGGGTGTGAAGATGGGCATGAACCCCTTCACGTTCGGCACCCAGCGCCACACCCACGTCATGAAGACGGAGGGCCTCAAACAGGCCCTCGACAAGTGGGGTTTCGATGCGGCCTTCGGCGGCGCGCGGCGGGACGAAGAGAAGAGCCGGGCGAAGGAGCGTGTGTTCAGCTTCCGCGACCGCTTCCACCAATGGGATCCAAAGAACCAGCGCCCGGAGCTCTGGAACGTCTACAACGGACGCGTCGCCAAGGGCGAGTCCATCCGCGTGTTCCCGCTGTCCAATTGGACGGAACTCGATGTTTGGCTCTACACGATGCAGGAAAAGCTGCCGATCGTGCCGCTGTATTTCGCCAAGGAGCGGCCGGTGGTCATGCGCAACGGCACTTGGATCATGGTGGAAGACGACCGTCTGCCGCTCGAGCCGGGTGAGGCGCCGCAGATGAAGCGGGTGCGCTTTCGCACCCTCGGCTGTTACCCCCTGACCGGCGCGGTCGAGTCGAACGCCTCAAACATCACCGAGGTCATCGAAGAGATGCTCATCTCGACGACGTCCGAGCGCCAGGGCCGTGTCATCGACTATGACGAAGCCGGTTCGATGGAAGAGAAGAAGCGCGAAGGGTACTTCTGATGATGCACCGGGACGAACTTGCGCGCGGTGGCATCCAGGGCTGGCTCGAGGAGTACGGCAAGAAGGAGCTGCTGCGGATCCTGACTTGTGGCTCGGTCGACGACGGCAAATCGACCCTGATCGGTCGATTGCTGCACGACGGCGCGGGTATTTTCGACGACCAGCTCGCCGCGCTCAAGAAGGACACGACACGCTACGGCACGACCGGCGAGGAAATCGACTTCGCGCTCCTGATGGACGGCCTGCAGGCCGAGCGCGAGCAGGGCATCACGATCGACGTCGCGTACCGCTACTTCTCGACGCCCAAACGCAAGTTCATCATCGCCGACACCCCCGGTCACGAGCAGTACACCCGCAACATGGCGACCGGCGCTTCGACGTCGGACCTTGCCATCATCCTGATTGACGCGCGCAAGGGTGTCCTTGCCCAAACCCGTCGCCATGCGTTCATCTGTTCGCTGCTCGGCATCCGGCACGTCGTCATCGCCATCAACAAGATGGACCTCGTCGATTACGCCGAGGACGTGTTCGAGCGCATCAAGGCCGACTGTGTCGACGTGCTCGCGAAGCTCCAACTGGGTGATGTCCACTTCATCCCCATGTGCGCGCGGCGCGGCGAAAACGTCGTCGGTGTGGCGGACAGCATGCCCTGGTACAAGGGCGGGCCGCTGCTTTCGTACCTTGAGTCGGTGCACATCGCGAGCGACCGCAACCTGATCGACCTGCGCCTTCCGGTGCAGCTCGTGCTGCGGCCCAACCTGGACTTCCGTGGGTTCGCCGGAACACTTTCGTCTGGCGTGTTGCGGGTCGGCGAGGAAATCGTGGCGCTGCCGTCGGGGAAAAAGAGCCGCGTGAAGACGATTCTGCGGGGTGGAACACCGATCGAGGAGGCCTTCGCTCCGATGGCGATCACGATCACCCTCGAGGACGAGATCGACGTCAGCCGCGGCAACGTGTTCGCGCGCCCTAACAACGCGCCGCACCTCACCAACGCCATCGAATCGATGGTCGTGTGGATGAACGAAGCGCCGCTCGAAGCCGGGCGCTCCTACCTCCTCAAGACGGCCACGTCGAGCGCGCCCGTGACGGTGACCGACGTGCGCTACCGGATGAACATCGAGACCCTGCGCTCGGAGCCCGCGACCAGCCTCGGTCTCAACGCAATCGGGCGGGTGCGGCTCGAATCCGCGCGCATGCTCGCGGTCGACGCCTACGCGAAAAACCGCAACATGGGTGCGTTCATCCTGGTCGACCGCATGACCAACGCCACGCTCGCGGCCGGGATGATCCTTGAGCGCACCTCCGCGGACGAAAGCCTGGAGCGCGGCCGTGTCGCGCACGATGCCGGCCAGAATCTGCGCGCGCAGGTATCCAAGGTCCCGACCACGGCGCGCCTTGGGCGCATGGCGCAACAGCCGTTCACCCTTTGGATCTCGGGTTTGCCGCGCTCGGGGAAGAGCTCGGTCGCATTCGAGCTTGAGCGCCAGTTGTTCGGTCGCGGCCAGCACGCCCTTGTGCTCGACGGCGAGCAGTTGCGCCTGGGCTTGTCCTCGGACCTCGGTTTTTCGAACTCCGATCGGGCCGAGAATCTGCGCCGGGCGGCGGAGCTCGCCAAACTCTTCAACGACCAGGGACTGATCGTCATCGCGGCTTTCGTGTCCGCAACACGGGCCGCGCGCGATCGGGCACGGCACACGGTCGGCGCAGAGCGTTTCCTCGAAGCCTGGTGCAACGCCCCGCTCGAGGTCGTCGAGGCCCGCGACACGTCCGGGCTGTTCGCGCGCGCGCGCAGCGGCGAGATCGCCCACGTCACGGGCATCGACCACGAGTTCGAGACCCCCAAGACCCCGGATTTCGAGCTCGACACCGTCTCGACCTCCGTCGCGACCAACGTGACACGTGTGCTCGACGAGCTCGTCGCCCGCGGCTGGTTGACGGTCTGATCGCGCGGAGCAACGGCTCGGTCGACCTGCGGGCGCCCGCCCGGGGCTTGTCCGGCATCCCGCCTCACGGCTGTGAAACCGCCGCGGGACTGCCCTGTGGCCGGCCCCAGCCTCACGGGCGCGCTGCCGCGCGGGGGAGCGCCCGAATCCCCGCGATTGCCGACGCCCGACCGGCCCGAGTGGCATAAATTGAAGGGTGCACCCCGAGCGGGCGTGCGCGGCGGAGGGGCCCACGGGGCTCCTGCGCTCGCATAGTCGACCCCCGGTCACCTCTCCCCGGCACTGCGCGCGGGCGAGGGGTCCCCCTTCCCCCCCCAACTGCCCGTGCCGCCCATGACCCCGACCCGCCGCATCGCCGTCCTTCCCGGAGATGGCATCGGACCCGAGGTGACCCGCGAAGCCATTCGCGTGCTCGAAACGACCGCCTCCCACCGGGGCCTCGATCTCGAGCTCGAATGGCGCAACGTGGGCGGCGCGGCCGTGGCCGAGAGCGGCGAGCCCCTGCCGAAGTCGACCCTCGACCTGTGCCTCGCGAGCGACGCCGTCTTCATGGGCGCCGTCGGCCTGTCGTCCACCGACCGGGTGAAGCCGGAGCAGCGTCCCGAGCGCGCCCTGTTGATTCTGCGGCGCGAGCTCGAGACCTACGCCAACCTGCGCCCGGTGCGCCACACGACCGCCCTCGACGACGCGACCCCGCTGCGCCCCGAGATCGCCGCCGGCACCGACTTCATGATCGTGCGCGAGCTCGCCGGCGGCCTCTATTACGGCCAGCCGCGCGGCATCAGCGGCGAACTCGGCTCCCGCCGGGCGGTCGACACCCTCGAATACGGGGAGGCGGAGATCGAGCGTATCGTGCGCTTCGCATTTGGCATCGCCAAGAGCCGCCGCGGCCACCTCACCAGCGTCGACAAGGCCAACGTCCTGCAGACGTCGGTGCTGTGGCGCGAGGTCGTGGACCGGCTCGCGCCCGAGTACCCGGACGTGCGTGTCGAGCACCTGTACGTGGACAATTGCGCCATGCGCCTCGTGACCCGGCCGAGTTCGTTCGACGTCATCGTCACGGAAAACACGTTCGGCGACATCCTGTCGGACGAGGGCTCGGTGCTGACCGGTTCGCTGGGCATGTTGCCCTCCGCATCGATTGGCAAAGGTGTCGCGTTGTACGAGCCCGTCCACGGCTCGGCTCCCGACATCGCTGGCCGTGGCATCGCGAACCCCATCGCGTCGATCCTGACCGTCGCGATGATGCTGCGTTACAGCCTCGGACAGCCCGAGGAAGCAGACGCCATCGACACCGCGGTGGAGCGTGTCCTGCGCCGCGGTTTGCGCACTGCCGACCTCGCCCGCCGCGGCGGGCCGAGCGTCTCGACGACGGCCATGGGCGACGCCATCGTGGCGGAACTCGAGGACGTCTTGTCCGCGGCGACCGCCGCGACCGCGGCGACCGACGAAGTGGGCGCGCGCTGAAGTGCGACGCGCGCGCGGGCGCGGGACAAAACGGCGTTAGGAAAACAGCGTCTGGCCCGGCACCGCGATGGGTGCCACGGGCAGCGTGGTGAACGCGTACTCGGGGGGCGAAAGGTCGTCCGTCGAAGCGAGCGCTTCCGCGAAGGTCAGCGACTGACCCGTGTATGCGGCCATCCGGCCGAGGATTGCCGTCATGGTGCTGAGCGCGACCTGGCGCGCTTCGTTGATCGGCACATTCGAGCGGATCGCGCGCACGAGCGCCACGTGCTCCTCCACGTACGGGTTTGGCTGGCCGCCTTCGAAGCGCCAGGGGTTCAAGCCGCGCAAGCTCCCCGACGGGTCGGCACTGCCGAGGGTGCCGACGAGGCGTTCTCCGACCCGGTTCGCGCACCCGTCGATCTGGCGGCAGTGGCTCTCGATCATGAGGCCGTCCGCGAACTCGTACTGCACGGCGAAGTGGTCGAAAACGTTGCCGTACGCCGGATCGGTGCGAACCTCCCGTCCGCCCGTTGCCGCAGCACGGGTGGGCACCTGGCCCAGTGCCCACAGGATCACGTCCAGGTTGTGGACGTGCTGCTCGCAGATGTGGTCGCCGCTCGCCCAAGTGAAGTACAGCCAGTTACGCAGCTGCCACTCCATGTCGCTCCCACGGGGCGTTCGCGAGCCACCAGCGGCTCTTGGGATTTTGGGGATCGGTTTCGTTCCAACTGGGTGCCTGGGGCTCGCGCCGCCAGGGTTTGCATGCGTCGGGCGCATCGAGGAACGATCCGCCGGCCGTGGTGTGGCCGCCCTCGACACGCACCCACTCGGCGAGGTCGCCCACGAGGCCCCGCAGGCCGAAGGGTCCGGGCTCCAACGCGCCGATCATCCTGCGCTCGACCCGTCGGCCGCGCGATACGCCGCGAGCACCGCCAAATCGCCCTCCAGGCCGCCCATGGAGTTGCCGTGCTCCATGCCCACGATGCCACCAAAACCCTTGCCATGGATGTGCCGGAACACATTTGGATAGTGGATCTCACCGGTGCCCGGTTCGTTCCGGCCCGGCGTATCACCGACTTGGAAGTACGCGATTTCGTCCCATGCACGATCGATGTTGGGGATCAGGTTCCCCTCGGCGATCTGCTGGTGGTACACGTCGAAGAGGATCTTCACGGACGGCGAATCCACTGCCTTGCACAGCATGTGCGCCTGGGGAACTTTCGCGAGCAGCATCCCCGCATGGTCGCGCCACGGGTTGAGCGGCTCCATGACCATCACGAGCCCGTGGGGTTCGAATACCTTTGCGCCGCGCTTGAGCATCTCGATCGCGCACGAGTGCTGGAAGTCGAGCTCCACACGGGGATCGCGGTCACCGAGGACGATCGTCATCCACGTTGCACGGACACGTTTGGCGACCTCCACGGATTTTGCAAGGTCTGCGAGGAAGCTCTCCACGTGCTCGGGTGCCGCGGTCGAAAAACTGCGCTTGCCAAACGCCGTGCCGAAGTTCGCGACGAAGACACCCATGCGGATGCCGAGCCGTTCCATCGCGCGGGCGAGCTGTATTTGCTCCTCGACGGAGCGACCGGCCATGCCGTTGTCCTCCCACGCGGTGAAACCCTGGTCCGCAGCCCATTCCAACTGCCGCACCAGGTCGGCTCCCGCGACCCGCGCGAACATGCCGAAGTGCGGCGCATACGCGAGCCGGAAAGGCCGCGCGGTCGAAGCACCGGCCGCCTGGGCCGCAGCAGCAAGAAGCGCACCCTGCGTCGCCGCCGCAGCGCCCCACGCCATTCCGCCCGCCAATAACGCACGTCGTTGCATCGGGAATCTCAGCGCGCCTGGGACGCGGTCTCCGTGGGGACGTGGACGAAGTTCTCCAGGCGCTGCGCGGCCGCGAGGGCGATCCCTTCCACCAGCATCAAAAGGTCCGCCATGGCGTGCGCTTCGATCTTGTCCACGGTGTCGCCCGGCCGGTGGTAATCGGGGTGGCCGTCCGCGTTCGTGAAAAACAGAGCGGAAACTTTTGCATCAAGGAACGATGCGTGGTCCGAGCGCGCCGAAACCGACGTCGAGTGGACGATGTTCAAGCGGGTCGCTCCAAGGTGCGGCGCGAGCCAATCCGCAAGACCCTCTGCGGTTCGAGCACCCTGCAGCGCAACCCGGCCCTCCTGGATACGGCCGACCATGTCCAGGTTGATCATCAGCGCGTGGTTTGAGATCGGCGCGCGCGGGGCGCCAACGTAGTGGCGTGATCCGAGCAAGCCGGATTCCTCCGCGTCAAAAAACAGGCAAAGGATCGAGCGCCGCGCCGCAGTGGGATCGAAGGATTGGGCCCGTTCGGCAAGGCGCAACGCAAGGCAGAGCAGCGTCGCGCTACCACTCGCGTTGTCGTCCGCGCCGGGGTGCAAAATCCCACCTTCGTCCGGCGCTGCGAACTGCCCGTTGCCCACGTGGTCAAGGTGCGCTCCCACAACCACCCACTGCCCGGCGAGCGCACCCGACCCCGGCAGCACCGCACCCAGATTCTGCGCCGAATGGCGCACACGCTCGAGTTCCACGTCCACTTCGGCGATGGCTCCAAGCGGCAGCACCACACCGCGTTCGTCCGACTGCGTACCGAGCTCGACGAGGTTGTGTCCGAGCGCGGCGAGCAAACGTGTGGCCCCGTCCGCGGAAAGGTGCAGCACCGGCGTCGAGTTGCCACCGCGGCCGCCGTCGCCCGGATCCATCAGCCCGCGCGCGCGCGGATCCGCCGCTCCCGCGGGATTCGCGATCAGCACCGCGACGGCGCCGCGCTGAACGCAGGCATTCACTTTGGCCTGCAGGGCAGCCCGCCCGCTCCAACGGCCATTTTCCGTGAAACGGCTGCGCCCGCGTTCGTCGCGCGGTTCGAAACGCAGCACCAAAGCCACCTTGCCCTTGAGGTCCGAGCCCTCCGGGAAGCCCGTGTAGCCCTCGGGCCCCTCCGCGATGGCGTAACCGCAAAACACAAGTTCGCCGGACGCGCTGCCGCTCGCGCCGAGGCCGAGCGCGGTGAACTCACGCGCCCCCACCAGTTGGACATCGCCCACGGCGAGCGATTGGCGCGCGACGCGGGTCGGACCGGGGATGTCGAAACCCTGGCGAAATCCACCGCCGAACGCCGGCTCGAGGCCGGAGCGCGCGAGGAAAAACTCGACGTACTCCTTGGCGCGCGCCGATCCGCCCGTGCCCGGTGTGCGCCCCTCGAAGTACGGGCTCGTCAGCACGGTCACGTGCGCGCGCAGATCTCGGGCGAGGACGTCGCGCGCGCGGGCCAGCGCGGCGATGTCGTCCTCGAGCGTGGTGTCCGCGCCGTCCTCGGCGGCGCCGTCAATACGAGTGAGGGCAATACGAGTGAGGGCAATACGAGTGAGGGCAATACGAGTGAGGGCAACGCGAGTGAGGGCCGCTCCTTCGATCGACGCGTGTGCCCCCGCGGCGGTGTGCGCGGGCGACTGGCCGTGCGCGCCTAGGGGGATGAGCGCCGCAATCAGCGCCGCCAGGCTCAGGGCGCACAAGTCGAGTCGGGTTCGATCCATCGTGGGTGCTCCGCGCCGTCAATGCGCGCGGGACCGCGAGGATACCGCCGCCCGCTCAATCGGGGGCGATCGGCCCGCCGACCGCCTGCAGCGCGGCGGTGAAGCGCTCGGCGACCTCGGGACCCGCGGTGCCGACCAGATCGTGCCGCAGGGCCTCGATGAACGGCGTCAGCGCATCCGGTCGCAGGCCCGGGATCGGCGCGGGACCCTTGAGGAGCCGCAGGTGGCTCGGACGTGTCGGCGACTCGGACGCAACCCGGTAGACCTCAAGATCGCAACCCGGCTCGCCGAAGTCGCGCTCGTCCCCCACCGCCGCATAACCGCTGCCGAGCAGCGCCGCGAGTTGCGCCGCGCGTCCCGGCGCAAGCTGGAACACCGCGGGGTTGCCGAGCCCGATGCGCAAGGTGTCGTCCGACCCGAGCGCCAGAAAAAACTCGCCACGCCGGCACGAACGTACCTCGATGCCCGCGATCGGCGGTGGCATCGGTGCCGCGGGTCGCGCGACAGGCGGCAACTGGGGCGGTTCGTAGGCATCGAGTTCCACACCCGCCGCGCGGGCGGCGCGCTCGCGGATGCGCTGTTCCAACACCGTCCATGCGGTGCGGTTTTCGGGGTCGTCCGGATCCTTCTCCGGCCGGTACCCGGCGGTGTCGCCGAGCCGCGTCGCCAGTTGACGCAACGCGTCGTAGCGCGCGGCCCGGCCATTCTCGAGCTCGAACCAACGGTCGTCGCGCTCGAGGTCCGCAAGAGGCCAATAGAGCGCATCCGCATCGCCGAAGGTGTCGAGCGCGAATGCCGCCGCCCGGCGCACACGGTCGTCCTCGTCGGCCAGCGCCGCGCGCAGCGACGGACGCGCACGGTCCGCAATCGACGGATCGTGCTGTGCCACAGCCTCGATACCGGTGACTGCGGCCGCGCGCACCGCCGCGAGCGGATCGCGCAAGCCCGCAAGGAACCTGTCCCCGTCCGCCGCCGTGCCTTCACGGGCGAGGCCGCGCAGCGCGGCGGGACGCCAGGGAAAGTCCAGGTCGCCAAGAGCGCTCCACGCGAGATCGCGCAAGCGCGGATCCTCAAAGCGGCCCAGGATCTCCACCGTTTCCTGACCCTGCTCGGCGAGGGCATCGAGGTCGCCGGCGAACAGCTCGAGCAACCGGTCGCGCGCGACGTCACCCAGGGTGAGCAGTCGCCCCGCCGCTTGGGAGCGGACCTGAAGTGCCCCCGCGCGGGCTGTTTGCAGGTGGCGCTCGACGAGTTCGGCGGGCGCGAGCTTCGCAGCTTGGCCGCGCTGCGGAGAACCCGCGGCGCGATCCGCCACACCCACTGTGCACACGAGCAAAAGTGCCACGAATCCGGCGATCCTTCGAATCATTGCGCCAACTCCCTCAACCCCGCGGGACCGTCGTCGTGCGTCCATCACGCGCGGGATGGCCGCGGCGTGCGAGTGGCAAACGGCACGCACCCGATCAATAAAAGCGCCCTTTCAGGCGGTACAGGCTCACGACGAGCCCGTCTTCTTCGACCGCGCCGATTTCCAAACGCCCCACCACTTCGAACTGCCCCGTGCGGGGTCCCGTGCGGGCGGTCGGGCCGAGATCGACCTCGACGAAGTGGCTCGGCATCAGGCTGGCCGTGCACTGGCACGCTTCCGTGACCATCGGAAACTTGCGTTGGTCACCCGCGACGCTGGCGTGCATAAAACCGCGCAGGACCACACGGCGGCCGTTCAAGCGCTGGATTTCCTCGGGCACCTCGTCACCGGGCTCCCACGCAATCGACGTCAACTGGTGCAGGTCGACTTCGATGATCTCTTCGGAGGCATCGAGGCTCGACGGAACCCCGCGCGCCGTCGACCACGCGTGCGCGGGGCCTCCGGCGGCGCTGAACAATGGCGCGAATGCGACGAGTGCCGCCGCAAAGCGGAGATTCCGCTTCACCACATGCGCTCCACGCTCTCACCGCGGATGCGGTAGATGCTCGAGAGGTAGCCGTAGTCGTCGAAGGACTCGCCGACCTCGAATGTTCCGGTCACGCGAACGGTGCGGTACGCGTGGAACTCCACACCGCTGCCATCGGCCATCTCGACGTCGATCCATTCGTCGAAACCGGGCATGCCCCCAAAGCAGCAGCCGGGCGGATAGGGCGAGAGCAGGAACGTGGTGACCTTGTCGCCTTCCCACGCGATGGGCTGCATGAAACCCTCCAGGGCCCGCGACTGGCCATCGTGGACCAGCAGCTCGGCCGGGAAGATCTCTTCCTTCGTGTAGTCCTCTTCAGCGAAGGGTGTCGGGGGCTCGTAGTCGACGAGCGCAATGTCTTCCCAAGTGATCAGGCCCACACCTGCGGGAACGGGCAGTCCGGACGGAGCGGCCTTGCCGACGTGCTCGCCCGAACCCATCCCGACGAGCAGCGCGGGGTCGAGCTCACCGATACTCGAACCCGCGAGAGGATCCGCGCCGAAGCCTGAGCTGCCGAACGGATCGGGGACCGCAAGGTCGAGCCGCAGCGGGCCGTCGTCTTCCGTCGCTGCGGCGTCCGCTGTCAGCGGATAGCTCGGTGCGAACGCGGCGCCTCCGCCCGCGAGCGCTGCGCTGAGGGCCGCTCCGCCCCGCGCCGCGCCGGCTATCCCCGCCGCCGCGCCGGCTATCCCCGCCGCCGCGCCGGCTATCCCCGCCGCCGAGCCGGCTATGGCCGCGCCGTCGATGCGGTTCGCCACCCGCACGAGCGGAGCCACCGGCGCTTCCTTCGACGCCGATGAAAGAACGCCACTGTCGAACGCGAGTAACACGGCAATGGCGGCGCCGGCGCCGGCGAGCAGAAGGGGCAGTTTCATGGGGCAGTGTGGCCGGGAAGAGTCCGAAGCTCCGCTTAAAAGTACGCGGCGGCGGGTGAGACGGGACGCGTGTTTACTGGAGCCTTGCGACACGTTCCACTTCGACGCGGTAGAGCGACCGTACGAAGCCAAACGCATCCATTTCCTCGCCCACGGACAACTTGCCCTCGACCCGGACGGGCAGGAACGGGTGGAGCTGGACACCCCCGAGGGCGTGGGCGGAAGCCTCCACCTGCTGGTCCGGCCGCAGGGTGCCGCCAAACAGGCACGAGGGCGGGAACGGCAGAAGCGCGAACAGCACGATCTTCGATCCGCGGCCCTCGATCGGTTGGATGAAACCCTCCAGGGAGACCCGGCGCCCGTCCAGGGCCAACAGCTCCGCCGGGAAAAGGTCCGCGGCCGGTGGACGGGACCCGTCTGGCGCCCGGATGGTGGCGTCGTAGTTCGGGAGGACGAGATCCGCGAAGCGCAGCGACACGGTGCTGCTCGGATCATCCCCGTCCGCTCCCGGTGCGGAAACTCCGTGGGCGGACCAAAAATCGGCGCCCGCCGGGCCGCTGTGGTCTACCGCGGATTCAAGATCGAGCAGGCTGGACCCGCCCAGTGCCCCGGCCTGGCCCGCGGACGCGGCGGAATCGATCGGCGCCGCCCGGCGTACCAGCGCCATGGGAATCACCAGCGTGCCCGCCCGGCCCTCGCGCCAGGACGGCGCCGATGCGCCGAGCGCCCCCGCGAACAGGAGGGCGCCGACCCAGATCCAGGTGGCGCCGCTCAACGGCTGTCGCCGACTCCGGTGCCGGCCGCGGGTTGGGTGAAATCGATCGCCACGTCGCGGTAGTCTGCGCCGCGGTGTTGGATCTCGCGCAGGCGCGCACGGAACGCGGACGCTCCGACGAGCACGTCGTGTCTGCCCGTGTATTCGGAGGAATCGCCCGCGCTCTCGCCGGTCAGCGCGCTCGCCACGGGGGTGAGCTCGAGCGATTCGGAGACGTCGCGGGCCGCGCTTGCCACCGTCACGGCGGTGAGGTCCAGAACGAGCTGGGAAGCCGCGAGCCGCACGGGGTTCTCGGCGTGGGCGTCGAGGGACCACATCGACACGGTCCCCGTCGCGGCGTCAAGCATGAACTCGAGGTTCCCCTTGTGGTCGCCGAGCTCGACGAGCTGGCCGCCGCGCGGTGCGACGTGGCTGTGGCCGCCGCCCGTCGTGCCTTGGTCATGGTCGCCGTGGCCGCACCCGGGAAAAAGCGGCAGCGCAAGAGCGAGCAACCAGGTCGCGGCGGAGGGCGCACGGCGCGCAGCGGCGGCGGGGTAAACGGACGCACGGGTGATCGCAGTGGTCATGGCGGTTTGGAATGGGTCGTTCTTCAATGCTTCGGCGGCGCTTGCGATTCGGCGGTCAACTCGTGGGGACGAGGTTCGATGCCACATCCGTGGCGTAGGCCTTGAGCGCGGGCAGGATGCCCGCGAGGGCGCCCAATACCACCATCGCCGCGGGCGCAATGACCAGGGACGGATGGAAGGCGAAGACGTCGAGCACGACGCCGGTTTCGCGGCGCACGACAAAAGCCGCTGCGGAGAAGATCGCGGCGTAGACACCGAGTCCCAAAAGAGCCCCCATTGCCGCGATGGCGCTCGATTCAAGCACGATAGCGCTCGAAACCGTGCGGCGGCGGGCGCCGAGGGCCCGCAGGATCGCAAACTCGCGCCGGCGCTCGTTCATGGTGTTGTAGAGCGCCGCCAGGATCGACGCCGCGGCGACGACCACCACGAGGTACGACACCACACGCAGCACTTGCACCATCCAACCGAGCTTCTGAAAAATCTCGAGCAGCACCTGCGCGAGGGGGAACGCGAGCGTGGCTTGTTTGCCCTGCAGGTTGATCTGCGTGTCGAAGAAGCGGCCGGTCATCGGTCCGCCGCGGAACTTCAAGAGCACAGCGCTGACTTCCTTGTGCTCGTCCGGAATGCTCTCGCCCGCCACCGGTCGGAACGACTCGCCCGTGCCGCGCAGCTCGTGGCCCTCCATGCGGAAGATGCCCTCGAGCGGGATGAAAACCACCCGATCCAGGGGTGTGCCGGTGGGCTCCAACACTCCGACGACCTGATACTCCTCGGGGTGCACGATTTCCGCACCGCTCGGCGCGGCGGCGATGCCGTGGCGCGGTTGGAAGATGGCGCCGAGGCCCAGGTCGGTGCGCTCGGCGACCACGGAACCCACAACGGCCTCGCGCAGCGCGGGGTCGAAAAACACTCCACCCGACTGGAGCGCGAGCTTGGCGCCGCGGGCAAACTCGAAACGGTCGAAGAGTTCGTTGGTTGTTCCGACGATGCGGTAACCGCGGTAGTTGTCGCCGACGGCGTAGGGAATCGCGAGCTCCACGCGCGGGTTCTGCCGCATCTCCGCGTAGATCGACCAGGGCAGGTTGCCCGGTGAGGTTTCGAGGTGGAACACGCTGTTGAGGACGAGCTGGAGCTTGCTGCCCCGCGCACCCAGCACGGCGTCGGCGCCAAAACCATCGAGCAGGAAGGCCTGACGGGTTTGGGCATTCAGGTGGAACACACCCATCACGAGTCCGATCGCGATGGCGCTCGAAAACACGGTCACGATCGTGGAAAGCGCGTGTTGGCGCAGGGATCGGCGCACGATCAAAGACAAACCGATGAGGGCTTTCACGGGCGCTGCCCTCCGGCGAGGCCGACGACGGGCGCCGGTGTGGCGGACCGCGCGGCGCGGTTGATCGTTCCGAGGTCGACGACACGCTCAAACGTGTCGCTCACGCGCGCGTCGTGTGTCACGACCAGCAGCGCCGCACCCTGCTCGCGGCACAGGCCCGTGAGCAATTCGAGCGCCTGCTGCGCGCGTTCGGGGTCGAGGTTGCCCGTGGGTTCGTCCGCCAAAACGAGCCGCGGGCGATTGGCGAGTGCCCGCGCGAGCGCCACACGCTGCTGCTGCCCTACGGAGAGCTGCGCAGGGCGGTGGTCGAGCCGGTCCGCCAGACCGAGGCGTGTGAGCAACTCACGCGCCCACGCGCGGTCCGGCCCGGGCCCAAACACCATCCCCAAGAGCACGTTCTCGAGCGCGGTATAACCCTGCAGCAGATTGAATGTCTGGAAGACATACCCAAGTTGCTGCGCTCTGAACGCGTCGCGCCGGGCTTCCGACAACTGCGCGAGGTTCAAACCGTCGAACCGAACGGCGCCCGAATCGGGCCGCAAGATTCCCGCGATCGCGTGCAACAGCGTCGTTTTGCCGCTGCCGCTTTGGCCGACGAGGGCCACTTGCTCAACCGCCTCCAGTTCGAACCGCGCCACGTCCAACACGGTCTGCACCTCGCCATCGGGCGCGCGGTACGTTTTGACGAGGTCTTGGATCTCGAGGAGCGGCATGGGATCGCAGCGGGCGGCGGCGGTGGTACGGGGACCGCAGGATACCCGTTGGCGCAAACCGGCGGCGCGGGGTTTGCCCCTTCCCGCCCCATCGCATCAAGGATGCGACCATCGTCATACTCTGGCGCGGGGCCCTTGCCCCCTTCCGTTCCGCGAGCGACCCTTTCTGAGGGCGCGCCCCTTCCCTGACCAGACGCCCCCTGATCCGCCCACCATGATTGCGCCTCTCCTTCGAGTCCTGGACGGTCCATTCGGCCCCACCCCCCACGCCGCAGTCCCTTCGATCGGGCTGCTCGCCCTGCGGGTCGGCTCGGGGCTTTCCATGCTGCTGCTGCACGGCCTGGACAAAGCGCAGGGCTTCGCCTCGATGAAAGACAGCTTCCCCGACCCGCTAGGGATCGGCAGCTCGCCCTCCCTCGGCCTTGCGGTGTTCGCCGAGGTGCTGTGTTCCGCGCTCTTGGTCTTAGGGTTCTTCACGCGCTTCGCCGCGGTCGGACTCGCGATCACCATGGGTGTCGCCCTCTTCCTCGTCCACGCAAACGACGCGTGGAGCGCAAAGGAGCTCGCCCTCGTGTACCTATTGATCTACACCGCGCTGATCTTCGTCGGTCCGGGCCGCTTTTCGATGGACAGCGCAATCCTCGCGCACGGCCCCCGTCGGTGACCGCCGGAGTGAGCCCTTAGCTTCAGGGACTTGCCTGCGCGCGGCGGTTTGCGCCCTACCCCCCCATGACCGAAAACCCGACTTCCCCGGGCGATCGCGCGCACTACCACCGACTGGAATCCGAGTTCCATACGCTGCGTTCGCTCGCGGAGCCCCAACAGGCCGAGCGATTGGCGGAGCTCGAGAACGCGGATCCCGCGCTCGCCGTGGAGTTGCGCGCGCTGCTCGCCGCGGACACCCGCGGCGCGCGTTTGTTCGCGAGCGAACCCAATATTCCCGCGCCGAACCCGCAGCCATCCATCGGCAGGTTCGGGCGCTTCACGCTGCTGCGCCGTTTGGGAGCGGGTTCGATGGGTGTAGTCGACCTTGCGATGCAGGATGCCCCACAGCGCAGGGTCGCGCTCAAGCGCATGCGTTCGGATGCCGCGGGCAAAGAAGCTGTGGCACGCTTCACACGCGAAGCGGATGCGCTCGCGCGGCTCGACCATCCGGGGATCGCCAAGCTCTACGACTTCGGCATCGAAAACGCCGATTACGGCCCGCAGCCGTGGATGGCGTTGCAGTACGTCGAGGGGACGGAGCTCGACCGGGCCGCCCGCGGCTGGTCCCTCGAGCAGAAGCTGCGCCTCGTCGCGCGCCTCGCCGACGCTGTGGACGCGGCACATCAAATCGGCATCGTGCACCGCGACCTCAAACCCTCGAACGTGTTGGTGCGCGACGACGGCCGGCCGGTGGTGCTGGATTTTGGCGTCGCCGCATTTCTCGACGAGGACCCGGACAGCGCGATCCACACCCGCACGGGCATAGTGCTCGGAACACTGGCCTCCATGGCGCCGGAGCAGACCCTCGGGCGCCACGGATCCGTCGACGCGCGCGCGGATGTTTATGCGCTCGGTGTGATGCTCTATGAACTGATCACCGGCACGGCGCCCGTCGAAGTGCGCGGCACCACACCCGGAGAAGCGCTGCGCCGGATCCGTGAAGAGGAACCCAAAGCTCCGCGCACGCTCGTGCGCGGCCTCGCCGCCGACGTCGACACGATCGTCCGCACGGCGCTGGCGAAGGAGCGCGAGCGGCGTTACCTGAGCGCCGGTGCGCTGCGCGACGACATCGTGCGGTATCTGGAGCACCGACCGATCGCCGCCCGTCGGCCGTCGAAGCGCTACGGATTCAACCGGCTCCTGCGCCGCAACCGCGGCCTGTTCGCGGCGATTGGCGCAGTTGTGGTCGCACTCTCGATCGGGCTTTTTGCGGCCCTGCTTGCCCTGCAGCGCGCGGTGCGTGCGGAAGTCGACGCGCGGCGGGCCGCGGACCTGGAACTCGTCGGCGCCATCGAGCGCACGCTGGAAGACCTGTGGCCCGCTACACCCGAGCGGCTCGGGGAACTCGAGTTTTGGCTCGACCAAACCCAGCAACTCGAAACGCGCATCCGTCCGCGTTTTGCCGCGCTCGACGCGCCACTGGACGCGCCACTGGACGCGCCACTGAACGATGCGGGGAGCGTTCTTGAGCGCGTGACGCGCGAACGACTCGCGGGCGCGCGATCGTTCTTTGCGCCGGATCGGCAACGCGGCGGGGCCCGAGACTTGGAGCGGCGCGCGGCGGATGCGCGCACGCTCCACCAGCGTTCCATCGGCGACCATCGCGCAGCGTGGGACGAAGCCGTGCGAGCGATCGCAGTGTCGCCGCGCTACGGCGGTTTGGTTATCCCCCCGCAACTCGGGCTCGTCCCCCTGGGTCCCGACGCGCACTCGGGCCTCTTCGAATTTGCGCACATCGGGCCGACGGGCAGTCTGCCGCGCCGCCGTGCCACGGACGAATCACTGACCTTCGGCGGCAGCGCGTGCATCGTTCTGGTCCTAATCCCCGGCGGGCTCGCGCAGCTCGGCCACCAGCGGGTGGATCCCGATGGAGCGCGCTACTGCGACCAGGCGCAGCCGCACGAAGGCCTGGCGGAGGTGCTGCTCGAACCCTTCTTCATCGGGAAGTACGCCATCACCCAGGGGCAGTACGAACGGCGCGTCGGGCGGATCCCCAACTACTACTGGCCCGGGTGGGCAAAACCGCCCTTTACGGTCGACCTGCGCCAGGGAGCGGACTCCATCGACTGGCACGAGGCCTACCGCTTCGCGACCTCGCTCGACCTGATTTTGCCCACCGCGGCCCAACACGAATACGCCACGCGCGCGGGCACCTCGACGCCGTTTTGGACCGGCGTGGCTCCCGAGTCCTTGAGCGGGTCCGAAAACGCGCGGTTGACCACAGCCGCCGTCTACGTCGACGAGGACGATCGTGTTCTGCGCTGGCCGGGTTTGGCACTCCCGGGCCCGGTGGGTGTGTACCGCGCCAACCCCTTCGGCCTGTACGACATGGCGGGCAACGGCCGCGAATGGTGCTTGGACCGCTACCGGGTGGACCGCTTCAGCTCCGAGCTGCGGGGCGGTGACGGGCTCCACGGACCGCTGTTCGAGCCCGACCTCGGTCGCCCCATCCATCGCAACGTCCGCGGTGGGCGCGGATCGGTCATGCACTCCACGTCGGGAGCTCGCCAAGACGAAATCGAAAGTGGACGACTGCGCGACGTCGGATTCCGCGTTGCACGGGCGCTGGATCCGGTGGAGCGGGGCCACATCCCTTGACACTGCGCGCGCACAGCGCGAAATTGAATAGCGTGATGGACGTCGAACGGGAGGGGAGCGTGGCGCCGGACCTCGGCGCGGATTCACCCCAGGCGCAGTTGGTCGCGAACTGCTACGAGCGCCTGCGCATCCTCGCGCGGCGCTTGCTCGGCGAGGGGGGCCACGCCGCGGGTGTCGACCCGACGGAGGTCGTCCACGAGTGCTACATGCGCCTCGAAAAACTCGCCGACTTCCGCAACCTCGGAGAAGGCCCGTTTTTTGTCCTCGCAGCGACGTCGATCCGCCATGTGCTGGTCGAACTCGCACGGCGCAACGGCGCCGCCAAGCGCGGCGGCAACTTCGACCGGGTCACGCTCGACGACAACGTCAGCCTGAGCCGCGGCGAGCGCCTCGATCTGCTCGACCTCGAGGAGGCCCTCGGGCGCCTCGCCGTTTTGCACCCGCGCCAGGCGCGTGTCGTCGAGTTGCGGCTGTTTGGCGGTTTGGACCTGGGCGAGATCGCGCGGCTGCTCGAGGTGGCCGAGCGCACCGTGTCGAACGACTGGGCGATGGCGCGGGCGTGGCTCGCCGTCCAACTGGGTTAACCGCCGCCGGCGCCCTCCGGGAGGCCGCGGCGCCGGGTTGCCCGGCCAGCGCAACGCCCGCGAACCCGCGCGAACCCCCTCCCCGGCCGTATTCGCGGGGTAGACTGAGGCAATCGCCACACCGCGTGCGGCTCGCGATTTCCTCCCGAGCCGCCGTCACGCCCCGGCGCTCCCTCCGGCTCCCCCGCCCCTGCCTTCCCCCACCCAATGGCCGAGACCACGACCCAGGCGCCCCCGACGCGGACCCACTGCCCCAACTGCGGGCAAAAGATCCACCGGCAGGACATGTCCAACTGCCTGTACTGCGCCATGCCCTTCGACTTCGTGGAGAAGAAGGAGGCCAAAAAACCCAGCGCGATCCAAGCGCGGCTCGGGCGCATGAAGGAGCACGTTGACTGGGCGGCTGCGTATGCCTGGACACCGCCGGTGGAAGCCGACCTCGAACGCGCCGCTCGGAGCATCCGCACCGGAGCCGCACTGATCGGGGTGGGTGCCCTGTTTGCCCTGTGGGGCGTCGCCGCCGACATCGGATGGGTGCGGCTCGTCCTCGGCGTCCTGCTAATTGCTGCGGGCGGCAGGCTCGTGCTTCCCGGCCTGAGCTTGCGCCGTGCGCGGCTGCGCCTGCCCCTGCTGCGCCGCGCGGCCCTCGTGTCCGACCGCCGTAGCGAGACGAACCTGCGCGGGTTGAGCGGAAGCACGACCTACTTCTTCCAGCTCGAGCTGGAGGACGGCGGCAGCGGTGAGTTTCGCTATCCCGCGCGCGGCATTCAAGACGACCTCTTGGTCAAGGGCAACACGGGCCTCGCCTACACCCGCGGCGACGAACTCGTGGCTTTCAAGAACATCAAAGTCTGACCGCTTGAAAGGAATCGGCACGGCCTAAGCGAAGTAGCGGTCAGTTGCCTTCTGGCCCATCGCCTGGCGGCGTTGGAGCGCAGCGGCCGGCAGCGCTCGCGGAGCGATCAGCCGAGCTCGGCGGCCGCGGCAGAGTCGAGCAAGAGTTGGCAGTCCTTGTGCCCAAAGAGGCACGAAAGCGGCGCGTCCTTGTCCTGACTGGACGTGAGCGCACGGTGCACCGCCGCAGCGCGGTCGGCGCCAAAAGCGAGCACGCGGATGCGCTTCGCGGAGCGGATCGTGCCGAGGCCGAGCCCCATCGCGCGCGCCGGGATCTCACCCAGGCCGGGATGGTCCGTCGCGAGTTCGCGCCGCGTGACCTCGTCCAGCTCGACAATGGACGTGCGCGCGGCGGGGTCGCTGCCCGGTTTGTGGAAACCCAACCGACCGCTCGATCCCATCGGCACGGGCAGGATGTCGATCGGATCGCACGCGGCAAGCGCGGCCTCGAACGCCTGCATGTGGGCGGCGAGGTCCGCCTCCCCCACGCTGCCGTCGAGGAAGTGGATGTTCTCCTCGCGCGCACCCCACTGGTCAAAGAGGTGCTGGCGCAGCCACTGGTGCATCGAACCAGGCTCCGCGGGCGAGCGGCCGACGAACTCGCCGAGCTCGAACGTCTTGAGATCCGACACGGGCAAGCCGCCCTTCTCCTCGATGCCCGACAGGCGGATCAGCTCCTTCGCGAGGAAGTCCATCGGCGCGCCGGAATAGAACCCGAGCACCGCGTTGCCGCGCTGATAGCGCTTCGTGCGGATCCAATTGCCCATTTCGCGCACGACGGACAACATGGCTTCGCGCGCATCGTCAAAGACCAGCGTCTTGACGGGCATGAACTCGATCTCGCGCTTCAACGGGGGCTCCTGGGGGCGTCGTGGGGGCTGGGGTCGAAGGGGCGCTTGGAACGGCGCGCCGACGGCGGGCATTCTAGCCCGGGTTATTCATCAGGTTTTCGAGCGGACGAGCCCAACCGGCGGCCTTCGGCCGTCTTTCGTCGCCTGGCGGCACTTGGGCTCGTCTGCTCGAAAACCTGATCAATGACCCGGGCTAGTCGCCCGCGCCCGGATCGAGCCCCAGGGCGAGGGGGCCGCGGCCGCCGCCCAACGCCGGTGCGGCCGCGATCGCGCGGTGGATCCACCCCAGGGCGGCCGCAACGGCCTTTTCCAGCGGCTCGCCGCGCGCCAATCGGGCGGTGATGGCGGCGGAAAGCGCGCAGCCCGAGCCGTGGGTGGAGCGTGTGCGAATACGCGGCCGCTCGAACGGGCAGGGCGCGGCTCCGCGGACCACCAAGAGATCCTGGACGGTCGTGCCTGAGCCGCTGCCGTCCTTGAGCAACACGGCGCGTGCCCCAAGCTCGAGCAGGCCCTGCGCAAGCTGGCGCCGTCCGGCGGGGCTCACGTCGGGCGCGCGTGTTTCCCCAAGCAGCGCTGCCGCTTCGAAGAGGTTCGGGGTGAGGAGTCCGGCGTGGGGCACGAGATGGCGCGCGAACGCGGCCACCGTGAGCGCATCGCCCAGCGGGTCGCCGTGTTTGCTGACCAGCACCGGATCGACGATCAAAATCGGAGGCCCCGCAAGCTGGCCGTACCACTGTGCGACGGCGCGAACGACCGGCGCAAACCCTAGCGATCCGGTTTTCATCGCGCTCGGAGGGATGTCCTCAGCGCACGCGGCGGCCTGCCCTACGACAAGGTCCGCATCGAGACCTTCGACCGCACGGACACCGCGTGTGTTCTGCACGGTGATCAGGCTGACCGCGGCCATGCCGTAAACACCGTGGGCTGCGAAGACCTTGAGGTCCGCTTGCAGTCCCGCGCCCCCGGAGGGGTCCGATCCGGAAATCGTCAGCGCGACGGGCGGGCGCGCTGCGATGTCCTTGGTGGCGCTCATCGCTTGCGGCGCGCGGCGCGCTTTTTCGCAACCTTCGCGGCTTGGGTCGGCGGAGCGCTCGTTCCCGCCGCCAACCAGCCCTTGGGCGGCCGCTCGCCTTTGATCTCATACACGAAGCGCGACACGTGGGACTCCACACGGCCCCCGCCGCGGGCGCGGGATCCGCACCAACTAAGGATCAACTTCTCCATCGCGCGGGTGATGCCGACATAACACAGTCGGCGCTCTTCCTCGATCGCGCTGCCCCCTTCGCGCTCTTCCTTCGCGGACCGTGCGTGGGGCAAGATGCCCTCTTCGAGGCCCACGAGGTAAACACGCGGAAACTCGAGGCCCTTCGCGGCGTGCAGCGTCATCAGTGTCACGCGGTCGGGCCGTTCGCCGTCCTTCTTCGAATCGCTGGAGGTGTCGAGCGTCAGCTCGTCGACGAACTTTTGCAGGCTTGGTCGTTTTGCGCGACGCACGTGACGCCGCGCCATCTCGACCAGGTCGTCCACCGCGCGCCAGCGCTTCGTGCGCTCGGCCTCGTCCGGGTATGCACGATCGACCTCGCTGCGGTAGCCAACCCGCTCGATCAGTTCCTCGATCCGGCCGGGAAGTTCCTTGCCCATCGGCTGGGCGGCCCATTCGGCGATCGAGGCGAGCATGGCGCGTGCAGAGCGCGCGGCACCGTCGAGCACACGCGCTGCCGTGGCGTGTTCGACCAGCACATCGGCCACCGTCAATCCCTGCAGCGTCGCATGCTCGAGCGCGCGGTCGACGCTGGACTTGCCAATGCCCCGCGGCGGACGATCGATCACACGCAGCAGCGCGGACTCGTCCTTTGAGTCAAGGCCGAGCCGCAGGTAGGCGACGAGGTCGCGCACTTCCTTGCGGTCGAAAAAACTCATCCCGCCGACGAGGGTGTACGGCACTCCGCGGGCGCGGAACTGGCTTTCGAAGACACGCGGCTGGGTCGCCGTGCGGAAGAGCACCGCGACGTCGGCGAAGCGCAACTGCCGCGCTTCGACGAGGCTGTGGACCTCGCGCGCGATGTGATCCGCTTCGGCGAGGTCGTCCTCGGCCGTGAACGCGGTGACAGGTTCGCCCGATGGCAGGTGGGCGCGCAACGTCTTCGGGTGGCGGCTTGGATTGTTGGCGATGACTTTGTTGGCCGCGGCGAGGATCTCCGGACTGGAGCGATAGTTCGTCTCCAACCGAATCACCGCGGCCCCGGGGAAATCGCGCTCGAACCCCAGGATCTTGCGCACGTCCGCGCCGCGCCAACCGTAGATGGATTGGTCGTCGTCGCCCACCGCGCAGAGGTTCCCCTTGGGCCCGGCCAGTTGGCGCACGATCTCGTATTGGGGCGCGTTCGTGTCCTGGTACTCGTCCACCTGCAAATAGCGCCAGCGCTTGCGTTCGACGGCGCGAACGTCCGCGTGCTCCGCGAGGAGCTTGAGAGCCTCGAGCAAAAGGTCGTCGAAATCGAGCGCGCGGCTGCGTCGCAGCCACTTCTGGTAACCGATGTAGGCGCGACCGACGAGCTCGTCCATGTCGTCGCCCGCCGTTTCGAGGAACGCCTCGGGAGTGATCAGGCGGTTTTTTAACAGGCCGATCTTGCCAGCGAGGTCCCGCGGCCGAATCGTGGTTTCGGGGACACGCAGCTCGCGCAACACCTGCTTCAGGCCCGACTGCTGGTCCGCTTCGTCGGCGAGCGCAAACCGTTCGCCCAAGCCCAGTCGCGCGGAGTGTTCGCGCAGCAGGGCCAGGCAGTAGCTGTGGAACGTGCCGATCGTGAACAGGCCCGCGGCTTCCTTGCCGACGATGTCCTCGACGCGCTCCTGCATCTCGCGCGCCGCCTTGTTCGTGAACGTGACACACAGGACGTTCTCGGGCCGCACACCCAAGGTCAGAAGGTGCGCCGCTCGCACCGTCACGACGCGCGTTTTCCCACTGCCCGCGCCCGCGAGCACGAGGACCGGTCCCTCGGTCGTGCCGACGGCCTCGCGCTGCTCGGGATTCAGGCCCTCGATCAGGAACTCGATCCGTTCCTTCAGCAGTCGTTGGGCGAGCATGGCGTGGAGGTCGCGGCGGTTGCGCCCTATCCTACGCGTTATCCGCCGCCGGTCCCCACACGTCCCCACGAACATGGCCGACCAACTGCTCCCCGCCGTCGAAGTCATCCCCAACACCTCCGTCCGCTGCGCCGTGGTGTGGTTGCACGGCCTCGGGGCCGATGGCCACGACTTTGAGCCGATCGTTCCGGAACTCGGTGTGAAGGATCTGGGTGTGCGCTTCGTCTTTCCGCACGCGCCGGTGCGTCCCGTCACGCTCAACGGCGGCATGCCGATGCGCGCGTGGTACGACATCACCGGCCTCGACCTCAACCGACGCGAGGACGAGGACGGTGTACTCGATTCCACGGCGCGGGTGCGCGCGTTGATCGAGCGCGAAATGGAGCGCGGCATACCGGCCGAGCGAATCGTGCTGGCGGGCTTCAGCCAGGGCGGAGCGATCGCGCTCCACCTCGGACTGCGGTTCGATGCGCGGCTCGCAGGAGTGATTGCGCTCTCGACGTGGCTGCCCCGCGCCGCGCACCTTGAGAAGGAAGCGGCGCCGGCCAACCGCCCCACGCCGTTCTTGCTGTGCCATGGCAGCGCGGATCCGATGGTTCCGGTGGAACGCGGCCGGGCGGCGCGACTCGAACTCGAGCGCCACGGCTACGACGTGGTGTGGCACGAGTACCCGATGCAACACCAGGTGTGCCCCGCGGAGATCCGCGCGATCGGCGGATTCCTGCGGCAAGTGCTCGCCTGAACGGCGCGCGGACCGCACCCCTATTGAAGGTGCGGTCCGCGGCGGACGGAAGGAGCGGCGGCGCGAAGCTCAACCGATCGGGCGGAAGCGCGCGGGCGGGCGCTCAGGGCCCAAGGTCAAAGCTTGCGTTCCTTGTGGTCGGTGTGGTGCCGGCAGAAGGGGCAGTACTTCTTCTTCTCGAGCTTGTACGCCGCTTTCTGGCGTTTGTGCGTCGTGTAGTTCCGGTTCTTGCACTCGTTGCAGACGAGGAAGATGAAGCGCTCTTTGATCTTCACGGGATTTGCGGCCCTTTGGGCGAACGGGGCGGGGGCGAACGGGGCGAACGGGGCGAACGGGGCGGTCGGGGGCGAAGGGGAGGACGGCGGTCAGGACGATGTCTTGGCTTTGCGGACGGCCTTGACCAGCGGGAAGCGCAGCACTTTGCCGCCGCGCGCGAGCTCGAGGAACCCCGTCTTGATGACCTTGGTCGACACCCGCAGACGCTCAACGGTGCCGTCGGGCATCACGACGCGGATCTTTTGGATGTTCGGCTTGAAGGTGCGCTTCGTGTGGCCGGTGGTCTTGATACCGACGCCGCCCTTCGACTTGGCCAAACCGCGGCGGGCGATGGAGCCGCCGAAGCGCGTTTTCCGACCGGTGACTTCGCAGACGCGGGACATGGCTTTCTTGGGCGGCCCGCGTGTGCGGCGCCGCGTGGGGCTTGGGGTATGCGGTCGATCCCGGAGGCGCCTCGCCCAGCGCACGCTGGACCGGTCAGGCCGCGGCGGGCCCCGGGGATTCCGAAGGGGAGGGGGGAAGAAGATAGCAGGGCGGCGCCGCGGCGGGAAGCCTCGGGCCGCAGCACAAAGCTCCATGAGCACGTTTTGCGTAAAAGGCTACGCGGAAAAGGCCTCGAGCCGCTCCAGCGCGCCGCTGGGGGCCTCGAGCTCCCCCACTTCAATAGCTTTTGCCCGCCTAATCCCGTTGTCGCGGTCCATGCGGACGAGGAAACGGTCGACGGCCGGGAAGCGGTCCGCGTAGTCGAACCAGCGCCGCGCCCAGCGGCCGATCGCCACGAAGTAAGCGTCGAGGATCGTTCGGCGCCCCAACAGGAAGTGGTTGAGCTCCTCGAGGTGGGTGTTGACGAACTTCAGGTGCTCGGCGACACGCTCCTTCGCCGTTTCGACGAGGACGGGGTGCAACTTCTCGTCGGGTGCGTACTTGCCGGTCTTAAAGATCGGGTAGTGGGCGACGTGAAAGCCCGAGTCCAGGTAGCTCAGCCACTGATTCAAGAGCGCGCGCTCGCTCGTCCCGGCGGGCGGCGCGAGCTCGAGCTGCGGGTTGGTGTCCGCAAGATGCGCGAGCAGGGCATTGTTCTCGTAGACGACAACGTCGCCAAAGCGCATGACCGGCACCGTGCCGTGCGGGCTCATCGCGCGGAATGCGGGCAGCGTCGTTTGGTCCTTTTCGACCCGCACCAGGCGATAGGGTTGTCCGATCCACTCGAGCACGATGATCTCGGACAGGGCGCATGTCCCGGGCCGGAAGTAAAGCGTGGCTTCCATGCCCGCGATGGTAACCGCCGCTGCGGCCACTCGGACGCCGCGGCGCGCACGGCCACGCGCGACTGGCCGGCCCGCGCGGGTCTCACCCGGAGCGGATCACGCGGTTCGACATCGCGCGCGCGATCCACGCAGCACCCGCCGAATGGGTCGCGCGTGGCTGCGGGACAGGGTCGGATTCGAGCTGGGCTGAATGCAAACCGCCCACCCGGCGCTCTTGGCACCGGATGGGCGGTCGGAATCCCGTGCGGATGCCTGCGATCAGGGCAGGATCTTCGTGCGCAGTCCGTTGGACAGGACGACGAAGAACGGGCTCGCGGCGTCGAAGGCAAACACCTGGGTGAAGAGGTCCAGGCCGGCCAGCGAAGGCACCGAGGGGATCGGGAGCCCCACCGCGAAGCTGCCCGCGCCGGGTGCGCCCGGCGCGCCACCCGCAACCGCGCTGAGCGCCAGCACTGTGGGTTCGCCCGTCCCAAGGACACCGCCCGCAAGGGGCAGGCCGAGGTTCGAGAGGCCCAGGTGCAAGATCAGCGGCGCTCCGCCGACCAGTCGGTCCACTTCAAGCACCCAACCGCCGTTGCCCAGTTGGGCCAGCGGGCCCGACGGGAAGTGGCGCGGGGTGAACGCGCCCGCTCCGACGCTGGCTCCACCAAGGTCGATGTACGGCGACGCGCCGAACAGCTCCCATGCGGAGCTGCCGAGGGTCGCGATCAAGAGCCCGCCGGTCGAGCGATCAAGGTCGAGCCCCGCGGCGAGCACACCCGCGGGCGACGCCGTGAACGCGTTCGCGAAGGTCGAGCCGCCGTCTGTCGTGACGCGCACACGGCCGTCGCCGTTGCTGAACCAGAACAGCCCCGGGATCGACGGGTGGAAAGCGATGTCGGAGCGCTCGTTCGAACTCTCGACCAGGGTGCTCCAGGTGACACCGCCGTCGAGCGAACGCTGCAGGCCGGCTCCATCGTCCGCGCCGTAGAACACACCCGGCTGCACCGGATCTGCAAGCAACATCCACGGCGTGCCCCCGATGCTCCAACCGGGCAGCACACTCCAGGTGAGCCCGCCGTCCGAGGATTCGCGGATGTTGCCCGTCAGGCCCTGGAGCGCGAGCACGCGGCCCGCCGTGAACGGGTCGTAGGCGATCGCCGTCGTCGCCCAGCCCGCGGATCCCGCGACGGGAATCCACGCAGCGCCAAGGTCCGTGCTGCGCGCGAGGCCCGGTTGGCCGAAGTCCGCGGGGTACATGCCCGCGAGCATTTGAGTGGAGCCGATCGGATCGAGCGCGAGCCCGCGAACCTGGCCCGCGCCGAAGGACTCGAGCGGCGTTTGGATCGTGGCGCCGTTGTTGGTCGCGATGCGCACCGTCGCGTTGTCGAAGAACGCGCCCACCCCGCCGAGGATCCAGCGGTCGGGATTGTTGGGGTCGACGACCACCTTGTTGGTGTGCGCGCCGAAGTCGAACACCCAGCCCGTGGGCTGCATGGGCGCGAACGGACCGGCGCTCGCAAAAACTCCGCGGTTGTTCGTGGCGAGGCGCTTGCCCCCGGGAGCGGCTATCGCCGCGTCGAACATACTCACGCTGGGCACGCCGATCAGCACCCACGGGGGAACACCGCCCGTCGCGCGGAAGAAGCCGTCCTCCGTCGAGAGGTACTGGGTGCCGTTGGAACCGAACGCGAGGTCGGTGACGATCGGCTGGCTCGGGGGCAGGCCCTGGCTCGCGAAGGTCCACGACGCGCCCTGGTTGTCGGTGATGTAGAGACGATCGAGCAGACCGGCCCACAACCGGCCCGGGATGAACGTGTCCCACTCGAAAAACTCGATCGAAGAGGAAGTGCCGAGCAGCGTGTCGCTCCAGGTGAGGCCGCCGTTTGTGCTTTTTTTGATGCGGCCCTGGAGGCCACCGGCGAACACGGTGTTGGCGTTGCCCGGCGCAACGGCTACACCCTTCAGCCAGGTCGTGTCGGCGCCGGCGGCGTTGAAGGTCGCGCCGGCATCGGTGCTGACCCGCAGGCCGTTGAACGACGCCAGGTAGGCGCGCGTCGGATCGCTGGGTGCGAAAACCAACTGGCCCAGGCTCGATCCGTTGAACACGAGCGACCAGCTCGCGGCGTCGTCGTCCGAGCGCCAAACTTCGGCATTCGTGCTCGCGAGCCACACGTCGCCGCCCGGCTGGACCGCGGCCCAACGCAGGTCGTTCGTCGCGGGCACCAGGCTCTGCGTCCAGTTGAAGCCGCCGTCGGTCGAGCGGTACACACCCGTGCCAGCGAGCGCGATGAGCTCGCCGATGTCATTGGGGTTGCGCAGGAACCGCGCGACGAACAGGCCGAATCCGACCGGCAGGCCGACGGGTTGGAAGCTGGCGAAAGCGTTGCCACCGTTCGTCGATCGCAGGAGGCCGTCCTGCCAGGTCGAGACGAGCAGCGTCTGGGGCGCGACGGGGTCCACGTCGACGGCGAGCAGGTTGCCGCCGAACGGGCCGAGGCTGATGGGGGTTCCGAGCTGAGCCACCGCGGGTGTCGCGAAGAGCGCCAGCGCGGCGAGGCCAAGGAGGGCTTTCATGGGGTCCTTTCGGGGATTGGGGATGGGATCGAAGTTTAGGCCGTTGAATCGGGTCCAGCGGTCGCGGGAGACACACGAAGTGCATCCCCCGACGGCGGCTCGCAACCCTAACGCAGCGATACCTGGAAGTTTCCAGGAAACTTCCATAGGATCCCCATACCCCGCTGCAGCGCCGGACGCGGGCTGGGCCGCCGGTCGCTTCGACTTGGCACACTGCCTCGCCCCCCCCCCGCGCCCACCATGACCCCGCTCGATCCCGCCGTATCGCCGTCCGCGCTTGAGACACCGCCCGCGCTCGAGACGCGGCTCGCCGACGTAGGGCGAGCGCTGGAGACCCAACTTTCGGCCCTCCTCGCGCATCTCCCCGCCGCCCAGGGTGGCCCCCAGCGGCTGGCAGAGGGACTCGGGCTGGACAAAGTTCTGACGAGCCGCCTGCTCAAGGCGCTGCGCTCGGGCGACCCGTACCTCGTCCTGCACCACCTGCCGGGCCCCGTCCCCCTCGCGCGGCTCGTGCGCGCCGCGCGGAATCAAGGTGCGCCCCTTGAGCGTGTTGCCGCGGCCGAGGCCGCCGTCGACGGGTTCGCGGAGCTGATCCGCTCCCAACTCGGCGACCGGGGTTACCTCGACGCCATCCTCGCGGCCTACGTGCCCGAAGCGCGGCGCGAGGCGGAGCTGCGCTCCAAACAAACGGCATGGCGCGCGCTGAGCCAGATCAAGGGCGTGACCGCGGAGCTCAACCTGTCCACGGTACTCCTGCACCCGTCGGACGACGGGTTGCACGTCGACATCGTGTGGGTGTTCGGCCTCCTCGGCCTGCGCCGTCTGCGACCGGGCGCGCCGATCCAGTTTGCGACGCGGCGTTTTTCCACCGAAGCCAACGCCCGCCGCCCTTCGACTCTGGAGGGCAAACCGGTTTCCGACCTCGAAAGCCTGCGGCTCGACGATTTTTGTACAGCCCGGCCGGCGCGGCTCGACGTGCAGCAATCGGGTGAGGTGGTGCATTACCTTTTGGGCGGCGACGAGTTCGGGCCCGGATCGGAGGTCGACCTGATCCTCGCGGAGGCGAACTTCCGCGAGATCCAGCGCTTTGTGCCGCCGGAGCTCGGCCGACGTGGATACGTCTTCAGCGAGATCTCCACCCCAGCCCGCGGTCTGGTGTTCGACGTGCTCGTGCACACGGAGGTGTACCCGGGTGCGGAGCCGGAGCTTGCGATCTACGACACCGCGCTCAACGGCGTCGCGGACGTCAACGACCGCTCGCGGGATGTCGACCGCTTGGACCTGCTCGAAATGATCACGCACCTGGGCACGGGTCCCGCGCGCCTGCGCGCGGCGGGCGCTCCGCGCTACGCCGACCTCTTGCGCCACGTGTTCGCGCGCACGGGATGGGACGCGAGCCGCTTCCGCGGATACCGCGTTCGGATCGACTACCCGCTCTACGGATCCCAGGTGGCGCTGTCTTTCGCCCCGCCGGCACCACCTCCGGCTCCGGCCTGAGTGGACTCGCCGGGGCTGCGCGCGGTGCGGGCGCAAGCGAGGGCTCTGCGGCACCCATCAACCAGCGACCGAAGCGACGCGTGGTGCTCGGGTCGCCCTGGGAGAACGCAGTGAACAGATGAGCCCGCTGCTCAACCCCGATGCCGATGCCGGTGTCTTCGATTTTCACACGCAGTTGTTCGGCCAAAACGTCGTATTCAAGCCGCACGTCGACGCGGCCCTCCAGCGTGAACTTGATCGCGTTGCCGAGCAGGTTGACAAGGATCTGCCGCAGGCGGAGCGCGTCGGAGCGCGTCGGAGCGCACGACGCGCGGCGCGCGGCGCGCGGCACGCGGCACGCGGGTGCGAGCCGCGCCGTCGACACGCAAACCTTTTGACTCCGCTTTAGCCGACATCAAATGCCGGACGTCGCGCAGAAGATCGCCCAGATCGACGTCCATGGTCTCGACACCCATGCGACCCGCCTCGACTTTCGAAAGGTCGAGCACGTCGTTGAGGATCGATAGGAGGTGTTCGCCGTTGCGCCGAATCGTGCGTCGAATGTCCGCGCGGCGATCGGCGTCGTTCGCCCCCTGGTCCGCCTCCTCGAGCAAGTCCGCAAAACCCAAGATCGCCGTCATCGGAGTACGAATTTCGTGGCTCACGTTGGCCGAAAACTCGCTCTTCGCGCGGCTTGCGTCCTCCGCGGCAATGCGCGCTTCCCGCAGTTGGACTTCGCGCTCGAGTTCGGCGGTCACATCCACCGCGGTACCGAACAGCTCGACCACTTTACCTGTGGCAGCGCGCCGCGCACGTCCCTCGCCGCGCACGTAGCGAACTCTGCCATGGGGAACTCGCGTGCGCAGGGTTACCGTGTAAGGTTCGCCCTCCTCCGCCGCACGTCGCACCGCCCTGTCGAGCACCTTTGCATCGTCGGGGTGGTAGATGTCGAGCACACCCTGATAGTCCGGCGGCCCAAGGCTCGGATCGCGGCCGAACAGCGCGAAGATTTGCTTCGACCAAAGAACTTTACTGCTCGCGAGATCGTGCTGCCAACTCCCAAGGCGCCCCACTTCTTGCGCTTGCTCAAGAGCCGCGTGGGATGCTTCGAGGAGGCCTGCGTAGTGGGCGCGCTCGGACGCACGGTCCTTTGCCTCCGTGACATCGCGCGCCACGGCAAAAATCGTGCGGCTCTCTGGGTTCGACCGCGAGTTCCACGAAAGCCACCGGTATCCGCCGTCGCGGCACTGAAACCGGTTTTCGAACCCGTGAACCAGTTCGCCGCGCGCCAGCGCCTGCGCGGCACCAAGGGTCGCTTCGCGGTCGTCCATGTGCACAAACGGCATCCACGGACCACAGCCCGTCGCTGGTGCTCGCGACCGCGGCTTCGTAGCGTCGCTGCAAAAGCGCCAACTCAGCGCGCCGGCGCGTGCGATTCGCCGTCGTCCACGACAGCGCGCCGAGCAAACCGAGCAACACGGCGAGCATGCCTGGTTGCGCCGCGCGCACGCGACGCACCTTGCGTTCAATCGCGGCCACCGCTGTCGCCGGAAGCCGCATCATCGTGACCACGCCGGCCCCCGCCAGGGTTCGCACCTGGGGCATGGCGAACACCGCCTCGTATGCGCCGTCGCGCACGGCGATGGCGTGCCGCACACCGCTGCGTGCGATACCGGCGGCGAGTGCGAGGCGCAGGCTATCCCCGTCCGTCACGGGTTTCGAACTCGGGACGAAACGGGTGTCAAACTGTTCGCCCGACTCCGCCGCAAAAGTCGCCTCGCCGCCGAGATCCGTCATGACGGGCACGTCGAGCACTGCGGCGACTCGTTCCGGCCGCAGGCGGACGCTCGCCACGCCCAGGACGCTGCCGTCGGCGCGGACGGTGCTCGTCGCCGCAAGCTCACCCGCGGCGTCGAAGATCAGCACCGCATCGGCGCCCGGGCCCCCGCGCACACCCCTGTCGCACATTTCCGCGAGCCCGCCGTCGTCGCGCCCGAGGAGCGCCGCACCAAGAGCGGGGTCGCGCGCGATCGCGAGGGTGCGACGCTGCGTGGCGTCGGCGATGGCCAAAACCTCCCGCTCGATCTTCGATCCGACGTCGACCACGAGCCGCGTGACGGCGGTTTCGCGTTGCGCGGCGCTCGACGGTCGCAGGGCCACCGCGAGGGCGTACCCCGCGGTCAGCCCGGACACAGCGAGGAACGACAGCGCCAACAGGCCGAAGCGCCGTCCGGTTTGAGGCCGTTTGGCGGTTCCCGTGCCCGCGGTGGGGCCAGCGCTGTCACTCGTTCTCGGCAGCGTCACGCTTTGCGAGCGGTTGATGGGAGTTGCGCCACGAATTCGTCCCATCCGTCCCAGGGACGGTCCGCCCCGTGGAGCGTGTGCAGCGCCGGGCCGCTAACCTTCGGCCCACGGAGCGATGCGCGGTTTCTGCGCGGCACGGTCAATGCTCGAATACTTGTCCTACCTGGGTGTGGCGGTGTTCGCCGTTTCTGGCGCGATCAGCGCGGGACGCAAGAAGCTCGACCTCGTGGCCGTTGTCCTCGTCGCAGCGGTGACGGCGTTGGGTGGCGGGACCCTGCGCGACCTGATCTTGGACGTGCAACCCATCCTCTGGGTCGGGGACACGACGTACCTGTGGATTGCGTTTGGTGCGGCGTCCGCGACGATGGTGTGGCAGCGGCGCATTAGCCGGATCGAACCCGCGCTCGTTTACGCCGACGCCGCGGGACTCGCCCTCTTCAGCGTGCTTGCGACCCAGCGCGCCCTGCTCGCGGGCGCCGACGACATTGTCGCCGTGGTGATGGGGATCGTGACGAGCATCGTCGGCGGCATCCTGCGTGATGTCCTGTGTGGCGATCCCCCGCTCGTCATGCGCGGCGAGGTCTACGCGACCTGCTCGCTCGTCGGATCGCTCCTCTTCCTCGGCATCGTCGAGTTCGGCGGCCCCGTCGACGTGGCACTGATCGTGGGAGCGCTCGGCGCGTTCGGCCTGCGCCTGGCCGCGATCCGCCTCTCCTTGCGGATGCCGCTGTTCACGTGGAGCGACACACCCCCGCGCGGGCCCCCGTCCGAATAACGCGCACGCGCTCCGCGCCGGCCGAAACATTCAAGGCAACCGCAGCTCGAGCGTGGTTGAGCGATCCCCATCACGCCACGTCCGAGTCGGCCTCGGCCGGGGTCTTGTACCCAAGCGCCAAATGGAGCCGTTGGCGGTTGTAGAAGACCTCGATGTCGTCGTGCGTCGCGGGCCGAGCATCGGCGCGCCCTAACCACTGGTGTTGATGGGCCCATTCCTGCTTGAAGGTTCCAAAGAAGCTCTCGATCACGGCGTTGTCGTAGCAGTTCCCGGTTCGGCTCATGCTGCATTCGATGCCGTGCAACGCGAGCAGCTTGCGGTAAGCACGGCTCGCGTACTGGGAGCCTCGATCGCAGTGGTGCACCAACCTCGCAGCGGGCGTCCGAGCGCCGAGCGCATTTCGAAGCGCAGCTTCCACCAGCTCGGTTCGCATGTGGGTCGCCATCGACCAGCCGACAATCTTCCGCGTCGCCAAGTCGATGATCTGCGCCGGACCCGCCCCTGCAGGCCGTCCTGACGCATAAGGCGGGCGACGCGCTCTTCGCCAACTTGCACGCGATCGCGAACAAGCCGAACGTGGCCGCGTGGAAGCCATACCCCCCGATACGTTCCGCGGCTCGCGGCATGGATCTGCCGAATCTGCGCCAGCAGCTTGGCCTCCTGAATGTCGCGTTCGCTCGGTCTGACCCGATTGGACCAGGCGTACCATCCGCTGCGGGAGACCCCGAGCACGCGGCACATCACCGCGATCGGGTAGGTGACCTTCTGCGCCTCGATCAGCGCGTAAGCCGATCCAGATCCTCGGGCGTTGCAAGGCCGAGGCTTTTTTTGCGAAGTCACGCTCCAGCTCGAGCGTGCGAGCCTGGCGACGGAGCCTGGTCAGCTCCTCGCGTTCCTGGCTCGTCAGGGCTCCTTCGGGGCCGCGACCTTCGTCGATTTCGGCTTGCTTCATCCAACTGTGAAGCGAACTCGCCGTCAGATCGAGGTCGCGTGCGACCTTGGCCAGATTGCCGGTTTCGCGGACCAGGCGGACAGCGTCAGCTTTTTGTTCAGGGGTATAGGTGCGTCGGGCTCTTCTCGGCATAGCGGACATTCTCGCGCAATCCGCGCGATCTGCGGTGTCCAAGTTGGCCAGGGAAGGTCATGCAGGCAGAAGTCTCGCCTAAGAACACAGCCGCGGGAAACTTCTGATGGGCAACGCTCGTGTCGCTCTACCACTTGGCTATTCGGTCTTGAGCGGAACAAAAATTGACCACCCGGTTTAATGCGCCCA